>JBDKGS010000281.1:0-5678 GCA_039798065.1 Fibrobacterota bacterium | reverse complement strand
CCACCACGAAACGGGGGTCGACACTTTTCGACTTGGTCTTCTTCTGCTCGGCGAACACGATCTGGTCGCAGTACTGCGAGGTCACCGAGTCGACCGTGCGCACGTGTCGGTAGAAGTCCTTCTGGAAAAGCTCCACGCCCTTCTGACGATCGTTGTCATGGTAGCCCAACGCCTTCGCCACGTCGATCTGTTCGGCGAAGCCCAAGCGGTCGCTCTTCTGTCCGCTCACGTGGTGCAGCGCGATGCGGGCGCGCAGCAGGAATTCGTTGGCGGCGCGGATTTCTTCCAACTCCTCGGGGCTGGCGATGCCGTGGCGCACGAGATCGTCCAAGCCGCGCGCACCGTGCTGGATTCCCGCGAGCCACACCAGGCTGTGCAGATCGCGCAAACAACCGCGACCTTCCTTGAGGTTGGGCTCCAGCATCTGCGCGAGCTTGCCTTGGGTGGCCAGGCGCTTGTCGCGCTCCGCGAGCTTCATCCGCACCAGGTTGTCGAGCCGACGGCGATTGGGGCGTTCGCCGACGAAATTCGCGAACTCGCGATAGAGCTCGAAGTTCCCGCCCAGGAAGCGCTCCTGCAAGAATGCCGTGTAGGTTTCGACGTCGGATTCCGACGCCTTGCGACAATCATTGACCGATCGCACCGCTTGGCCAAGCACGAACCCCAGATCCCACAAGGGGTAGAGCATCTGTTCGATCTCGGCGCTCACCGCGGCGCTGGCCTTGGGGTGCGTGAGGATCAAGAGGTCGACATCGGACTTGGGGCACATTTCGCGACGACCGTATCCACCCACCGCCACGAGCGCGATGTCCCAGGCCGCCGGAACCGTGTTCATGCGCGCTTCCAGATGGCTGCGCAAAAGCGCATCGACAAGATCCGACAAGGCGGCGGAGCTCGCCGATGCCGTCGCTCCCGCTTCGAATTCGCGCCGGATCCGGCTCCGTTCGTCTTCGAGGACCACCTTGAGTGCCTCCAGACGTTGCAACGGATTTTGGATGCGGAAGAAGACGTGTCGGAATCTGGAAGCGAGCTGGCTCATTTCCAGAAATTAGCCTCACACTCCGCAGAGCCGATGGAAATCGCCACGACGATATCGACGCAGGACTTGCAGCACGCGCAAACCGTAGGTGAACGGGTTGAGATGCGAGACTTCGTCGGCGTAGCGCGTGGGGATGGGTTCTTCCCCCACCGCCAGTCGCAGAGCGCAAGCGCAAGCGATGGCTTGAAGATCGAAATCGAAGGATGTGCCGAGCTTGTCGAAGGGGACGGCGTCCAGCGCGCGACGCGAATAGAACAGGAAGCCGGAGTGGTAGTCGGTCATCCGCACACCGAACACGGCGTTCTCCAGACGCACAAGCAGTTTGCCCGCGACGATCTTGTACAACGGCATGCCTCCGCGCATCGCACCTCCGGAATGATGACGGGAGCCTTGCAGAAGATCGAGCCTCCTCTCCTTCATTCGCAACGCAAGAGGAAGGATCAGCTCGGGCGGATATTGTCCATCGGCGTGCAGACACACGGCGATGTCGCAGTCCGTGCGCGAGATCGCCTCGATGCCGTCGCGCACCGATGGCCCGTAACCCAGGTTGGCCGGATGCAGGACCAGCTGGATGCTGGCATCGCGTTGCATCCGACGGCGCACGACGGATTCCGTCTGGTCGGTGCAGCCGTCGACCACGACCACGATGTGGGCCAGATGCTCCCGCAGGTCGGCGGGGATGCGCTCGAAGACGGAGTCCAAGGTGGCGGCGGCCTGGTAGGCGGGAATGAATATGCCGATCTTCAACTTCGAGTTCCTTCTCCCAGACCATCGACCGTGGGATCGAAGGCGCGTGGATTCCATGACAAGACTTGTCGCGCGAGGTCGGGGTCGGGTGCGGCATCCTCGACCAGGCCCGTCCATGTCTGCCAATCGGCGAAGGGTTCGAGTCCCAGCGAACGCCAGATGGCGGCGTGCGTGCGAACGAGGGCGGAGGAAAATCGGCGAGGCACGGGAATCGTCGCGCCAAGCGAACCTCTGGAACGGCGTATCCGAACGGCCATCTGTCGCAGCGAAAGCTGTTCGGGTCCGGGCAGATCGATCGACATCCGGCTTGCCACGGACGGATCCAAGGCGGTCGCGAACGCGCAAGCGAGATCGTCCACATGCACCGGGCTCTTCATCGCCCTGCCTCTTTCCGGCAGCGGAAGCAACGGCCATTTCGCAACGGAGCGTGCGAAGGACGCGTATTCCAACGCGGCCGGATCGCCCCAGGCGAGGGTGGGGCGCAGGATGGTCCAATCCAAGGCGCTATCGCGGACCAGGCCCTCGGCATCGCGTTTGGATCGCGAATAATCGTTTTGCCTGTGGTAATGGACGGATATCGACGAGACATGGACGAATTTTGACGCGCCCGCGGAGAGGGCCGCGTTCAGGACGTTGCGCGTGCCTTCCACGTTGATGGAATGCAGCGCTTCAGGATGGCGACGAGCGACCACGAGAGCCGCGAGGTGCGCCACCCTTGTGGCACCTTCGAAGGCGGAGACGAGCGACGATGGATCGCGGATGTCGGCGCCGCGGTAGCGCGCTCCCAGCTTTTCCACCAGCCGCGCGTTGGGATCTCCGGGCAAGCCCACGGCGCAGACTTCGTCGCCCCATGAGCGCAGCAGGCGAACCAGCCGCAAACCCATGGCTCCGGCACCTCCGGTGACCACGATCACGGCGACCTCCCGGTCAGCGACAAATATTCCTGGAGATTGTCGCGCACGTGGCGTTCCAGCAAGGGATTGGCGCCAAAGCGCCGATGGACGGATTCTGACAGATCGGAAACCGCGGCTGTTCGCTCGGCGCTGCCTGGAGGCGAACGGCGCCGGAACAGGATCCATGCGCCATCGCAGTGGACCAGTTCCCATTCATGGGATCGCAACAGGAATGCGGCCAGAGGGCGGAAACGGTCGAATTCGACGATGGGAAGCAAGGTGTAACCAAAGTTCCAACGGCGCGAGAAGGCCGGGAATCGATCGGGATGGTCGGCGACATCCAGATATTGTCGCACAAAATCCGCATCGTGGAGGACCAGCCGCGTGTCGGCCCAGCACAACCCACGAGAGGGCGCGTTCCATGAAAGCCATCCACCTGCGCGGATCTCGTGGAAAACGGGTGCCGGGTTGCGCTGGATGGTTTCGATGGCTTCGGTGCCCGGTAGACGGAGAGGCGCGATGGGATCGAAAGGAAGATTCCAGCGGCGCTCCTGGATCGAAACCCCCACCAAGGCCAATACGATCAATGCCGCCGACCACGACCAGATTTTGACCAATGCGGGTCGCACCGAAAAATCGAGGCAAAAGGCGACTTGCAGGCAAAGAAGCGGGAGGTTTCGGATGGCCACGGCGGACAGCAGGCCCGTGCCCATCAGTAAGAACAGTCGAGTGCGCGAGTGCGCATCGCGTTTCCAGAACAGCCACACGGTTGCGACGAGCCACACGAGAAGGAAGAATGTGGAGGGTGAGCGGACAGCTTCCGTCCAAAGTGGCGCATTCTCGGGAATTTCGGAAGAAAAGAGATTCGCGGCGGTGGGTGCAATCCGACCAGCCACTTTTCCCGCCAAGGTGAAGGCACGCCAACCCCATGGATTGACCAGGCTCGCCGCGATCATGGCCAAGACCAACACTCCAAGTCGACGACTTTCGATCTGGCGTTTGTTCAGGAACGAATCGATGGAAAACACTCCGACAAGAATCGGCCCCAGCAGGAACAGTCCCTGCGTATTGGCCAGGACAATCTGCGCCACGATGGACAAGACGAAGGTGCGGCGCTTGGAGCAAGCGGGGTCGGCTTCGAGCCAACGCTGCAAGGCGGCGAGCACCAACAACGTGACCAGCAGCGGTCGGGCGTCCAGGAAGGGTCTTGAGATCCACAAAGCCAAGGCTCCCGCCAAGGTGGCGGGAACCGCCATTTTCCGTCCAAACGCGACCGTGAAGATGGCGAAGGCCAAAAGCACCCTGGCACCGACCAGTCCCCATGCGCCAAAAATTGTCCAGATCGACCACGCTCCGATCTGGAAACCCCAATGCAGGTCGGTCCAGGCAAAGCCCAGCGAAGACGCGCAGAACGGGTCGGAGAACAGCACGCGGCCGGAGCGGAAGATCTCGCGCCCCGCGGCCAGATGCCACCAGATGTCGGTGTCGGCCAGCGGGTACGATAGCGCGATCGAGGCGAAGACCAGGAGCATGAGGGTCGGCAAGGTGCGCACGTGCCCAAAGATACGGCTTCTCGACAAACCACTTCGCTGCCGTGCCGTCATTGGGCAAAGCTGTCCAGGAGGAGAATCAAGGCTCGTGCAAGTCCCGTACGGCGATCTCCGAGGCTACCTTTGCGGCCGGAATTCCATCGATGCACAACCCTACTTCATTTCCCGATCGCGTGGCCGTGCTTGGCTGCGACGGATTCATCGGACATCATCTGGTGGAGCGGCTCTTGTCCATGGATGGAGTCGAAGTGGTCGGGTGGGACCGGGAGCTTCGACGCACCAGTCACCTTTTGTCGAATCCGAGATTCCACTTCCGCCAAGCCGATCTCGCTTCCGATCCGTCGGCACTGGAACGCGACATCGCTTCGGTGGACGCGGTCGTGAATCTTGCGGCCCTTTGCAACCCCAGCCTCTATGGCTCCCAGACGTTGGACGTGATCCGTTCCAACTTCACGGATGTCGAGCCGGTCGTCAGATTCTGCGCCCAAGCGGGCGTGAAGCTGGTGCACTTGTCCACGAGCGAAGTGTTCGGGCGCACGTTGCGTTCGTGGCTTCCCGACCAGGCATCCGCATTGCCTCGCGAGCTGGACGTGATGGACGAAGACCGCACTCCGTTTCTGCTGGGGCCGTTGTCGAGCACGCGTTGGAGCTACGCGTGCGCCAAGCAGTTGGCCGAGAGGATGATCGAGGCATGGGGCCGCGAGCGCGGTCTGGAATGGACCATCGTGCGACCCTTCAACTTCATCGGACCCGGAATGGACTACCTGCCAGGCCACGATGGCGAAGGTGTGCCTCGCGTACTGGCTTGCTTCCTCAAGGCGCTGATCGACCGCGAGCCGATGAAGCTGGTCGATGGCGGGCGGGCGCGAAGAACCTTCCTGCACATCTCGGAGGCGGTCGACGGCCTGGTGCGCATCCTGGCGCGCAGGCACGACACTTCTTGTCATGTCTTCCATTTCGGCAAGGCCGACAACGAAACCGACATCCGCGAGCTTGCGGTTTCGATGCGGTCCATCTGGGCCAGGCTGCGACAAGATCCGTCCATTTTGGAGATTCCGTTGCAGGACGTGTCGAGCGAAGAATTCTACGGACCTGGATACGACGATTCGGATCGGCGGATTCCGTGCATGAATAAAGCCCAAACGATTTTGGATTGGACTCCTACACTATCCCTCGAAGACGCCTTGGCCTTGACTTTGGGGGACTACCACCTGAGATATCCGGAGAACAAGCGATGAAGATTGGCAATGCGATGGTGTTCCTCGCCGCGACCGTTGGATTCCTGGGGTGCGCCAGGCAGGACGAGTCTCCGGTGCGAACCCTGAACAAGGGCTACGATCGAACCAAGTCGCGCGTTCTGGTGCGCGAGGTCGTCAAGCCGACGCGCGCGAATCTGGATTACGCGGCGTGGGTCGACGACATGATCTTGTTCGACACCGCGATGGTCGA
>JBDKGS010000280.1:0-5681 GCA_039798065.1 Fibrobacterota bacterium | reverse complement strand
CGGATTTCGCGGCATGCGGGGTCGGTGGTGGTCCGGGGATCCACACCCGGCAACCCACGGATCACATCAAGGTGATGCGTTCCAATCGTTGGACACCGCCGGAGCGGATCCGCAACAGGTAGAGCCCCGGAGGAAGTTCGCTGCCCACGGAAAGAACCGTCCCGATGGGCAGTTTGCCTTCCCACAAGGTCAACAGCCATTTTCCGTCGGGTTCGTGGAGGCTCACCGAAACCGCCTTGTCGGCTTCGACCATGACCAGACGATCGCGGGCGTTGAACCACGCCAAGCGAGGGTTGGCCTGGGCGAGCGCGAGCGTCGACAAGAGCAAGAGGAGAATTGGAATTCGGATGGCCCGAAAGAACATGAAAGCAATCTAGGCGCGAGCTTTGTCCTGCGCTGGACGATTCCGGTTCAGACCCTAATGTGACGAATCGAGGACAAGCATCGTACATGGCTCGACCAGGAGCGAAGGATCGGGCCAAAGCAGGTCCTCGACACCGGTTCCCGCGCCGGAATCCAGCCGAAGTCGCCATTGCCCGGGTGGAAGGTCAAATTTCGACGCCTCGGCGGAGCGATTGGCAACCACGATCCGCGATCGAAGTCCTGCTCGAAGGAGAATCCCGACCATTCCGGAACGATCGTCGGGATCCCCAATCCAATCCCATCCTCCCGGCGCCGGAAATTGCGCTCGCAAGGACAGAACCTGTCCAAACCAAGTCGGCGGTGGCCACGGATCGGGATCGTTCCAGCGAAGCCATGAGATGGGATTGTCCTGGCAATAGGCGTTGTTGTTGCCGTCCTGGGTGCGCCCGAGTTCGTCGCCGCCAAGGATCATCGGGGTCCCTTGGGCCATGAGCGCGCTGGCCAGAAGGTTTCGCACCCTCCTGGCGCGACGCTCCAAAATCGCGGGATCGGCGGTGTCGCCTTCCACCCCGAAATGGTCGGAATGGTTCCAATCCGAGCCGTCGCGATTGCCTTCACGGTTGGATTCATTGTGCTTGCGGGACCAAGTGACCAAGTCGCGGGTCGTGAATCCATCGTGGCACGCCACATAGTTCACCGACGAACCGTACGGTCGATCCACGAAAATATCGGGGCTGCCAGCCAACCTGAGGGCGAACGCCCGCGCCGAGCCTTCGCCTTTCCAGAACAGGCGCACATCGTCGCGGAACCGGTCGTTCCATTCCATCCATGCCGACGGATACCGTCCCAGTCCGTATCCTTCGCGGGTGGCATCCCACGGTTCGGCGATCCGCAATGTGGCCGCAAGCACCGAGTCGGCGGCCATTTCCCGAAAGAACGGCGAGGTCGGATCGAACCCGGTTTCACCTCTGCCGTGCACCGATGCCAGATCGAACCGGAACCCGTCGATCTGACAATTTTCGGCCCAATGGCGCAAGCTCTGCAACACGAACCGGCGCACCGATTCCCTCGAAAAGTCCAACGTGTTCCCGCATCCGGTCAGGTCGCGCATCGATCCATCGTCGTTGCGCAGGTACCATGGCCCGAATCCGCGCAGACTCAGATCGGGTCCGTCGTCGCCGGCCTCGCTGGAATGGTTGTAGACCACGTCCAGCACGACCTCGATTCCGGCTCGATGCAACTCCCTCACCATGGTACGGAATTCGTCCAGCGAGCGTTCGGGAACGCTGGCGTACGCGGGATGCGGCGCGAACCACGACAGCGTGGAATATCCCCAAAAGTTGGTCAGGCCGCGCTCCAACAGGAAACGGTCGTCCATGTGCGCGTGCACGGGAAGCAGTTCGAGCGTCGTGACCCCCAACGACTTCAGGTGCGAAAGAACCTCGGGGTGACAGATTCCGGCATAGGTGCCGCGAAGCCTTTCGGGAACGCCTGGATGGAGCTTGGTGAGCCCCTTCACATGGGCTTCGTAGATCACGCGACGGGTCGGATCCACCTGGGGCTTGCCCACACCATCCCAGTCGAACCGACGCTCGGCCACCCGTGCGAGACCCGGCGCCACGAAAGGGGGGTCGACGTCGAGCTCCCAACGCGGCAATCGTCCGATTTCGATGGCCCATGGGTCCAGAAGCAAGGAATGCGGATCCAACGACACATCTTGTCGTCCCTCGCCAGGCCCCTGGACGGAGTAGGCGTACAGGTCGCCGATGCGCGCGCCATCCACCTCGCACTCCCATATGCCGTCTTCACAACGCGACAATTCGTGTCGACTGGCGGCGCGGCTCGCCAGCTTGTTGTGGAATCGCAGCAGCGCGACCGAATGGGCATCGGGTGCGTGGACGGCGAAACGCACGCCCTCTCCGAGCGGGGTCGCCCCGAGTCCGTTGTACCGGTCGTGCCTCATGGCCAACGTCCCAACCGATGTTCGGTTGGACGCGGCGGGATCCGGTCCGCATCCAGTGGTTTGCCGTTCATTGCATGATGATACACCGTCCAAGCCAATCTTTCCTGCCCGACCGGCCGAGGATGGACCCCATCGTAGGTCCACTTGACATCGTTCGAGGCTCGAACAGCCGCCTCGAACTCCTCTCCGGCAGGAACCAGCTGGCAGTTTTCGTGCCTGGCCACGCGGACGCAAACCTCGCGGTATTCCCCCATCTCGCGGTTCCACTCGTGGTCCGGATCGGAATGCAGCAAACAAGGGGTCAGGATCCAGACCCGCTCCGTGCCTCGCTCGCGGGCCAATCGGACGATTTTTGTCAGGTTTCGTCCATAGTCTTCAGGATCTATGGGGGCATGCTCCGCCCACGGCACCCAACGTCGCCAGAGATCGTTGGCCCCAACCAGGACGGCCACGGTGTCGAACCCCGAAAGTTCCGGCGCTTCCCGGTACCCGACCAGCGTCTCCAGGGAACGCGAGCCTCCCCTGGCACGATTGGTGATCTTGAGATCCAGACCATCGCCGGCCGCCAATCTCGCGAGCGCGGATGGCCAGGCCGAGCCTATCCCACGCGGATCGCGCTCCCATCCACCGTCGGAAAGACTGTCGCCCAGAACCAGGAGGTTCACCGGCCGACCTCGAAATAACGTCGATCGGACCCGCCGGCACCATGGACGATTTCCGCCTCGCGTCCACAAAGCGGACACTTCACGATCGTCTTCGAACCTTGCGGAGGAATCACGACCTTGAGGTATGCTCCATGGCAGGCGAAGCGGATGCCGACCCAGTTGCGATGCGGCCCTTTGGACGGATTTTGACCAGAGCCGTCCATCGAGGCGGCCTCAGAGCTTGCCCTGCTTGGCCTCCGCGGCTTCCTGGGCGCGCCGTTCCTCGAACTTGCGCTGGCTCTTCTCGATGAAATCCGATGCAACCCCGATGCGGTAGGCAAGACGTTCGGCATCGGCCGGATCCTTTCTCAACAAGTCCAACGACTCGCGTGCGCGATCGAACTGGTCGAGCATCGCGTAGGCCTTGGCCATATCGATCCGCGCTTGGGCCACCCGTTTGGATTCGGGATATTCCTTGAACAACAGCTTGAAGTAGACCGTTGCGGCCAAAGGCTCGTCCATCTTCAAGTAAAGGTTGGCGGTCTCGAAATAGCGATCGGCCAAACGGGCCAGGAGTTCGTCGCGGTCGACGCGGGCAGAATCCGTCCATTCACCGGTGGGGAAATCCGAGAGATAGGCGTCGGCCTTCTCGATCGCCTGTTGGCTCAGGGAGGGATCGCGATCCCAGCTGGGCGCCTGCAGGAACGCGGCGTGGCTGATCTTCCAACGCGCCTCGTTCAGGTACTGGGAGCGCTCCCAGTGGTCGACCAGGATCTGGAATTCCGTCTGGGCTTCGATCCACTGCTCGGTGCGATAGTGGCTCTCGGCCAGCATGTACTGCGACTCTTCGGCGAAGTCGTACCCGACGCAGTTGACGCTGATGTCGCGCAGCTTTTCCTGGGCTTCCGGGTCGCGCTTCTTCTCGAACTGCTTCTTGCCCTGTTCGAACTTCTCTCGACAGATTTTGTCAGGACTGTCGGTGGCGGCCTTGGTGGTCGCGCATCCGGAGACGAAAAGCGCCGCGCACCCGACGGCGGCGGCGAAAATGCGATTTATTGCAGGCATACGAAGGAAGATAGATTCCGTCGTCCACCGCGCACACGATTGGGCGAAGGCTGGACGTCGGAATCCGTCCGTTGTCGAGTGCTTCAGCGGACTTCTCCGTTGGCGCGCTCGATGGTTTCGCGGTCCAAGTTGCCCTGGATCGCATCGCGGAAATCGCGGTCCATGACGACGGCCACCATCGGGGCATCGACCACGCCACCGTTGATGAAGTCCGAACCTGTCATCGATGATTGCCCGGTGACGGTGACGGTTCCTCCCGCCACGGTGGTCCCTGGATTGGTTGGTGCGAGTTTGGCCGCATCATCCACGGTTGAAGTGCGCTGTGCAAAAGTTGTGGTGGAGAGCAATGCGGCGACGAAAAGAATCTGGGAACGCATGGGACACCTCCAGGTTGCGGGCAGAGGCTCGATCCACGAACATTCCGGATCCAGAACCAAAACCCTTACCCCCTAAATTTCTGGGAGAATATCGATTCCCACTGGTCACTTTTTGGTCGCTGGTCCATGACCCAAAAACGACAAACGAAAAAGCCCTCCAGGTGGTAAACCTGAAGGGCTTTTCATGCGCGGAAGAGGACTTGAACCTCCATGACCTCTCGATCACTAGAACCTGAATCTAGCGCGTCTACCAGTTCCGCCATCCGCGCGGTTGGAGATACAGAAAGATAGGGATCAAACTGTATCTGTCAAGGCGAGGATTAACGCAGGTTGAGCTTCACCTTGATGGTGGCTTCGCGCTGGACTTGCACGGTTTCGCAACCGCCCTTGCCGCCAGCGGATCCACACAGCACGTGACCGCCATCCTTGACCTTGCGGATGGTGAGCGGACCGCCCTGGGTGCTTCCAATAGGTTTGCCGTCCAGAGTGATCGAGGCCTTCGGGGGATTGGTGGTCAGCTCGATGTCGCCCAGCGGAAGCTTGAGCTCGATGTTGAGCGTGGTGGTCTGGTTGGGCCAGACATTGACGCGGCTCTTGTACAGATTGTGTCCGTCCAGATCCAACGACAGGTCGTCGCGACCGGAGGTGGCATCGACAACCAGTGGGGTCTTGCCGCGGTATTCGTCGGCGTAGTAAACCTCGGCGCCCGAAGGACGGGTGATGATCTCCAGCTTGCCAGGCTGTCCCTTTTCAGGCCTGCCCTTGGTTGGTTCGAATGCGGTGTCGTCGGGGCTGATGGGAGGAAGCGGATCCTGCTTTTCGGGAGCGGAAGCGGCTCCGCTTTCCGGCGCGGGAGCATCTTCGACGGGTGCGGCAACACCTGCGTCGGCGGTTTTCTTCTTGCCCTTGGCGGCGAAAGTCGGCGTGGCGACCATTCCGAGGGCGACCAGCATCACGGTTGCGGTCAGCAGGTTCAGTCGATTGGACTTCATGGTGCGTTCTCCAATGGATTGGATTTAGTGGGGCAAGCTGGAATTTAACACAGGTGACGACAATTGACCGCCGGATACCGGAATCTTCAAAACGACGACACGACCGTGACACCTTGCAGACGAGCCCCGATCACGGGGACCATCACCATGAGTCGATCGTTCTTACGGTGCCAGGATCTGACAAGCCGGTTGGTGAGGTACCCGACCCCCGCCGAAAACAACACGTCCGACGTCCAATGCTGGCCATCGTGGACCCGTGAAGCGGAGGTGGACGCCG
>JBDKGS010000279.1:0-5715 GCA_039798065.1 Fibrobacterota bacterium | reverse complement strand
GTCAGATCGCGGTAGGCGAGCGAAAGCACGTTCCGGTTCTGGGGATAGAGCGGATCGGGGTCGTTTGGGGCGCAAGAAAAGAAAATCCCAAGAGCGATGGCTCCCAGGATTTTCAACAGAAGACGGCTGGATCGCATATCAGGGAAAATAGATCCCTGGCGCTCCTCAGGCTTCAGCTACGACAGAAACTTTCTGACGCTTGCGATCGAAGCGCTCGAACTTGACCACACCCTCGATCAACGAGAAGATGGTGAAGTCCTTGCCCAGACCGACATTGCGGCCAGGATGGAACGTGGTTCCGACCTGACGCACGATGATGTTGCCAGCGATGACCTTCTCGCCGCCGTACTTCTTGATACCGCGGTATTGAGGATTGGAATCGCGGCCGTTAGCGGTGGAGCCGCCGCCTTTTTTGTGAGCCATGGCTTATGCCTCCTGCTTTTGCTTGCGCAGTTCGTTCTTCTTGACCTTCGCCGGCTTGGGCAAGCCCTGGGCGATCTTCTCGGCGCGAGTGATCGCGGGAGCAGAAGGCGTGTGGCGAGTGGCCCAGGCGGCGGCGCGCTTGCGGGCGAACTCGAGACGAGTCGCTTCGGCGGTAGCCTTCTGGGAACCGGCCGACAGACCGGTGATCACCACTTCGGTGAAGTCCTGGCGGTGACCGCGCAAACGGCGGAAGCCCTTGCGACGCTTGCGACGAAAGACCATCACTTTGTTGGTCTTGCCGTGCAAAAGGACCTCGGCAGAAACCTTGGCGCCGGCGACGACAGGCTGGCCAACTTGGGTCGCAGCGCCGTCATTGGCGAGAAGGACCTGTTCGAAGGTCACGGTGGTGCCGGGCTCGGCCTGCATAAGAGGCAGGCGAAGGATCTGACCGGCGTTCACCTTGAACTGGAAGCCGGAAGTATTGATGACGGAGTACATGGGCAAATGTCCTGGTTGTCCCGTTTTTCGTGGAGGGGGAGGAATGTAAGTCCTTGTTACGACTTGCGTCAACATAGGTATGAAAGAAACTTCAAGCCGAGGCAGAATGGCCGGAGCTATTTTACCGAACCTATGAGTCCTGTAACAGCTGGCCAGTCGCATTTTTCCGAATACGGGGCCATCGTGGTCCTCGCCCTGATGACCATCGCCGTAGTCTTCGTGATGATGACGCTGGTGCGGATCATCACGCGGGTCTTCAGCAAGATCCAAACGACCGAGGGGAAGCTCTCGACCTACGAATGCGGTGAAACTCCGGTGGGGCCGGGGTGGTTTCGCTTCAACAACCGCTTCTACCTGGTGGCCATCCTGTTCTTGATCTTCGATGTCGAGATCGCCTTGGTCCTTCCTGTCCTGGCGCGCTACACGTCGTTCCTGCGCGAAGGCACGGGCGGTGCGGCTTTGGTGAAAGTGGTCTTTTTCGCGGGAACCTTGTTGCTTGGTCTTGTCTACGCCGCCAAAAAGGGCGACCTGGAGTGGAACAAGTCCATCCGCATCGACAGTGGAGCCCAGGAATGAACGACGTTCAGGCCGCATCGCTGCCAAAAACCGGCAACCACGACGACGAACAGATCCTGTTGACCTCGGTCGACGACTTCCTCAACTGGGGCCGCGAAAATTCGCTGTGGTACCTGCTGTTCGCCACCGCCTGCTGCGGCATCGAGCTCATGCAGACCGGTGGGCCTCGCTACGACTGGGATCGATTGGGAATGATCCCACGACCTACGCCACGTCAGGCTGACCTCATGGTCATCGCCGGCACCATCACGCACAAGATGGCCTCTCGCGTCAAGACGCTTTACGACCAGATGGCCGAGCCGCGCTGGGTGATCTCCATGGGATCGTGCGCCAACGCGGGCGGTCCGTTCAGCAAATTCAGCTACTCGGTGCTCAACGGGGTGGACAAATACATCCCGGTGGACATCTACATCCCCGGGTGCCCACCGCGTCCCGAGGCTCTCATTGACGGCGTCCAGGCCCTGAAGGAGCGGATCCACCGCTACAAGACCTTCGGAGCTCGGGAGACCGAGCCTATCACCATTTCGTAATTGCCAAGTCACAAGCGCGACGGGACAGAAAAACCCGTTGCGCTGCCGTTCAAGGAGGTCTAGATTAGACCCGTACGGCAAATCCGATGTGTTCTCGGAGGTTCTCATGCGTCGCGTTCTCGTCATTCTCTCCATTCTCGCTACGGTCGCCATGGCGGCAGGCAAACAGCTGATCTCCACCGGTGGAGAGGTTCCGCTGTATGCCAGCCAAAACCGTGCGGTGAACGAAAAGGCCACATACACGGCCTCCTCCACCGAAACCTTCATCGAAGTCAAGCGGGCCGGTGGCAAGGTCCAGGTTCGCACCAAGGACGGCCAGGAACTGTGGGCCGACGCCAAGCTGATCAAGGAATTCAGCCAGTCGACCGGCGCCTCCATGGACCTTGGCGCAGGCAAGATCGATGGCTACCTCGACAACCCCCAGGCCGTTTACATCTTGCAAGAAGATGCCAACGCCATGGCGGGCTTGCAGCTCGACCGCTCGTTCGTGGATGCCATTCAGGGCAACATGGACCGCGAACAGACTGAACGCCGCAACTCCGAAAACAACTGATCGGTCGGCTACGGCGGGCCATACTCGCGAACCTCACCGCTCGGCGTACCGAGCGCGTACGCCTTCGGGTTCGGTTCGCTTCGTCTGACTCCGCCTCGCTCGACCGATGTGCTGGCAGCTGTTGAAATTTGAACCGGACGGCGCTTCGCTGGTCCGGTTTTCTGTTTCTTGGGCGGGCTGGGTAAGGCGGGAACGCGAGAGGAACGTAAGCGGAACCCATGGCGGGAGGGCGAAGTTGATGGGGAAGATATCTCGTCGTAAACTGTGAGCTCGAGCAAGAAAGCGAAAGGCCACCGGTGAGGTGGCCTTTGTGTTTTCGGTCAGAGAGAGAACCGGCTTAGAGGCCGACGCTTTCGATGGCGGGGAGGGCGTTGTTGAGCAGGTGGTGGGCTAGGCCGCGGTCGGGGCCTTGGAAGTGCACCAGGAGCCAGTCTTTGAGGAAATACATCTCGTTCATGGACATGACGATGCGGCCGTCGCGGACTTCGATGCGCAGATTGTGGATCTGGTCCAGCAGGCGCACGTGTTCGGCGGCGTGGGGATCGGTGCCGTTGTAGTTGGAGTCGGCCATGAACTTCTCTTCGGTTCCGAAGTGGAAACGCGTGAAGTCGTGGAGTTCGTTCAAGGCTTCGGCGATCGCTTCCTGGCCGCGGCCTAGGCGCATCATGTCGTAGATGCCGTTGATCAAGTCGAACAGACGTCGGTGCTGATCGTCGATTTCCTCGACTTGGGTGAGGTACTCGTCCTTCCAACGCAAGAGCGACATCGCAACCTCCGATGGAGCTTCTGTTTCCGTGGAAACTCCGTTGCTTCAAATATAGGACCTTAGAGTCCGGTGAGTGTTGGTTTGTGGTTACGCGGTTGCTTCAGAGAAGGAAGAGCCGTCCTTACCTGACCGCTTGACGAGGTAAAGAGCCTCGTCGGCCAGCTGCAGCAGGCGATCGGCATTGTCTGAATCGTCGGGAAACAGAGCGATTCCGATGCTGGTTCCGATGAAGACTTGGCGATCGTGGAGGCGCATTGGGATGTGGATGGCATCCAGGATGCGCTGCGAGACCATTTCGGCTCCTGCTCGGCCTTCGACTTTTTGGGCGATGACGACGAATTCGTCTCCGCCAAATCTCGCGACCAGGTCGGAATCGCGGACCACGCCTTGCAAGCGTGAGGCCACCTCGCACAACACTTGGTCGCCGGCTTCGTGGCCAAACGTGTCGTTGATGGCTTTGAAGCCGTCGAGGTCGAGATAGAGGATCGCGAACTGGTGATGATGGCGCTTGGCCAGCGGTAGGATCTTATCCAGGAACTTGAGGAAAAGGCGTCGGTTGGCGAGCCCGGTCAATGTGTCGTGGTGGGCGAGCGAATAATGCTCGAGGCTTTGTTCGAAGAGCTTTTTCTGGTTCCCCAACAGGCGCGAAAGGGTGGCCGGGAAGATGAGGAGAAGCCCGCCGAACAATATGATGTAGCCGGTGCGATAGACTTGGCACTCGATGTTGCCGCACACCAGCTTGGGGGCGACGTTTGGATCGAAGTACGGATAGGCGATGACGAACAACGTGTTCATGGCGAGAACGCAGTAGGCCGTGGCGAGGATGATCAGCTTGCGGTCGTGCCGCAGCGCCGCCATGAACAGGATGATGGGGTAGATGAGGAGGGTGGCCGTGGTGACGGGCGTGAGCGCAGAATTGAAGTAGGTGTCGAGCGCGTTGTACAGCGTGAGGAACGTGAGGTCGGTGAGTGTGTAGACGTAGGGCAACCAGGGCAGGGGTTGACGGATTTTGACCGCTCGGGAAACGTACGCGTTGAGCGCCAAAGGCACGCAGAGCATGGCAAGGCCGATGGTGCCGACCGGGCTGTGCTGGACGAAATGCACGACGAGCAGGAACACGAGCACCAGCGCGTACAAGTACCAATGGGACATCCAGGCGAATCGCTGGCCGCGAAGCGATTCCTCGTGGTGGAGCGACTCGTAGATGTTGGTGGCCAACGCGTCGAAGTCGGGTGGGGCTGGCTTTGGATTCACGGAAGGGTACTCCATGCACATGCACCACCATCCCCGGACAGGGAAACTGTCCGGGAGCGAGTCTTAACGAACGACTTTTCGTTGGCGTGCTGGGAGTTCATCCGGAGCGGATAGAATACCACTCCGAAGTCCAGGATGCAGCGGGTGTGGACGTTGCGCCCTCAACGGCGAATTCGCGACGTCCTTCTCAGCGCCCGAGCAGTTTGGACTCGAGGGCTTCGACCCGCGCCTTTTGCGAGGCCAGTTCCTTTTGCTGGGCGATGGCATGGAGGGTGAGCTCCTCGACCTTCTTCAGCAACGCCATGTTCATGGCGGCCAGGTCCACGCCCTTGGATGTCATGTCTGCTGCGGAGGGGATTTCGGGGAGGTGCTTGTTCGCCTTGGTGTAGGCTTCGATTTCGGAGAGCGGCGCAAGATGGTAGTCGGGCTCGAACACGTAGTCGGCTGGCGTGGCGCCAGGATTTGTCACCAGCTTGCCGGAAATGCGCAGATCGCCGGTGATGGTGCCACCCGCGACAGGAATGAACTGGTGCATTAGCTCGGCGGACTTTGTGTAATTGCCGGAGACCCAATCTTGTGTGGCGAGGGCTTTCCAAGGTTTCCAGCTGGTTTCTCCCCGGCGAGAAAAAACGACATCCCCATCGTAGGGGGCTGCGATTTGGAACCCTCGACCAGCGCTGCCGGTCGAAAAAACCTGCAGGTTGAAACTCCCGTTTGGTGCATCTGCGACAGAAGCGGATCCTGGATCGGAATACCAACTTCCGATGGGGGGATTGTTGTCCGTGAATGCCGTTGCACCGAGATTGCCGCCGTAATAGAGTGGCTGGCGACCGTCGATCGTGACGGGCCCGTCGGCTGCGTTCTCTGGAATATCGATGACATGCTGCGCAGAACGCAGGCGCAAGCCGTAGTACCCCGATAATTGGATCTGTAGTCCGGCTGAGGTTGCATCGTTCGGGGCGAGGCTGGGAAGTGCGGTGCGTCCGATTCCATACCACGGGCCGCCATCGATCATGTCGGCGATGCTCGAAGCCAAGGTAAGGCTTTTCGCTTTGAGAACGGAGTCGGCGACCGTAGGTATTTCGATTCCGCCGAGACATCCAGCTTGCCTTTCA
>JBDKGS010000278.1:0-5723 GCA_039798065.1 Fibrobacterota bacterium | reverse complement strand
CTTGGCCTTGTTCGACTCGACAGCTTGACGTGCGGCTTCCAACGCCTTGGCGGCATCCAGCGAGGCGAGGCTGTAGACCTTCACCGTGCCTTCGCCTTCGCGCAGCTCGCGCTTTTCGATGGAACATCCCGACAGATTCATGTCGACGATGGTCTTGCCGACGCTCTGCGAGAACTCCAGGAATTCCGACTTGGCTCCTTGGCCCGACTGTTCCTGGAAGTCCTTGACAATTTCTTGCACGCGCTGTCCCAGCTGGCGAGCCACTTCGCGGCAGGCGCGGCTGTCGGCGATATCCTTGGCCATCTGCAAGGTTTGCTTTTCGGCTTCGGCGGCTCCGTAGAAGCGCCCGGCTTCCTTGGGGGGATTGAGCATGAAGTCGGGGACGCCGGTATTTGGCTTGGGGCCGCAGCCGGTCAGGGCGAAAGCCGTGGCGAGGGCGAGGAGGACGATCTTGCGCTTCATGGTGCACTCCGAGTTTGTGGGGCTCTCCATAATCAACACTCCAACGGCACCCAGGTCAAGCGCCGGTGGAGTCGATCGTGATGCCGCTCACAATTCGTCGGAGAAACGTCGACTCGCTGGGAATCGACATTTCGTGTCCTTCGTCTTTGGATCCGATACCCCGCAGCGTCGCCGCGGGGAGAGTTTATTCGTCTTCGAAGGGGTCGGTCTTGCCCGTGGCGCGCAACCGCGTCCACAAGGCCCAGGTTTCGCGATTTCGAGGCCATGCCAAGTCGTGTCCGACATGCGACCCCCATGGATCTACGCTCTTTCCACGGGTCTCCAGGAAGTCCATCATGCCATCCCGACGCGGTGCCAGATTCCGGTCGCGGCAGAAGCGCAACCATTCGGCAAGGAGCATGGCCGCGGCACGCAGGCTGTCGTCTTCGGCGAAGCGTCGCGGGAGACGAGATTCGGCCGATGGCCCCACGCGAACAAGTCCGTCCTGCACGCGGATCTTGGCGACAGACAGTCCTGCGAGATCTTTCCACTTGTCCATGCCCTGGTCGGCGAGCGCGCGCGCCCAGTCGGCAGGTGCGGGTTTGCCCACCACGATCGCGGCTTCGCGCACCACTTCGCGCGCCTTTGCGGTCGCGTCCATGGGTTGGTATTCCGACAGCACGATCACGCGATCGGCGACGGCCAGCCATTCCGACGAAGCACCCGCGACCACCACCAGCGACACGCCGCGTTCGGCAAGTTCGCGGGCGCGGGCAACGAACGGCACCACGCTTTCGCCTTTGGGCAACAGCGACGCCATGCGCGGATCGCGCGTCAGGAAATTCGCAGCCGAGGCGTCCTCGTCCACCAGCAGCAGTTCGGCGCCGGAAGCCAGGGTCTCGTGGAGGTTGGCTGCCTGCGAAGTGGCGCCCGAGGCTTCGTCGACGACAAATTCCGTCGGGTCTTGTCCGGGCAGCGAACGGAAGAACGGCGAGAGGTCGCACACCGCCACCGAGCGGTTCTCCTCGACGCAGACAAATTCCGTCTTGGCGACGGAACAGGCGTTGGCCAGGCCGTCGGCCATCGACAGTTCGTTGGAGGCTTCGGAAATGGCTTCCAGGAGAGTTGTTTTGCCGTGGAACGCCGACCCCGCAAGCACGGTGATCCCTTTGGGAATCCCCAGGCCGCGCAGTTTGGTGCCGTCGTCGAGAACGATTTCTGTCGCCAAATCGGCGGGGACCTTCAACGGGCGGGCGTTCGCGATGGGCTTGCCGTCGGCGTCGCGTGCCGCCACCGAACCTTCGGCGAAGAACGCCACCAATCCCGCTTCGTCCATCTTGCGGCGCAGCTCGGCGCGGTGTTGCAAGTGGGTGGCCATGGCCTCGATCTTTTCGAGCGTGACCGCTTCGAACATGTCCATGGACAGGCCCGTCAGGCGATTGCCCAAAACTTCGCCTGCAGGCTCGCCCATGATGCGCCGCGAATGCGCCGGGAACGAATACGAAAAGCGCAAGGTGAGGCCGTGGGGACCGTAGGTCACGGCCGATCGACGTCGGATCTGGGCGCCCGGGCGCACCGTCTTGAGGCGTCCGCCGGGGCCGTCGCCGAATGGCATCGATTCGCCGGGCAGGCGTTTGGCGAATTCGCGCAGGAACAATTCTTCGGTGGCAAGCCGATGATGCGGCGTGTCGGGAATCTTGCCGAACAGCGGATGGTAGGTCTTGGCCATGGTGAGCTTCATCCGCGAGGCGGGCGCGTACGGGTCGCCTTGGATGTGCTCGATTTCCAAAACAAGATCCCGCTCGTTGTGGCGTCCGGCCAGCCGACGAAGCAGCCCGTAAGGCTTGCCGTCGAGTTCTTTGAGCAGGGAGAGAAGACGTCTCAGAAATTCACCGCCAATGTCGCGTCCATCCCACCGGGAACCGGACGTGTTTCCAAAGAGATTCCGGCGCGACTTGCGGCGGAACGATTCAAGCGCAAAACATCCATGGCCGCCACCAGGCGAACCAGGACCAAAGCACCAGCTGTCGAGTAGATGGCCACCTGGGTGCCGCGCCACAACCTGACCTGGCTTTCGAAGGAGCGGATGTGTTCATCGCTGCCAGCGTATTCGCGTGTGCCCCAATCCCAGTTGTGGGCGTCGTCGTCGGGGAATTCGAATTCCGGATTTTTTCCGGAAAGCACCATAGTCTGGTTGTACGAGTCGTTGCGTCCAGCCAGCTGCCTGCGGCTGCGGTAGGTGCGCATGGCGGCCAGAAGGCTGGGATCGGGGTTGGAACCCAACTGGGCGCCCGCGTAGCGGTTGGCGAGCTCGGCGGCGTTGGAAAGCGCCGAACGGCCCGTGGCGTAGGCTCCGAACAGCGCGACCCATCCGACAAGATCCGTCGCGAAGTACGGAGTGGCGCGGCCCTTGTACCCAAGGTACCGGTGCCCCCAGCCGGGAAGCAAGAGCGACAATCCCACCGCCGTGGGTGTGGAACGCGCGCTGGTGCCGCTTCCGGAGGTGTCGATCTGCACGATCATGGACGGCCCGATGATCGTCGGGCCGGCGTTGACTACAGGTCCCATCGGTCCGGCAGGGCCGGCAAAGCCAACGGGGCCCGCCGGCGGGGATGGGATCACGACAGGGCCGGCAAGGCCAGGTGCGACAGAAACCGTCGGCTTGGCGGTCGCCGAGTCGGTTGGGTTCGGAGCGATTGACGGATTCTGTTCGACCGGGGCGGCGATGCGCGCGGTGGAATCCGAAACGACTGGCGTCTTGACGGAATCCGTTATCGGTCCCGGTGCGACGGAATCTGTCGTGGCGGCGGAGATTGCCAGGAGCAGGGCCAGCGGCGTCATCAGAATCTCCAGGCCAAGGTGGCGTGCGTCGTCGGCTGCGGAACCAGGGCCAGGCCGCCGTCGAGTTCGATTCGATCAAGCCAGGTGGTTTCCAGATGCAACAATCGCCGGTTCATGCGCGTCGCCTGCAGCGCGGCGTCCAGCGCCGAAACCAGGTGGTTCAGGATCATCCCCCCCATGAAGTACTTCTGGGTGCGGGCGAGGTCGTCGGAGCGGGTGCGAAGCGACCGGTAGAAGGCCTGCATCTGCGACACGCCCCAAGGGTTCAGCGGCACGAAGACGGTGGGGTCGGCGGCGCGAGCGACCAAGGCGTTGTAGTAGGTGCCAAGGTCCGTCCGCGTGATTGTGGTCGTATCGTCTTCCCACCCGGTGGTGAACTCGTTGTACCGCCCGATCAGGTCGTGAAACTGGTTCAGGTCCTTGATGTTCGCCTCGCGGAACGACGTGACTTCGTTTTGCGTCCAGGCGCCGGAATCTGTCGATTTGATGCCACCCACGGCGAACTGTGGCTTGTGAAGCGATGCGTAATCGTTCGAGTCGACGGGAGCTTCCTGGCAGGCGGCGAGATTCTTGGGCGCATCGTCCAGGTAAAGACTTCTGCAATAGCTTTCACGCCACGGAGCGGTGCCTTGACGGGCGTTGTCACTCAGCGACGAGGAGTCGCCGAACAATTTCTGCCATTGGGCTTCGTACTTCTGCTGGCGCCAATGGAGAGCGGCATACCGTTCGGCTTCGCGTGCCTTGTTGCGACTGGCAACCACCGCAACCTGGTACCAACCCACTCCAAGCCCGATTTCCGCGGCCACAAACAATGCCGACTTGGCCCAAGAGCCGCAGTAGGCCTGGCCTGCGCCTGGAACCAGCAGCGAAAAGAAGAAGGCCTTGCGCGGTGAGCGGTAACGCCTGGCGGCTTCCGGATCCGTCTTGAGCTTGATTTCAAGGGCCGAATCCTCGTCGAAAGGAAGGTCGGCGACCATCGAAACCACTGGGGCGGCGGGTGCCGACGGTTCCGGTTCGCTGGGAGGCGCAGCAACCTCGGGTGGAGGCCCGAAACGCCGTCCTTTGCCCATGTATTCGGCCATGCCGCTGGGGCCCATCCCTTTGCGCATACTTGGATCCCGATCGTCCAACGCAGGAGCCGAATCTGGAGTCTGTACAGGTACGGGCGCATCACCGGGGCTGGCGATTGGTTCCGAAGCGTTCGATGGCGAGACCGCCTCCGAAGGCGATGGAATCGCGGCCGATGTGGTGTCCTGATCCGGCGTCGGGGACTGGGCGTGGGTCAAGGAAGCCAGAAGAAGTCCGGCCAGGAGGCAGATCGAAACAAGGGGGCGACTCATACACCGAATGTACGAACCCACGCGGGGTGCGCCGACGTCGATGTTCAGTCGAACCCTAAAACATCGCGCATGGTGTACAGGCCGGGCTGCTTGGAAGCGACCCAACCCGCCGCGCGAACGGCGCCTTCGGCGAAGGTGCGGCGCGAGGTCGCCAAGTGCGAGATCATCACGCGTTCGCCTTCACCCAAGAAGCTCACGGTGTGGTCACCGACCACGTCGCCACCACGCACGGCATGGATGCCGATCTGGCCTTCGGGACGTTCGCCGGTGATGCCTTCGCGTCCCCAGCAGGCCACATCCTGCAGGTTCACGTCGCGGCCCTTGGCCAACGAATTGGCGAGCATGAGAGCCGTGCCGGAAGGCGCGTCCTTCTTGTGCTTGTGGTGCGCTTCGACGATTTCCGCGTCGAATTGCTTGGCGTTCAGGATGCGGGCGGCTTTTTCCACCAGCTCCAGAAGCAGATTCACGCCGACGCTGTAGTTGGCGGCATACACGACCGGTACGTGCTGGGCGGCTTCGCGGACGGCGGCTTCGCCATCCGGGCCCATGCCCGTGGTTCCAATCACAAGTGCGGTCTTGTGGACCGCTGCGGCCTTGAGCAACGCGATGGTTGCCGCAGGGCTGGAAAAATCGATGGCCACACGCCCCGACTTGACAACTTCTGTCCAGTCGGAAGTGCAGCGAGCCGATACGCCGGCCACAGGGGACGGCGCACCGGAAAGTTCGGGTCGGTCGACCAATCCCTCGACGGGTTGCCCCGCCGCGAGAGCGGCTTCCTGGAGCGCCTGGCCCATGCGGCCCAAGGCTCCAATGATGACCAACCCAGCCATGTTAGCCAGCGGCCTTCACGACCCAGACCTTGACCTTGGCTTCCACGTCGGTGTGCAAACGCACGGCGACTTGGAAAACGCCCAGGGCCTTGATCGGCTCGTCGAGGAGGATGGCGGACTTGTCGAGCTGGATGCCGGATTCGGCGAGCTTCTCGCAGATTTCGACCGCGCCAACGGAACCGTAGAGCTTGTCGCCCTCGTGAACGCGGACGCTGACGGTCACCGAGGTGCTGCCGAGCTTCTTGGCGAGTTCTTCGGCGCCAACCTTGAG
>JBDKGS010000277.1:0-5755 GCA_039798065.1 Fibrobacterota bacterium | reverse complement strand
TCCCTGACGGGAAGTGTCGGATACCGACGCCGTGGCCGGTGCAGGCGAAACCTTGAGGTGGGGCAAAGCAATGGCCGCTTGGTGGAAGCTCTTCTTGTCGGGATCGAACCACGCGAAACGCACCGAATCGAGCGCGACCTTGCCGCTTTGGCGCGGGACCAGGACGATGCGGCGCACGAGCTTGGTGCGAAGCGTTCCGTTCTTCCAATCCTTCGACCAATCGTCCTGTGGAGGATAGGCTTCGACCCCGTTCGGGGCGGTCCATACGGGCGTTCCCGAAGCTTGAGGCTGTCCGTCGCCTTCCATCGTGATCGTGAGAGTCGTTCCGTCGCCGGCCCGAAGCGAGTCCTTCTCCAATTTGGCGTCGATCTTGAACGCCCCCACACCGCCCTGGAAGGCGGATGGACGGTTTTTGTCCGGTACGGGAAGGATTTCCAGAGGGACTTCCTGGGTGCGTGCCGAGCCGTCGACCACGCGGCGGGTTCCACGCATGGCCTCGAAGGGATCCTGGCCGCTCATCATGGCTTCGAACGGATCCATCCCCATGCTCTGTTCGACGATGCGGTAGTCGAGCGACGTACCGGGAAGCGTCTGTTTGCCGGCCTTGAGAGGGAACAGGCTGCCCACCATGTCCAGACGCCCCACGCGTTTGCCGTTTTCCTCGACCGGCTGCATCTGCAGTTTCTGGCTGTCGGGGGTGGCGCTGTAGAAACCGTTGCCCAGGGCGGTCCGCACATCGGGGAACTTGCGGACCTCGAAGGGGCGGTCGGCCGTGATGCGCCAGATGAACGGCACCTGCTGGCCCACGTACACCGAGCGCTTGCCTACGATAGTGGAGGTGCGCACGTCCTGCGGGGCGTCCACCACCTTGACCTCGCCCGATCCCAGGTCGCGACCTTGGAAGGTGACCGGGCCGATGGCGTAGGTGCCGGATTTTGTCGCCGACAATTTCAGGACGTACTGGACCTGTGTGGTCTTCTGGCGCGTCATCTTGAAATTGACGATCGAGACCTGTTCGGAAGTCGACTGGCTGCGGTCCTTGGAACCCAGCGCCACTCCGGCGGGAAGCTTGACTTCCGGCCAAGGGAGGTCCTTGCCGTCGTCGTCGACGGAAACTGTCACGATGAGCGGGATCTGCTCGCCCACGCGCACCTGCCGAGCGCCCAACTGCGCCTGCACGCCCACCACGGCGCTCCAAGCGCCGGCCGCGCAAAGCAGGATCGCGGCGAGGCTACCAGTCCGGACCATCGTCGTCATCCTTCTTCTTTGGGGCGGCCTTCTTGGCCTGGCTGTTTTCCTGGGCCTGGGCGGCTTCCAGCAAACGTTGCGCGTCCTGCTGCTGCAATTGCTGCTGCGGGTTCGGCTGTTGTTGTTGCTGGTCCTGTTTGTTCTGGTCCTTGTTCTTGTCGTCGTTCTTCGGCTTCTTGCACTGGCTGCGCAAGCGCAAGGCCAGATCCAGGTTTCGGGCGGCTTCGTTCCAACCCGGACGCAGTTTCAAGGTTTGACGCAAATCGTCGATCGCGCCGTTCACGTCGTTCTCGCCGTTGTCGGGTTCCTGCGCTTGGGTACCTGGTTGTGCGGGCGCGGGCGGTGCGTTGGTGGCCGCCTGGTGTTTGGCTTTGGCGGTTTCGTAGCGGGCTGTGCCGCGGTTGTACAGGATACGGGCGCGGTCCTGCGGCGATTTCGCGTGCGACAACGCTTGTCCGAGAGCGCCGTCGGGCGAACCTTTGCCGGTGCGGGCCTGGACGGTACCCAGGTTGTAGGCGTAGCGGGCGTCGGAGGTGTCGGCCTTGGCCGCCTTTTCCAGATGTTTGAGGGCCTTGGCCGTGTCGCCTTTGGCCAGGGCCTCCAGACCGCGCCGATTTTCGCGCGGGGCGTTGGCGCCCAACAGGGACCACAGCGCGAGGGCGGTGACAAATCCTGTCATTTGCGTCTCCTTCTTCCCGACGGCAGGAGGATCTCGATCAAAAGGAACAACATTCCGGCTCCCAGGAACCAGGGAAACCGGTCGATGTGCTCGAGCTTGAAGCCGGGTTTTCCAGTGGATCCAGACACGCTGTTCACGGTACGCGCGACCGGGGCCAGGGCCCACGACACGGGCGAGAGTTCCAAATATTGTCCATCGGCGGACGAGGCGATGGATTTGAGAACCTCGCGTTCCAGACGGACGGTCACGATGTTGCCTTCCCTGTCCTGCTTCACGCCGCCTTCGGGCAGCTGGATGGGCACGGCCTGGTCGCCGCCCACACCCACCACCACAAGGGATGCACCAGCCGCTTTGATCTGTTTGACCGCGTCGGTGGTGGCTTTGCCGTGATCGCCGCCGTCGGTCACCAGCACCACCACGCGCTTGGCTGCGCCGGGTGTCTGCAACATCTGCGCGGCGGTGGAGAGCGCCTTGCCAAGATCTGTCCCGGCATAGGGGAGAAGGTCGGGCGAAAGCGCGTCCATGAGCGTGGCCAACGCCGAGCGGTCTTCGGTGAGCGGAATCTGTTTCATGCCGCGGCCGGCAAAGGCAACCAGACCAATGCGGCAAGGTCCCAACGAGTCGACCAGGCGACGCAGGTCGCGGCGGGCCAGCCCCAGACGATCGGGAGGCACGTCGCGGGCCAGCATGGAAAGCGACGCGTCCATCACCAGCACCACGTCGGCGCCTTTGGTGGGCGCGGGGACCAGATGCTCGCCCCACTGCGGGCGGGCCAGGGCGATCAGGATGCATGCCGCGGCCAAGACGGAAAGTGTCGCCTTCGCGATGTCCAGAGCCAACGCGTCGCCCAGAACCACGTGCGGGAGCAGGCCGCTGTCTGCCAATTTCTGTCGATCCTTGCGGCGTTTCCAGATCGCCAAGGCCAGAAGCGTGGCCAAGGCGGGAAGGCTCCAGAGCCAGACGAGATGTTCGGGCGATCCCCAGTTCATGGCAGCCTCCGCAGCCAGGTGTGTTCCAGGAACCAGGCCAAGACAAGAAGTGTCAATGCAGCCAGCGCCCAAGCGGCGAACCGCTCGTGGACCTCCCAGTGCGTGTTGGTGGTGATCTTGGTGCGTTCCAGCTTGTCGATGGCGTCGTAGGCTTGGGCCAAGGCGTCGCGGTCCAGGGCTCGGAAGAATTTGCCGCCACCCATGCGTGCGACTTCCGTGAGCGTCTTGGCGTCCATGTCGGACTGCACCTGTCCCTGTTGGACGCTGCCGTCGGGCAGCTTGAAGGTCTGGTTGAACAAACCTTCGGTGCCCAACCCGATCGTGTAGATCTTGAGACCCATGGACGACAGAGCCTTCGCCGCCGACAACGGATCGACGTTGCCCATGTTGTTCTGGCCGTCGGTGAGCAGCACGATCACGCGGCTCTTGGCCTTGGAGTTCTTCAAACGGTTGCCCGCCATCAGCAACGCGTCGCCGATCGCCGTGCCGTCGTCCAGGCCCTGGTTGCTGGTGGAGTCCAGGAGGTCGCGCAGAACCTGTCGGTCGGTGGTGAGCGGGCACCGCGTGACGGGCCGGCCCGCGAAGGCCACCAGGCCCATGCGGTCGCGGTCGCGGGAGGCGATGAATTTTGTCAGAATCTGACGAGCCGCCTCTTCGCGACTCGGCTTCACATCTTTGATCTGCATGGAGGTCGACACGTCCATCGCCAGCACGATGTCGACGCCATCGACGGAGTCCTCGTTCCAGGCCGTGCGGGTGATGGGTCGAGCCAGTCCCGCGACCAGCAATCCGACCGCGGCCACCTTGAGCCACAGCGGCAGCGGCGACAAAATCCGTCGGAGGCTTGGTTTGGGCTTGAACCCTTTGGGCAAACCGGGATGGCGCATGCGCGGTGCCATCTTGCGCATCGTCCATCCGGCCCAAGCCAGCGGAATCAACGCGAGCAGTAACCAGATGACCCACGGGTTCTGCCAGGTGGTGCCCAAGATCATGGTTTGTCGCCCCGCAGATGGTCCTGGGTGTCCAGGAGCATCAGGGCTTTTTCGAGCAGGGCCTCGGCGTCGTGGGTGGCGTCGGCGTAGCGCAAGAGATCGGCCTCCAGGAGGAATTCGGACAGCACGATCCGCTCCACCTCCGGACGGTTCTTGGCGCACCAGGTCTTCCACTCGAACGATGTGGATTCGACGGATTCCGTCCAGCCGTGCAGCTTGCCGTGCACATCGCGCAACAGTTCGCCCACCGCGAAGGCGGTTTCTCGCGCGGGTCTACCCGAACGCGCCTGCTGGGCCAATTCTTGCAATATCTCGCGGGCCACTTCCACGGGGTCGCGTGGCGGCGGAGGAGGCGGCGGTGGCAACCGCGAGGCTTTCCAAGCCTGGTAGCGTTTCCACCCCCACAGCCCAAGGAGCACCGCGGCGATGGATCCACCCGCGATGGACACGTAGTCCCAAGGGAACGGAACGGGAACCTTCTCGGGCGGCAACAGCGATGCGGCTGTGCTGTCGGATCCTGTCACCTTGGGGCGTGCGAACCAACTGGGGACAATTTCCGTCACGGTGTCGCCGGTGGGCGAGACCGCCGCGAGGGTGTCGTTGCCGAACGATGCGGTGGACAAGGGTTGCAGGGTCCAGCGGCCGGGGTGCAAAGAGTCGGGCGTCACCACCAGGCTGTCGGAGGCGACGGGCCCTTTGACGATCTTGGATCCGGCGGGGAGCTGCCAGGAAACGCCGAGCGTGTCGCCCAGCACGATGGAGTCGCGAGAGAGTTGGATCATGCCACCACTCCTCCGTGGATCAGGGCGCGGGCGCGCACCAGCTTGCGGATGGCCTCGATCGGGTCGGTGCCGGTCCGCAGGCGCATGAGCGTGGCGCGCGACTTCTTGGCCTCGCGTTCCAGCGCACTGACGGAATCCGTCTCGCGTTTGCCTAGCGCTTGGCGCAGGGATTTGTCGGAGACGTCGAGCTCGAACTCCAGCCCCGTCTCGGCGTCAAGAAATGTCACCAAGCCTTCGCCCGGGAGCGGATCGAAACCCGCGGGCTCGATGCGCACCAGATTCACGTCGTGCCCGATCCCCAGGCGGCGCAGGGCCTGGGCGTACTGTTCCACATCGTCGCGGAAATCGGAAACCACGAACACGACAGAACGTCGGCGCAGGCGCCGCGCCAATTGGTCGCAGGCCATGGCGATGTCGGTTTTCTTGGATTGCGGTTCGCGTTCCAGGATTTCGCGCAGAAGCCGCGAGAGCGCTTGCGGACCTCGTGCCGGCGGCAACCAGGTCTCGACCTGGTCGGAAAATGTCAAGAGGGCCAGGCTTTCCTGCGAACCAAAGCACGACAGCGCCAGCACCGCGCAGAATTCGGCGGCGGCCTCGCGCGACAAGGCGCCACGGCTTCCCGACAGTGTGCTTTCGGAAAGGTCCAGCAAGAAGGCGGCGGTGAGCTCGCGTTCTTCTTCGAACACTTTCACGAACGGTTCGTTCAAACGCGCCGTCACGTTCCAATCGATACCGCGCGGATCGTCGCCGTCGGCATAGGCCCGCACTTCGCGAAAGCGCATCCCGGTGCCTTTGAAGGTGGAGAGGTGCCCACCCGCCAGCAGATCCGAAATCCGTCCTCGGGCACGGAATTCGATCCGTCGTACCCGCTGCGTGACGCGGCGGGCCAGACTCGGCCCTGCCTGTTTCATGGCACGTCCACCCCAGCGAGGATCTTCTCGACCACGTCCTCGGCCTTGATGCCTTCGGCCTGGGCTTCGTACGAAAGTCCAAGGCGGTGGCGCAACACGCCGCGGGCAACCGACTTCACGTCGTCGGGAGTCGCGAAGGCGCGGCCATCCAAGA
>JBDKGS010000276.1:0-5765 GCA_039798065.1 Fibrobacterota bacterium | reverse complement strand
AGGTCACGCTGATCCACGAGAACAGGAACACCGCGACGAACCGACGGCGGACCGGCGAGTTCGCATTTTCCAGGAAGACAGAATTTGGCAGGCGCAGGAACGCGAGCGCGAACGCCAACGCGGAGAGGTCGGCGCTGTTCAACAGCGGCATCCAAGGCAAGGGACTCCCACCCCCCCTGTCGGTCAAAGTCAGGAACGCGTGCACGGCCAACACGACCACCCACGGCAGAATCCACGGCCCTTTGTGGAGCCCTGGCCGAGCCTCGAACCAAGGCAGCTTGCCCACGGCCGGGTGCGTGAATCCAGCCAGCAGCAACGCCGCGAGTGTCCAGCCCGCAGCATCCCCCCAGATGGGCGCCTGCAGGGCGCGGGCGAATTCGGTGCACACGACAAGAATCGTCCCATGAAGGAAAATCGACTCCAGCGAACGACCCACCACGCCAAAGAACGCCTGATCGCGACGTGCGCGCTCCAGGCTCCAGAAGGCGAGCAAGGGTCCCGCACCCCAAGCCAACCAGCCGTGGACCAACGCATGGTCTCCGTTCATCCCCGATCGCAAGGCCAACAACGCCCACAAGAACCACGCCACGATCCACGACGTGTGGAAGCCATTCCACTTGGCGAATCCGACTTGCGACACGGCCGAAAACAACGCGGCGCACAGCGTGCCCGCGAGCATCCAGCGCTCGAGGTCTTCGGTGGCCAACCAATCGGCGGCAAGACCACTGGTGGCCCGCACCGCGATCGCCCATCCAACCACCACCACCGCCCGCGCGATCCAGCCATGCACGGGTAGCGGGATGCTCGACAGATCCAGGCAACGCGCCGCCACAAGAATCGCCACGACAAGAACTGTCGCATCGACGCCGTTCAGGGATCCATCGAGATGGATGACCGTCGCGGCCATCAACAGGACCGAACCCAACAACAGGTTCCAGACCCGGCCCTGCCGCGCCGACAACCAGACCAGCCCGGCACCTTCCACCGCCCACGCCAGCGACGTCCAACGCCCCGACAACGCCAACGGGATCGCGAGGCTTCCCAGGATGGAGCCCAGCACTAGGAGCGTCTCGGCCATGACCTTGAGGACCGGCTTGCGGTCGGGGGCGGCCTGCTTCAGAACCCAGGCTCCTACCAACAAATGGTGCAGACACATTCCGGCAGCGGTCCAGGCCAAGAGGAGCTTGTCGCCCTCCACCAGCTTCGCCTGGAGCGAGAAGGTGACCAACGGCAATCCGAACACCAGCGAACCCGACACCACGCCTTGACGTTTTCCGTCACCGCGCAGCGCGAAGCCCACCGCCGAGGCGCTGAACATGGCGTAGAAGATCCAAAGGAAGGCCTCGCAACTGGCGAAATGGACCGGCGAAAACTTCAACACCCCCCAAGCCGTGGCGATGCCGTAGGTGGCCAAAAACCCGATGCCAAGTAGTGTCTTCCAGCCGCGCGCCCACACCATGGCCACCACACCCAGATCGAGTACCGCGTAGTACGAGAACAATCCGATATGGCTGCCGTTTCCGGTGGAAAACACGAGGGGCGCGGCGTATCCGGCCACCATGGCCAACACCGCAAGACGCTGCGACGATTGCAAAACGGCAAGGATGCCCGTGGACACCAGCACCATCACCGCACCCGCGAAGGCCGCCCCGGCGGGAATCAGGCGCAGGTTGTGGAAGGCCGCGTAGAGCACGAAGAACAGGATGGCGCTGGCGGTGCCTTGCATGGGCAGGGCCCAGGTGGGATGGGTCATGCGCCGCTTCCATCCCGCCACCAACAGGACACCGGCCAGAGCCGTGGCACCCGCCAAACGCAGCGAGGGCGGGAAGAAACCGGCCTGGGCGGCAAGCCCCAAAAGGAAGATCACGCCCAACAGAACCAGGACCGATCCTCCCAGCACCACCGGGTTCCACTTCGACAAATACTGTCGCAAGTTGTCGAAAGCGTCGGGCTCCTTGGCGACCACCACCTTCGGCCTTGGTGCCGGCCTGGCTGACGTGGAAGGAGCCGTTCCGCCCGCGGTCCAAGTCTGCGGAACCGGCTCGGGCGCTGGGGTCGGCTTCGGTTCGTCCTGCACACGAGGGACGACGACGGAAACCGGCTCCGGGGCCACGACAGGAATTGGCATCGGCTCGACGGGATCGGCGACCTTCGCGGCCGCCGCCGGTGGAGCGGATGGAGGAACCGATGGCCAGGTCTCCAATCTCGCCAATCTCCGCAGGGCTTCCGCCTGGCGGGACTCCAGATCCTTGATGCGCGCTTCCAATCGATCGAGCTTGCGCAGTCGTGGAAGCAGCCATACCGCCCCGGCGAACAACGCCAGGATCAAAAAGGAGAACAAGACGCTCAGGTCATCCAGCATGGGACTCTTCCCGGATTCGAGACGGGCGACAAAAATCGGATACGTCTATTGTACTCTCCTCATTGGCAACTTGTCCCTACCTGGGGCTTCGCCAGCAGCGCCTCGAATCGCTCGACCGTACTGGACAGCCCATGCGCCAACGCCATCGAACGCGCGTTTGTTCCCAGCTCCAGCGACCTCTCCAGTGCCATCAACATGTTCGTTCGGAACCCTTCGACGGAATCCTCTGGGCAGAGAAACCCGTTCGCTCCGTCGACGACCAGTTCGGGCAAGGCGCCTGCGGCCACCGAAACCACCCCAAGTCCCGAAGCCATCGCCTCGAGCACGACGATTCCCTGCAGTTCCAAAGACGATGCGATCGCGAACAGATCCGCGCACGCGTAGAGTGCTGGCAGCGCTTCGTCGTCCACATGACCGACAAATCTCGTCCGATCGGGCGCGATGTTCTCCAATCGATTCCGGTCGGGTCCATCGCCCGATACCACCAACCAGACATTTTCCGGCATCCCGGAGAACGCCCGCAAGATCAGGTCCACCCGCTTCGAGCGGTAGAGTCTTCCATGGTGCAGGATCACCCTGGCCCCGGCGGGAACACCCCACTTCGCGAACATCCCGGCGTCCTTGCGAGCGGGATGGAATCGGTCGAGATCCACTCCGTTGGAGACCGGCACCACGCCCCCCAAACCGTATTCTTCCAACCTGCCCGCGGCGTAGACGGATGGCGCGGTCACCGCATCGGCCCGCTGGTAGAATTTTGTCATGGATTTCGCGGCCAACCGGCCCACGATGCCCGCGAACGGCCTCAGCCAAGGATGGTTCCCCCAAAGCGTCGCGGGATGGTAGTGGTGGCTGGCCACCGAGCGGACTCCGTGCGCCTTCGCCCATGACAGAATCCGTTCACCTGCCCAACTTGGATTGTTCACCTGGACGGCCTGGGGACGGAATCCGTCCAGGATCGCCTGGAGTCGGACCTTGGAAGGAATGGAGAGCCGGAAAGTCGGGTACAGCGGGTTGCGCACCGACGGAAGTCGATGGATTTCGAGCTCCCCGTCGCGCTGGACTTCGTAGCCTCCATGAAGCGACGAAGTCACCACCAGGACGCGATGACCGCACCCTGCAAGCCCCTTTGAAAGATTCCGTGCGAACACGCCCTCCCCGCACAGCAGAGGCGGAAACAGTTCGGTCTGCACGAGGATGCGCGACGATCGTTCAGGCATTGTCAAAAATTGCCTTCAACAGACAAAGGAATCCATTTTTCTTTCTATTTCCTGCAATCGTCGTCGCGGACAAATTCCGGTCCGCACCTCCCACACTTCAAGCGGAGCCCGCCTTGCCATCTCCCAACTCCTCGGTCTTGCATCCCGGTTACCTCAAGACGGTGGCAAAAAGCGTATTCAACCGGAAAGTCTACCACTTCACCAAGGACTTCATCCTTCGACGCAAGCCCTATCCGTTCAGCATCACTCTGAACGTGACCACGGCATGCAACCTGCATTGCTCGTACTGCGAAATCCCCACGCACGAAAAGCAAGAACCCGAAATGGATTATCTCGTGCGCTTGGCCCGCTCGGTGGGACAGCGCGCCATCCACTTCAATTTGACCGGCGGCGAACCTCTGCTGCGCAAGGATCTCGGCACCCTGGTCGATACCATCAAGGATCTTCCCGGCCCCACCTATCTCACTTTGTTCACGAACGGCAAGCTGCTGTCACAGCGCAAGGATGTGGTGCGTCGCATCGACGAAACCTTCATCTCCTTTGACGGCTCGCGCGACTTCCACGACAAGCGGCGAGGCGCGGGCGCCTTCGACGGAGCCATGGACGCCATGAAGACTCTCGCGGACATGGGCAAGACATATTCTGCCACCTGCGTATTGAGCCGCGGATCGGAGAAGGAACTCGACTTCGTCTTCGAGCACGCGACCAAAAACAAGTTCAAGGTGGGCTTCATTCCGGTGCGCGTCTATTCGCGGTCGCCACAAGTGCTGGACGAACTGGAACCCAGCCCCGACGAAATGCACCGCATGATCGAACGGATCATGAAGTTCCCCTTGGCATCCAATTCCATGCCGGGTTTGGAACAATTGGCGAAGTGGCCCGTGCAGCCCGTGCTCACGCGTCCCTGCATGGGAGGCACCACGTTCTTTGCCCTGGAGGCCGACGGTCGATTGTACCGCTGCTGCGAACGTCGCCCCGAACAGAAGGTGCCGGAACCCGTCGATCCGGACCGCGCCCTGGAGTGGATCGCGCGCATGCCCCGCGAATCCTGCACCGGCTGCTGGAACATCGAAGGCATGGAGATGACCATGATGTTCGCCCTCGAGCCGCGATCCATCCGCAAACTCGTCCAGAACGCCCGCGTGAGCCACGCGATGCGCCGCGCCTGAAAGGTCCGCCATGCACCCCTACAGCTTCGCCAAATCGCTCAAGGTCGTCCGGATTCTGTCGCGCTCCTACCTGGGCAACGTCTTTCGCGGAACTCCTCTCTGGGGACATCTCTACGTCACGCGCAAGTGCAACCTTTCCTGCGAATACTGCTTCTTCAAGGACTCGTCCAAGAAGGACCTGGCTCTTGACGAAATCTGTCGAGTCCTGGATCGCATGCGCTCGTTCGGAATTGGATTCCTGGCCTTCCACGGCGGCGAGCCCACCATCCGCAAGGATTTCCCGGAAATCGTGAAGCACGCGCACAAGTTGGGCTTCTTCACCTATCTCAACACCAACGGCACCATGCTTTCCGACGACTACATCGAACGCATCGGCCAGGCCGGCATCGACGTGGTGAACCTTTCGGTGGACTCCATCCAGGACTTCAGCCCCTCGCTCAAGGACATGGCCCACAGCCAGGCCGCGCTCGAACGGCTCATCGAGGCGCGCGGCAGGTACAAGTTCGAGATCACGGCAAATTTTGTCTTGAACAACCAGAACATCGGCATCCTCGAAGAAACGTTGGGCTACCTCGACAAGCTGGGGATCCCCCTGTCCATCGGGTTCATCGTCCGCCACCCCACCTGCGAATCGCAGCCCGACGCGCTGTTCTTCAATACCGCCGAAGAGAAGGCGCGACTGTTCGCGATGCTCGACCGCATCCTGGAGCTGCGCAGGCAGGGAAGCAACATCATCGAACCGGAAGCCTACTTCCGCGATCTCAAGAAATTCGTGGAAGGGCGGCTCGAGTGGGAATGCCTCGCCGGAAAGGATTCCATCGGCATCGACACGTTGGGCGAACTCAAGTTCTGCGGAACCTTGCCTTCGGAAAACATTTCCATCGACGACCTGAAGACCGGATCGTTGCGCGAACTCCACAAGTTGCGCAAGGACAAGTACGGGGACTGCCAGAAGAGCTGCCTCACCAACTGCCGCTACGTGACGCAGTACTACTACAAGCACCCGATCCGATTCAT
>JBDKGS010000275.1:0-5775 GCA_039798065.1 Fibrobacterota bacterium | reverse complement strand
TGAGGGCTTCGGCCTTCCGCAAAAATTTGATCCCCTAGATCGCAGCGAAGCCGGATCCCGAAAGGATTCGGCTTCTTCGTTTATGCTGCCGCCGGCTTTGTCCACCGGCTCCCGCAGGTGGTCTCGGCTGTTTTTCTCCAAACAGGCTTTCTTCAAGCTTCAAGCTGGCGCTTGGGCTTCGTTACAGGCTGGCGCCTGGGCTATTGATTCACGGGGCCGCTCCCCGCTGCCCCGTGACCCCATCGGGCCAGATGGTCCGAATGCGCGGACCCTCTGGACGCCCGCGCAGCCAGGGCTGGCCGCCCTGGCGACCCGCTCATGGAGCAGCTGACGTGGCTGCGTTGGAGGTTCCCATCGGTCGGCGCGCCCGCCTGCTTGCCTGCGGCAAGACGGCGGGGAACTGAACGGGCAGGGTAGGGAAGTGGCTTGCGCGATTTGAAGTTCGTGCTAGGCCTGCGATTGGTGGGGCGAGGTTTGCGTCAAATTCTGACGTGGCTCGATGTGCGCATCGGGCTGGCGCCCTGGCGCGTGTACGACGGTGAGAATTGTGGAATGCGCGGTGGTCAGGTGACGATTTTTGTCGCGCTACTTGCTACTTGCTACTCGCTACTCGTTCCCGCGCCGACCTAAGCGATGTGGCCACGTCCCCGCCGTCTTGTGAGCGGAGCGAACAAGCAGGCGGGCGCGCAGGTGTCGCCGGTGCAGGTTGCCTGACCACGTCACGTGCTCGGCGGGTTCCAAGGGCGCAGCCCTGGCACGCGGGGTTTCCAAAGGGACGTCGTGTAGCGTCCCTTTGGCCGGGTTTGGGGGTGGCACCCCCAAGAAATCCTCGGAGCCGGAGGCTCCGAAAAGAGCGTCCGGAGCGCAGCTCCGAAAAACGGTTCGGAACGAGGTTCCGAAAACTGTCAGCATGGAAAATGGAGAATCAACGCCGAGTGCAGCTCAAAAAATCAGCGATGAAGCATCTGAAACAGCCAAAGCCCGATCAGCAAAACAGCAACAAGCACCCACAACACGTTGGCCGCGGTAAGAAACCCTTTTGGCTTGGGATTTTCCTCGACGGAGTCGTCGTCTTCATACGGCAAAGAGACCCCGTCCAGGTAGGTGTCCTCGCTCCAGCCTGTGTTCTCGTCGGAGCCGCATTCCGGACAGCTTTTGGCGCCGCCGGGGACGTCGGCCCCGCAATTGGGGCAGACAAAATCCGGTTCCTTGGAGCGGGCCACGGGATTACGCCGACAGGCGGCGGGCGAGTTCCAGCAGCGTGCGCACGCCAAAGGCTGTTGCGCCTTCCTGGAAGTACTTCCAGGACTTGGTGGCGAAAGCGGTACCGGCGATATCCAAGTGCGCCCACGACGTGTTGGCGGGCACGAATTCCTTCAGGAACAAGGCCGCCGTGATGGCGCCTGCTTCGGCGCCGCCGGAGTTCTTGAGGTCGGCGACCGGGTCGTCGAGTTTGGAGCGGTACTCGGTTTCCAAGGGCAAAGGCCAGAATTTTTCACCGGTGATCGCGCCTGAGACGCGGATCATTTCAGCCAGCGATTCGTCGTCGCCCAGTACGCCCGCAATCGAAGAGCCCAACGCACGCACGACAGCTCCTGTCAAGGTGGCCAGATCCACGATATGGGTGGCACCCAGCTCGCCGGCTTCCCACAACCCGTCGGTGAGGATCAGGCGGCCTTCGGCGTCGGTGTTGTCGACCATCACAGTGGTGCCGTTTTTGGCTTTGAAAATGTCGCCGGGAAGAACCGATGCGTTGCCGGGGCGATTTTCCGCCAGGCAGACCACCGCCGACACCTTGATGGGGAGTTCCGCTTTTGCGATCGCGGCCAGGGCGCCCATCACGGTTGCGGCGCCAGCCATGTCGTTTTTCATTTCCCACATGCGGTCCGATGGCTTGATCGAGATGCCGCCGGTGTCGAACGTCACGCCTTTGCCCACCAACACAAGATGGATCTCTGCTTTGGCCGATTTCGGTTGGTAGCGGGCCACTCCCAGGACGGGTTCGTGATCGGAGCCTTTGCCGACGGTGATGAGTCCCTGGTAACCGTCGCGCTCCAGTTCCTTTTTCCCGCGGGATTTCCAGGTAAGATCGTTGGCCAAGGCCAGGATCTCCATGCGGTGGGCGAGCTCGCCGGGGGGCAGGCTCGAGCCAGGTTCGTTCACTGCGTCACGGACCCAATCCGTACATTCCAGGGTCGAGGCCGTACGATCCAGAAGTGCGCCGATTTCTTGTGCCTTGTTGGCGTCGAGAGCGATCACGAAGGGAGCCGATGCAGGGGAAGGCTTGGATTTCCAGCCCTCGAACTTGTAGCTGGACAGCCACCAGCCTTCCAGGAGCAAGGAGACCTTGGCGGCAGGGATTTCGTCGGCCAAGAGGATGATTCGGCTGCATTTGCGTTGGGAGGCTGCCTTGATTGCCTCGGCGGCGGCAATTCGCATCCGCTCCGAGAAGTCCATGCCTGGCTTTTCGGATACGACCAAAGCCAAGGCGCGAAGTTCGTCGGCATCGACCCAGTCGGCACCTTTGATCTCGCCAGCGACTTGGGCTTCCAAGGAAGCCTTCATGCGATGGTTCAAAACGGCGTAGGTGGCTCCAGGCAAAAGCCCCGATGGAGCTCCTTCCAAGCCAAGGACGACGAAGACATCGGAGGGGGACGGGCTCAGCGCCTCGACGGAAGACCAGGACCAGTTACGCATGCTTCGAAATATAGGGGTTTGTGGCAGGGATGAAATGCTTCGAGAGGGCTCAATGAAGGTATTCTTGAAAAACAGTCAAGTCCTGTCCGACTGGAACGGTTCTTGCATCAGAAATCAAACGCTATGACTCGCGACTTCTTCGAACACCAATCCAGAACCCTCAACGCTCTCTACGAGGTGAGTCGTGTCTTGGGGTCCAGCTTGGATCTCGGGCTCGTCGCTCGCCGATGCTTGAGAGCGTTATCCGACAACCTTGACTTGGAGCGTGGTGTGCTGCTGATGCCTACGCTCAATCGCTCCGAGCTTGGGGTGAAAGCCTGCTTTGGGCTTTCGCCGGAGGAGCAAAAGCGGATTTTCCCGGTTCAGGCCGGGTTTATCGGGAAGGTCTACACCACAGGCATGCCCATTGTGGTTACGGATCTGGAAATGCTGGAGAAGCACGAAATCGAGGAAATCCAGCAGCTTTGCCCTCCCGGAGTTCCAACCATCCTGATCGCGGTGCCCATCACGCTCGATCGGCGCTGTGCGGGTGTGCTCGTGGCCAACCGGTATCCGGAGAGCGCCACGATGGTCGACGAAGATCTGAAGGTGATGAAAATCATCGCATCCTTGCTGGCGCAGACGGTTCATATCGCCGAGTTGATCCAGAAGGAAAAAGAGGTCCTGGAGCTTCAGAATCGCGAGTTGCAGGAAGTGCTCGCCGAGAAATTCCAGCCAGAAAACCTCGTGGTGCATTCAGGTGCCATGCAAAAGACCATGGCGATGGTCAAGCAGGTGGCAAGCACCGAAGCTGCCGTGTTGCTGCGCGGCGAATCCGGTACTGGTAAGACGCTGTTGGCGCGCACGATCCATTTCAACAGCCCTCGTCGCAAGGGCCCGTTCGTGGAAGTCAACTGTGCGGCGTTGCCTGCAAGCCTGATTGAATCGGAGCTGTTCGGTCACGAAAAGGGCGCCTTCACCGGCGCCCATGCGCTGCGCATCGGGCGTTTCGAAATGGCCCGCGGAGGCACGATTTTCCTCGATGAAATCGGGGAGTTGCCTTTGGAAACCCAGTCCAAGATCCTGCGGGTTTTCCAGGATGGAACCTTTGAGCGCCTGGGTTCGAGCGAAACCATCCAAAGCGACGCGAGAATCATCTGCGCGACAAATTGTGACCTCGAAGGGATGGTTCGCGAGAAGCGATTCCGCGAGGACCTCTACTATCGCCTGATGGTGGTGCCCATCCACGTTCCGCCGTTGCGCAACCGTCGATCGGACATCGTGCCGTTGGTACTTTCGTTCTTGCGGGCATTCATGTCCAAGCACACCAAGAAGGTGGCTGTCAGCCGCGAGGCATTGGACTTCATGCAGCAGTACAGCTGGCCCGGCAACGTCCGCGAGCTGGAAAACACGCTGGAACGCACGGTGGTGTTGGCCACCGATGGCGAGACCCTCTCCGCCCACGACATCCCGGTTTTGGATCGGTTGTTTCCCGCCATGGGAATCGGTTTCTCCGCTCCGGCACCACTTTCTGTCAATCCCTCTTCGCAAAATCCTGCGTTTGCTGCCTTGTCGGCGGGTGGAATGGAGTCCATGCGGACAAATTCCTACCAGTCGTCGCCGATGGACGCACCGCGCAAGCCCTACCAAAGGGCGATTTTGACCCGGGAAGATCTTGAGCAAGCCTTGGCTGCAACCAATGGGCATCAGACCCTCGCGGCTCGCGCTTTGGGCGTTACATTGCGTCAATTGCGCTACCGCATCCAGCAACTGGAAATGGAGCCGAGAGATTTTCGCAAATAACAATGTCGCTAGTTGTCATTAATTGAGCGACAATTGTCGGCTAGTGTCATAGAATTCGAGACGAGACACAAGTAACAAGTTCCGGAGAAAATGGCCCGATTTTTGATTCTCTAGATAAATGGAAAAAAGGCGCGAAGTGGCGGCCATCCACTTCGCGCCTATGGAACGTCAAACGACCACCATTCCAGCCGCGTTGACGAATAAGCAATAGTACAATCGCCCACACTCCCAAAGGAGAAGAACCCATGAAGATGATCGTCGCCTACATCAAGCCCTTCAAGCTGGATGACGTGAAGCTGGCCGTCGGTGAAGCCGGTGCCCAGGGCATCACCGTCATGGAGGTCAAAGGATTTGGCCGCCAAAAGGGACACACCGAGCTCTACCGTGGCAGCGAATACCACACCGACTTCATCCCCAAGGTGAAGGTCGAAATGGTTGTCGCCGACAGCATCGTCCCCAAGGTCGTGGCCGCAATCACCTCGTCGGCTCGCACCGGCAAGATTGGTGACGGCAAGATCTTCGTGTTGTCGGTGGAATCGGCTACCCGCATCCGCACCGGCGAGACCGGCGAAGACGTTCTGTAAAGAAGGTTTCGTTCCGCTCGTCCCTGTGAAGGGGTGAGCGGACGACCATTTCGTTGTGAGTCAACCGCTGAGGGCCAATGTGCCGCAGTGGAGTGTTCAATTCCTACGGCCGATCGTTACCGCGCCATAAGTGGCGGATCAAACGACTTCAGTCAGCCCCGCGTTTCGCGCGTTGCCTGTACAGCCAATCCAGACGTTCGTGGAACCCCACTCCGTCTTCGTCGGGTATTGCTCGACCCACCAAGAATTCGCAGGCTTCCACGGCTGGATCCCAGATCTTCCGGTTTTGGAAGTAGGTGCACAGCGCGCCGCAGATGCTTGCCAGAAAGCGTTCGTGCATGCCCAGGCGTCGGCTGTCTTCCCGCAGCAGCTTGAGCATCACTTGCGCGGCCTCCACGCGATCGAGCTTTGAACGCGAATTGCGAATTCGATGTTCCGCTTCCTCGATGAACTCGTGGATCCCCTCGATCTCCTTGGGGGTGCGAGCCGGTGCGGAGGCCCAATTGGCAAAATCCGTCATCACCTTCGGGTCGTCCTTGTCCAACCTCTTGAGGAAGCCTGGGACGGATTCTGGTTCTGCTTTGTCCTTCGCTTGCGCCTTGGCCATCTTCGTGGATTCTCCTGTCAAAGCGCCCGACCGAGCGCGTCGAGCATTTCCTGGGCATTTCGGAAGCGACGATCCCGCGATGGCGACAACGCCTTTCGCAGAAAC
>JBDKGS010000274.1:0-5855 GCA_039798065.1 Fibrobacterota bacterium | reverse complement strand
GAGGAGGATCTTCCGGTCCTGCAGGCTGCTGTCGCGGCGGAAGTGGAGCGCGCGGCCTCGTTGGGCGAAGCGTTCCGGTGAGCGGCCAGTCCATGGAATTGATGCGCTCGCTTCTGGAAACCTCGGAGCGCGAACGGGCGTCGTTGCGCCAGACGCTCGACGATGTGCTGAGCTTTCAACAGCTCGCGGAAGCCGTCGGAGATGCGGCCGATTTTCAAAGCATGGCCGTGGCCATGGCCTCCACATTCGCCCGGGTGCTTCCCTGGTCGGCGATCACCATCAGGGTTGGTGACGGGAATTGTCGTACTCGCGAATTGTATTCGCAGGGGATGGGGCCGCAGGCTCTGCTGCGGTTTCGCGAGCTGGAGGACGATGCGGTGGTTCGATGGGCGATGGAGTCGCTTCGGCCAACGGCGATCCCGTCCATGGATGGACCCGGCGGTCCCGGTTGGATCGTGGTTCCACTTGTCGTCCAGCGTCGGACGGTGGGATTGGTCGCGTTGATCCCATCCACCGATGCCGCTACGATCGGTACGCACCAGATGGACATGCTTCGGCTGATCGGAACCCAGGCTGCCGCGGCAATCGACAACATGGAGCATATGGCGGGCATGCGTCGCAACTGGGCCGAACTGCACAGCCTGTACGAGGTCGCTTCGACATTGGGGAAGAGCCTTGAAGTGGAGCACCTCTTCGAGACGACCTCCCAAGCCATACTGGATCGATGCCAGCCCAAGGTCGTGGCGTTGGGTTTCGTCGAACCAAGTTTGCGAGCGATCCGGATCTTCGCGAGCGGTGCGCAACCCGAGGACTGTCGAATTCTGCTCGATCTGGGACTGGTTTCCCAGGAAGTCTCGATCCTGGACGCCAACCTTTCCCATGGTCAGGATTTGTCTTCCTTGGGGGCCGGCGCTGCGTTCGTGGTTCCGCTTGTCGCTTCCGGCCGGCACCTGGGCGCCCTCCTCGTGGCGCACGAATCGACGGAATTTGTCGCATCGAAGGATGTCCGGCACTGGATCGCCGCGCTGGCTCGCCTGCTCTCCGCTTCGCTGGAAAACGCCCGGTTGTACGAGGAGCTCATGGCCTCGAACCGTCGCATGAGCGAAATGCAGAGCCGGATGATCCAAGCCGGGAGGTTGGCTGGCATCGGACAGCTCGCGGGAGGCATCGCGCACGAGATCAACAACCCGCTGCAGGTGATCCTGGGGCGCGTGCAGATCCTGCAGATGCGGTGCGAAGGCCAGCCGCAGGTGATCACTGATCTGGGGCGTTTGGAAGCCGAGACGATGCGCATCGCGCAGATCGTGCGTGGCATGCAGGAGTTCGCGCGCCAGCAGGGCGAGGTCGTGGAGCGCAGACCCGTGCCGATTTCCGTCATCGCCGAAGCCGTGCTGGAGCTCGTCGGATTCCGTCTGAAACGGCATCGGATCGAACTTGTGCGCGAAGGATTCGAGTCGGCGCCGGTCGTGATGTGCGACCAGGACGAACTGAAGCATCTGGTGCTCAATATTTGCCAGAACGCGATCCATGCGATGTCTTCGGGCGGTACGATGGTGGTTCGCCTTGCGGAGCGCGAAGGACAGGCCGTTCTGGAGATTTCGGACACCGGGGCGGGAATTCCTCCGGAAGATCTGGATCGCATCTTCGATCCATTCTTCAGCCGCCGGTCGGAGGGCATGGGGATGGGGTTGGCGATCGGGTACGCCATCGCCCAGCGTCACGGAGGTTCGCTCTACGCGGTGCCGGGGATTTCCGAAGGTGCCATGCTGCGCGTGGTGCTGCCGTTGCATACCGGTAGCACCAGGACGGAATCCGTCATTCTCCCTGGATGAACCTGTCGGCCCAGCCGCGCGTTTCCTTGCCGTTGAGAACATGGAAGGTCCGCAGCTTTTCCAACGCCGTCGCGGGAAATGTGGACAACGGTACGTGGATCAGACGTTTTCCGACCGTATGCGCGATCGACTGCAAAGCCAGGCTTGGCGGCTCCCAGGCGGCGTAGGCGACCGCTTTTTGTCGGGCGAACAGACACACGCCTGCGACGAGGGTTTCCAGCGCGGTCCGGGCTCCCAGCGGAGGTTCCGACATCGCGAAGACGTCGGGTACCTGCCGTGGGGGGAACAGGAGGCCCAGCCCTCCGTAGCGCGACCTGAGGATCCCGGGGCCGATCGGATCGGCGGCAGGATCTGTCGCATAGAAGATGAGCGTCGATTCGTTCTGGTGCTCGGCATACCATGTGCCGCGGTGGGGATACTCGAACGGCCCACCTTCGTCGAAGGCGATCACGGCGGCATCGAGCTTGAGTTCGCGCGGTGGGAAATCCTTGACCCAGATTTCGCCCTTCCAGAAATTCCGCACCGTCTCGCGCATGTCGAGTCCGTCGAGCAGACTCGATTCGAAGGGGCGGGATCTCGGTTGGTTCGAGACGCTGCGGGACTTGGCGCGTTCGCGCACCTCGCGATTGAAGCGCTCGATGGCGACGTCTTCCGGCAGATGCGAACACAACGACAAAGGCTTCCAGTCTCGGATCCATCTGCGCGCTTCTTCCGGCTCCGGCTCGCGACGCAATTTGACTTGCGCCCATTGCGGCGGTCGCGGGAGAAGCCTGTGGGTCCAAGGACGGGATTCGTCATCTGGGGTTTTGGCGCGGAACGGCCCCACCTTCAAACGAGCCCGTTCCAACGGTTCGTGACCGTGGAACTTGGCGGCCTCCAACACGGCGGTGGCGAACGAATCGCCCGATGTCGCGCGAGCGGCTTGCACCACATCCCACAAACTCGGCTGGTGCAGGCCCGAATGGCGCGCGAGCCGTTCGGCGAAGCGTACGGTCATCTTCAGTTGGGAAAGCGGTATGCGCGAAGCCTTGCGTCGTTCCAAATGGCGTCGACGCGCCCATCCCAGCAATCGCCCCGTCCAGGCGCGACTTGACGGGATTTGTTCGAACGGATCTTGTCGCAGCCGCTCGGTCTCCTGTGCCACGAAAGGCCATTCGCCCAGCGCGAACAACAGGTGCTTGGGCTCGAGCGGGAGCAGCTCAATAGCCGAAATCGGGTGCTCAAGCTCCTCGTCGGGGATGGCTGTCGATGGAGTCGCCAGCTCGCGCAACAAATCGGGAAGCAAGGCGAGGCGTACGACAAGAAGTGTCTTTGCGGCCGGGAGTTTTCGCAATCGGTCTGCCATGCGCGCCGCACGAATCCGGGTGGAATCGTCGGAAAGCTTTTCCAGAGATGGCAGACAAATTCCGGCATACTCCGCCGCGCCCAGCGTTTCCACCACCGACGGATCGGGTAGGTCCGGATCGTCTTGCAGTGCCGTGGGGCTTTCGTCGTCCACGAAGACAAGCTGGATTCGCTCCTGCATCGCGATACGCGCCGCGGTGGTGCTGGCGTCGCACGGGTCGGCGGGAAGGATCCATCTGCGCTCCTCCTGCATCCAAGTGGCGGCCCATATTTCGGGCAATCGCTCTACCGCCTGACAAAATTCGTCTGCGATCGCGAAGGGCAGATCCAAAGCCACGCGCTGGAACTTGTGCACCAAAACAACCTTGCGAGCCGCTTCCGCGAAAGCCAAGGATCCGTGCTTCACGGGCAGGACGGAAAGGCCTGGCAGCAGCTCGTCCAGATGGAGCAGATCGCCGGACATCAGGAGTCGTATGCAACCCCGTTCGTCCTGAGGAATCCCCGAAGGGGATGTCTCGAAGGGCGTAGGGGTGCGCGTGCGATTTGGAATGTCATTTCAATCAATCCTTCGAATGCAAATCGTCGTCGTCCGGATCGAAGAAGAAGTCTTCCGTGCCGTGGGAGTCGGGGCCAGGGCGCCGCGCTCGCAGTGAACGGAGATCGAGGGCTTCGGCGCCAAGAACGCGCTTCACAGCCTCCGGGAACGACTCCAATGGAGTTCCACCGCCTTGCGCGGCCAGTCGCGACGAAAGCCGCACCAGGTTGATTCCGTCGCGGACGGAAAATGGCAAGTCCAGCCCGTGGGCTTCCTGGAGGTAACGCACGCAGATCTTGCGCAGGTCGTCGGGAGCGCGCGGCGCGTGATGTGCCAAAATTCGTTCTTCTTCTGCTCCGGCGGGGAATCCGATCTCCACCTTGGGTTGGAGGCGCGAGACGATGTAGTCGGGCAGATCGAAGGTCGATCCATCTTCGTTCATGGTCACGCAGATCCGGAAATTGTCATGCGCCTTCACGCGAAGACCTGCCGTCACGGAGTCGACTGTTCGCCGGTGGTCCAGCAAGGCGGCGAGCGAAGCCCAGGCCTTTTCGCTCATGCGGTTGCCTTCGTCAAGAACGCACACGCCCCCCTCCACCACGGCAGTGAGCAAAGCCGAGGCTCGGTACAGAATCCGTCCGGAGTCGCCTAGGATGGGAGTGATGATCAGATCTTCGGGGCGAGTATCGCTTGTGCATTGCTGCACCCAGCATTCCTGTTTGCGCAGCTTGGCAGCGGCCATGGCCAACGTCGTCTTTCCCACGCCCGGCACGCCCGTGATGCGCGGCGAGAGCGGAGGATCGGTTTCGTCGCCGTCCATCCAACATGCTAGAAGTTGTCGCAGGGGTTCGTTCTGCCCGATCCAATCGGGGAGCGTCGGTTCCGGGGGCAGGAGTTCGACGGTGACGCCGTCCAGCGTAAGGCTCTTCATACCTGGAAATTAGCCTATTTCCCGGTGCAGGCCTTCGATCTACGGCGCTTTTAGCGCCGTCCCTGCCGAATCGACCACGTGGATGCGGAACGGTTGTCCGTCGGTGCGCTTCCAGAAAATGGGGGCCTTGGTGCATCCCGTACACGACATCCACAGCGTGTCGGTCGCCCAACCCAGCGTCACCGGCATCTTGTCGGCGAACATCATGATCAAACCGGAATCTGTCGTGCCGCGGTCACTTTTTGTCCAGGCCTCGTCGGTTTTGCGCACGGCGATGCGAGTCGTCAGCCCCCGGGCCCTGCCGCAATCGGAATGGAACGATCGGATCTGCCAAATTCCGTCAGGACTGCCGAGCGAATCGACGGGGGTCTCCACGCAGCTTTGTCGCATGCCACCATAGCTGCCCCACAGCAAAAATCCGGCGACGGCCACAAGGAAGAACGCCAGCGAAACCCCTAACCAGCGCGGCATCAGATGCCCGCCCGCACCACCGAAAGGATGCGTTCGCACTGTTGCTCGAAGGAGATGTCCGAGGTGTCGATCACGATGGCATCGGCGGCGCGGCGCAACGGACCCACGGCGCGCGTGCTGTCGAGATGATCGCGTTCCAACAAGTTGGAGAGGACATCGTTGTAGTCGGTGGGGTGGCCCATGGCGACAAGTTCTGCCACCCGGCGTTTGGCGCGCACGCGAGGGTCACAGTCCACATAGAACTTGAACTTGGCATTCGGGAACACCACGGTCCCGATGTCGCGCCCGTCCAACACGCAAGAGCGTCCTAGTCCGTAGGCGCGCTGGCGTTCCACGAGCTCCTCGCGGACTTCGGGGATGGCGCAGTCGGCCGACACGCGTCCCGAAACCTCGGGGGTGCGGATGGCCTTCGAGACGTCGACGCCGTTCAGGATCACCACGCCAGGCTCCGGAAACAGAAATTCCAGGGTCTTGGCCAACGGTGTCAATTTCTGTGCATCACCGGGTTCGATGCCTGCTTCCTTGGCGCGAAGCGACAAGCATCGGTACATGGCGCCGGTGTCCAGGTAATCGATGTTCAGACGTTTGGCCAATTCCTTGGCCGTGCTCGATTTACCGGTCCCCGAAGGGCCGTCGATGGCGATGGTGTAAGGTCCGGAGTTGGGCATGACCTGGTAGCATGTAGAAAAGTGGCGAGAGGCGGTCCGGGATGTGTTCCAATCCATCCGGCAAAGCGTGGAAT
>JBDKGS010000273.1:0-5891 GCA_039798065.1 Fibrobacterota bacterium | reverse complement strand
TTGGTGAGCGGCACTTCGGCGGTGGGAATCAGGAAAAGGTCGTCGTCCTTGTCGCAGCGGTAGAGCTGTTCTTCGAACTTGGGCAACTGTCCAGTTCCTGTCATGCTCTGGCGGGTGACAAGAAGTGGCGCTTGGACTTCTTCGAAACCGGCTTCGCGGTGTTCGTCCAGGAACCATGCGATGAGCGCACGCTCCAGACGTGCGCCCCATCCGGTGTACACAGGGAACCCTGCACCGGACAGCTTGGCGCCGCGCTTGAAGTCAAACAGCTTGAGGCCTTCGCCAACGGCCAGGTGGTCCTTGGCCCACGCTGCAGCCACGGCGGGTTCGCCCCAGGTGCGTGCCACCACGTTGTCTTCGCTGGAACGTCCGTCGGGCAGGCTCTCGTGAGGAAGATTGGGCAAACCCATCAGGATCTCTTCGAGCTCCTTCTCGGCCGCGTTCAACTTGGCTTCGGCTTCCACCTGCTCGTCGCCGCGCGATTTGATGGCAGCAATGGCTTCCGAGGCGTCCTTGCCTTCGCGCTTGAGCTTGCCCACTTCGGCAGAGGCTGCGTTTTTCGCGGCCTTGGCGTTTTCCACCACCGAGATCAGGGAGCGGCGCAGCTCATCGAGCTCCACAAGGCGATCGACGGGGGCTTGCAGGCCACGGCGGAGCCAGGCCTTGCGCAGAAGTTCAGGATTTTCGCGGACGAGTCGAGGGTTGATCATGGGACGCAAAAAGGTAGCGTCTGCCTGTCCAGATTTTGAGAGGTGAACGCATTCGCGTATCAGCTCGATTCCAATGGTTGGCGAAATGCGGGAAAGCGAGCTGGAACAATCCGGCAAATCGAATTTTTCAAACTTTATCCCAGGGATAACTTGCCAAATCCACCATATCCTCGTTATTCTGAATAAGATTCCACAACCTTTAGTGTCAGGGAGGTTTTGTTGGCCAACGCGACCAAACAGGATCTTGTGCAGCGTGCGGCGTTCCTGACGGGAGCGTCCCAAACCCGGACTCGACAAGTCCTGGAAGAGTTTCTGCGCGTGGTGGGGGAGAACCTCCAGAGTGGCAAGACCATCGAAATGCGCAACTTCGGCACCTTCCACACCCGTCGGCGTCAGCCGCGACCCGCGCGCAACCCCCGCACGGGCGAGCTGGTTCCGCTGGGCGAACGCACCGTGCCATTGTTCAAGTTCAGTTCGGAATTGCGTCTTGGGGAATCGCCGGAACCCGATTGGGAACTGGTGGAGGCCTCCCGCTGACTTTGGCGCTTGTGTTGGCGTGGTTTGCCCTCGCCAACGCTCCGTTGCAATTCGAGCCCGTCTTGGCTGCACCTAGCCTTGCGGGGCGATTGGACTCGGTGTTCCGCGATTCGTTGCGGGCGCGTGGGGTCGATCTTTTCCCATTGGATTCCTTGGCGCGACTGCGCGAGCGGGGAGAATGGCCCACCGGTGAAAAAACACCGTCCAACTTGGCGAAACTCAAAACCCTGACCAAACGCGAAGTGGTGGGTTGGGTGCGTGTCGATATGCCCAATCCCGATTTTCGGCGCTACAAGTGGTTTCCGCTGTGGGCGAGTCGCGAATGGGTGATCCGCGGGGAAGTCTTCAAATCAGGGGCTGGGGCCCCGGAAGTCGACCGATTTTCGTTCCGCAAAGAGACTTCCCTGGGATTTGTGGGGACTTGGGGTGCCGAGCAGTTTCCGCCTTCGTCGGCCGATGTCCGCAAAGCGCTCGATGTCCTGTCTCCCGAGGTTGCCTCGAGGGTTGCCACGTTTTTGGCCGGAGAGGCCTCGCCGAAGTAATCCCAGCGTGATTTGGGCTTTGGTCGTCGGAATGTTCTGGACTTTGGGATCCAGAATTGCCACGATTGGAGTCGATTTCTAGGTTGGCTGGTCCGATGTACAGGCGACCCAATGGGCAGGCGACAGATGTTCGCCGATCCGTCCCCCGGGAACCGTGGTGTCTCCAGGATCGGGTCAACCATGACCTGTCCCATTTTTCGTCGTCCGTTGATTCCAAAGGAGGGAGCATGTCCCAGGAAGATCCCAGGATTCTCGAACTTCGCGCCATGCGCGAGAAGGTTCGTCAAGGCGGTGGCAAGGCGCGTGTGGACGCCCAGCATGCCAAGGGCAAGCTGACCGCTCGCGAGCGCATCGACCTTTTGGTCGACAAGGGAACCTACCACGAACTCGAACCGTACGTTTCCCACCAGGGCGACGAACTCGGCATCGCGATGGATCGCATCCCCGGCGACGGCGTGGTCACCGGCTACGGCAAGATCGACGGCCGTCCCGTCTACGTCTACTCGCAGGACTTCACCGTCTACGGCGGCACCATGTCCGACATGGTCTCGCGCAAAATCTGTCGTCTGATGGACCTGGCGCTGCGCAACGGCGCACCGTTGGTCGGCCTCATCGATTCGGGCGGCGCACGTATCCAGGAAGGCGTGAAGAGCTTGGGCGGCTACGCCGAGATCTTCCGTCGCAACGCCCGCTATTCGGGTTGCATCCCCCAGATTTCCGTCATGCTCGGGCCCTGCGCCGGCGGCGCGGCCTACAGTCCGGCCATCACCGACGTCATCATCATGGTCAAGGGGCATTCGTACATGTTCCTGACCGGACCCGACGTCATCAAGGCGGTCACGGGCGAAGTCGTGGACGCGGAAACCCTCGGCGGCTGTGAAACCCACATGAGCATTTCGGGCACCAGCCACTTCGCGGCCGAGTCCGACGAACACGCGTTGGCCATGACCCGCGACCTGCTGGGCTACTTCCCGGCCAACAACATCGAGAATCCGCCCATCATCCCCACCGCCGATCCGATCGAGCGTGCCGACGAAGAGCTGAACTCGATCGTGCCCATCGACCCCATGACCCCGTACGTGATGCACGAAGTGGTCGAGCGGATCGTGGACGAAGGTTCGTGGCGCGAATTCCAGCCCACCTGGGCCTGCAACGCCCTCACCGGTCTCGCCCGCATGGGCGGCCAGCCCGTGGGCATCGTCGGACAGGAACCGTCCGTGATGGCCGGCGTGGTCGATATCGACGCTGCAGACAAGATCTGTCGTTTCGTTCGCACTTGCGACTGCTTCAACATCCCCATCCTCACGCTGATCGACAGCCCAGGATTCCTGCCTGGCGTGGACCAGGAGCATCGCGGCATCATCCGCCACGGCGCGAAGGTGCTCTACGCGTATGCGGAAGCCTCCGTGCCCAAGGTGTCCATCGTGACCCGCAAGGCCTACGGTGGCGCCTACGTGGTGATGAGCTCCAAGTACCTGGGCACCGACGTCACCTACGCTTGGCCTTCCGCCGAGATCGCGGTGATGGGTGCCGAAGGCGCGGTCAACATCCTGTTCAAGAAGCAGATCGAAGCCGCCATCGACAAGGTGGGCGAGGCGAAGCGTTTGGCGGAAGACTACCGCAAGCGTTTCAACAATCCCTACTTCGCCGCGGCCAGCGGATACATCGACGACATCATCGAGCCCAAGGAGACTCGCTTGAAGGTCATCGAAGCGTTCCGCGCGCTGCGCGACAAGTCGTCGCCGACCCCGCCGCGCAAGCACGGCAACATGCCCGTTTAAGGGGAGTACGCAATGGAACTCAATCCTCTCAAGTTCCTGACGGGAAAGATCGTCCGGCCCGCGCTGCGCAAATTGGCAGGCGAGACCGGCGAGCAATTCCGCAAGGACAAAGAACTCCGACGCAAAGTGGCAGTCGCTGCCGTGGCGGTCGCTCGTGCTCGTGCCGAAGCGGAACCGGCGCTTGTTGCCGCCGCCGACAATTCGAATCCACTCACTGCCTGGCAGGCCGTGACGCGTGGACGCACCATCAAAGGTCGAGGTAACCGATGAAGATGAAACTTTCTGTCGAAGGGAAGACCTTCGAGGTCCAGGTCGGCGATCTGACCGCCAAACCCGTGGTGGTGATGGTCGATGGCGAACGCATGGAAGTCTGGCCCGAAGCCGAGGTCGTCGCGGCCCCTGTCGCCGTTGCCGCTCCCTCTCCGGTCGCCTTCCCCAAGCATTCGGCGAGCGTGCCGGTTCCTGTCTGGAAACCTCGCAAGACCGACGTGCTGCCCGGCACCGAAAACTCCGTGATCGCTCCCATTCCGGGCGTGATCGTGGAAGTCAACGTGAAGGTGGGCGACAAGGTGAGCTACGGCCAGGTGGTGTGCTTGCTGGAAGCCATGAAGATGCGCAACCCGCTGCGCGCCGCGAAGCCAGGAATTGTCACCGAGATGAAGATCCAGCCGGGGCAGCATGTCCACTATCACGAACCCTTGATCGTGATCACGCCGGAAGCCTGACCAAATTTTGAAATGGCGTTGACGGATCGCACGGGGATTAGTTGCTTCTGTCCTCGTGCGCCCGAGATCGGCGTAGTTGAGATCATTCGAAGCAAGTCAGTAGAGAAGGGTCTCGTGAAAGGAAAGTATGAAGTTGTTCGTGGGTGGCCTGGCTTGGGCTACAACCGCTGAGACCCTGAAGGAAGCTTTCGACGCTTTCGGAACCGTGACCGAGGCTACCGTTGTCTCGGATCGTGAAACTGGCCGCAGCCGCGGCTTCGGTTTCGTCGCATTCGAAAACGATGCCGACGGACGCAAGGCTCTCGAAGCCATGGAAGGCGCCGTCGTCGACGGTCGCAATATCCGTGTCAGCGAAGCTGTCCAGCGCGATCCTTCCGAACGTCGTCCCCGCCGTGAAGGTGGATTCGGCGGCGGTGCAGGCGGTGGATTCGGCGGCGGATCCCGTGGTGGATTCGGCGGCGGTGATCGCGGCGGATTCGGCGGCGGCGCAGGTCGTTCGGGCGGATTCGGTGGCGGCGACCGTGGTGGATTCGGCGGCGGCGCAGGTCGCTCGGGTGGATTCGGCGGCGGTGCAGGCGGCGGCTCGCGTGGCGGCTTCGGCGGCGGCGCAGGCGGCGGATCCCGTGGTGGATTCGGCGGCGGCTCGCGTGGCGGTGCAGGCGGCGGCTTCGGCGGCGGCTCGCGCGGCGGCTTCGGTGGCGGACGCTCCTCGGGCGGCTACGAAGACTGATTTCCGTTCCACGGAAACCTTGTTGTGAAGTGAGGCAGCCAATCGGCTGCCTTTTTTATTTGAAGTTTTACAAGAAAACCTGATCAATTCCAGATTTGCTATTACCTTCCTGCACTGGAGTACACCAATGAATGGTGTATTCGAGATCATTCGAGGCAAGTCAGTTGAGAAGGGTCTCGTGAAAGGCAAGTATGAAGTTGTTCGTAGGTGGCCTGGCTTGGGCTACGACCGCAGAGACCCTCAAGGAAGCTTTCGAAGCTTTCGGAACCGTCACTGAATCGACCGTCGTGTCGGATCGTGACACCGGCCGCAGCCGGGGCTTCGGCTTCGTTGCGTTCGAAAACGACGCCGAAGGTCGCAAGGCCATGGAGTCGATGGAAGGCGCCGTTCTTGACGGACGCAACATCCGCGTGAGCGAAGCGACCCAGCGCGAAGCTGGTGATCGTCCTCCTCGTCGCGAAGGCGGCTTCGGCGGCGGTGGATCGCGCGGCGGCTTCGGCGGCGGCGATCGCGGCGGCTTCGGCGGCGGCGGCGGTGGATCGCGCGGCGGCTTCGGCGGCGGCGATCGCGGCGGCTTCGGTGGCGGCGGCGGCGGATCCCGCGGCGGCTTCGGTGGCGGACGCTCGGGCGGCGGCTACTAAGACCTGTCGGTCTGAAATGCTGTGAAGAGACGTTGTCTCTTCATGACAATGAGGGGTGGCCTAGCGGCTGCCCTTTTTTTGTGCCCAAATCCGTAACCCAGCGCCATTGCGGGGATTCGATACCGCCGGTTGCAATCTCTCGACGCCTTTAGGGATTCAGACCCGGATTCGCGCCAGGGAAATACCCCCCCAGCCAGCAAATGGGGAATGATGCCTGTTTAGGGG
>JBDKGS010000272.1:0-5905 GCA_039798065.1 Fibrobacterota bacterium | reverse complement strand
TCGATCCTCGCCATCGTCGCTTGCGATCGCGTTTCGACCTCGCTCGATCCCGAGCGTTCCGTTCCCGCTCCGATCGTGACGGATTCCGTCGTGCGAACCGTCGTGCCCGACATCGACACGGCGATCGCGATCCATCCGGGGGTGCCCACGAGACTGGGCTTCACCCCCCACGACAGCGCGCTCTACCAGATCTCGATCATCGGCGCGTTCGCCACTCGCCTGGAAATCCGCGACAGCCTGGGGCGCGACACGCTGCCGGTGCAGCGAAGCCCGTACGATCCGCTGACCTGGCGCGCACAGGACAATAGACCGGTGCAGGTCTTCGCGAGGGGATCGGATCCGCGTGCGACAGGAACTGTCGTGTTCTCGCTGAAACAGATCGACGGCAAGGATGCCCACGAGCCCGACAACACGCTCGCGACGGCAACGTTCCTGAAGCCCGACAGCGTCGCGCAACACCACATCAAGGCGACCCGCGACGTCGACTGGGTCAAGGTGCCCGTCGATTCGGGGAAGGTCTATGTCGTCGCAGGTGCAGGGGATCGCGCCGTGATGGTGCAGTTGTTCACCGCCGATTCGACGAAACTCACCGCTCCCCAGATGTCGAGCGCGAGCTACCTGCCAGATTCTGACGGATACTTGTACGCCAGGATCACTTTGTACGATTCCACCGCGACGGCGGCCTACACGATCGTTGCGTACAACGACCAGAAGCAGATCGACGCGTACGAGCCCGACGACACGAAGGATCGAGCCCGACCGATCTCCACCGACAGCGTTCCGCAAGCGCACCATCTGCGGGCGGGCGAGACCGATTGGATGAGCTTCCACGCCGACTCGGGAATGTCGTACAAGGTCCATGTTTCGGGGATCGCCAACGGATCGATCGTGGTGCGGTGCGTGGATGGTTCCTCGGCGGGTTGCTTGGCGTCGGGTTCCACGAGTGCCGTCTACAAAGCGGCGGCGACAGGAACCGCCTACCTGTATTTCTACGCCTACGACAAGACCGTGTCGGGTGCCTACAAGATCGCGGTGTCGGTCGACTCCGCCGGCATCGACGCCTTCGAGCCCGACGACAAGCAGAGCCAGGCCAAGCGCATCGAACCCGACGGCGTCCCCCAGAAGCACTACTGGCAGACCGGCGAATGGGATTGGGTGAAGTTCCACGCCGATTCGGGGAAATGCTATTCGATCAAGACCACCGGAATCGAGGATGGTTCGATCTTCGTCAAGACCGACAGCGCGAACGGCAACTGGACCATCCAAGGGGTTGCCTCGGCGCAGGTCACGGCGTATCGCACCGGCGACATCTTCGTCATGTTCTGTCGCTACCGCAGCGACGTCTCCGCGCCGTACGCGTTGAACGTCTCGGTGGATACGACAGGAATCGACAAGTACGAACCCGATGGGAATCGCGTTCTGGCCAAGAGCATCCCCACCGACGGAACCGTCCAATCGCATTACCTGCAAGGGACGGAAAGCGACTTCCTGAAATGCCGCGTCGATTCCGGCGTGAGCTACCGGATCCAGGTGCGTGGCAACGCGGCCATCCGCTACGACGTGTACGTCGACAGCGCCGACTCCGCTGCGTCGTACCGCGGATACACGACGTCGCTCTTCAAGGCACGCAAGTCGGGGACCTCCGTGATCGTCGTGTCGCCGTATCTTCCCGACGATTTTGGCGCCTACACCATTTCCATCGTGGTCGACACCTTCGGAATCGACAAGTACGAGCCCGACGATTCCTGGTCAAGCGCAACGCCCATCGCCACCGATGGAGTCCCCCAGCAGCATTATCTCCAGGCCGGAGAAAGCGACTGGTTGAGGTTCGAAGCCGATTCCGGAAAGTGGTACAAGGTCGTGGCCACGGACAAGCTGTCCGATCTCCAGTACTACTTGTGCCACGGAGATCCGACCCGTCCCGATTGGAGCACATCGGGCTTCGACAGGACCGGGTTCCAGGCCGTGAAATCGGGCACTCACTATCTGCGCATGATCGCGTTCAATCCCAACGACCAAGGCGAGTACAGCGTATCTGTATTGGCCGATACCGTCGGGATCGACGCCTACGTACCGGATGACGGCGCCGCGCTTGCCAAACCGATTCCGACCGTTGGAGCCTACAGGCTTTCGGTGGTCGCCAAGCCGTAGCGGACCGCGGGTCGGCGCGGAGTGCGCGACGGAATCCGTCAACCCTCGGCGCCGGTCTCCTCGATCCCGTATTCCTTGAGCTTGCGCCACAGCGTGCTGCGCCCGATCCCAAGGATCTGCGCGGCTTCGGTCTGGTTGTGATCCACCACGGATAGCACCCGCAGGATATGGTCGCGTTCCATCTCGTGGAGGGTCTTGAGGTGCGCGCGCGGGTTTTCTTCAACCGACTGCGAGGTCAGGCGCAGGAAGGGGCGCGGGGCCGAGAAGACGGAATCCGGCAGGTCGCCGCGACGGATTCTGTCGGTTTCGCACAGCACCACCGCGTGCTCGATGGCGTTTTCCAATTCGCGGATGTTGCCGGGCCAATGGTAGGCCAGGATCCCCTCTTCCGCTTCGCGATCGAATCCGGAAATGTTTCGCTTGTGCACCTGGTTGAACCTGTGCAAAAAGAATCGGCACAGCGCAGGGACCGCCGGGATGCGCTCTCGCAACGGAGGCAGGTGAAGATGGAAGATGTTGAGGCGGTACCAGAGGTCTTCGCGGAACCGTCCGGCGGCCACCTCCTCCTGCAGATCGCGATTGGTTGCGGCGATCACTCGCACGTCCACGATTCGGGAGTCCGAATCGCCCACCCGACGGATCTCGTGGTTTTGCAGGAAGCGAAGGAGTTTCACCTGTGCGGGCGGCGGCAATTCACCGACTTCGTCCAGGAACAACGTGCCGAATTCGGCTTCCTCGAACAATCCCTTGCGGTCGGCGTGGGCCCCGGTGTAGCTGCCCTTGCGGGCGCCGAACAGTTCCGATTCCACCAGGGTTTCGGGGATGGCGCCGCAGTTGACTGCCACGAACGGGCCTTCGGCGCGACCCGACAAGCGGTGCAGGATGTTGGCGAAGAATTCCTTGCCGGTTCCCGATTCGCCGGTGATCAAAACCGTACTCGTGGTGGGAGCCACCTTGCGTGCCACGCGCAGGATCTTGCGCATGTCGGCGGTGTCGCCCAGCATGTCTTCCAGAACCTGCGTCTGCAGGTTGCTGGCGGTGCGCGCCGACACGACTTGTCCGCCGGCGCGACGTGCCGCTTCGATCAGGTCGGCGGGCAACAGCGGCTTGACCAGAATTTGACTGGCACCTCGCGCCACCGCGGCGCGTGCCTGGGCGCGCGAGGAATCGTCGGAAAGGATCACCACCTGGGTGCCAGGCCGACGGCTGCGGATCCACGAAATCAGATCCACTCCCTCGTGCCACATTGCAGCCGCGTCCAGGAACACGAGGTCGACGGGTTTCTCTTCCAGCACAGCGAACGGCGAGCGCTCCAATCCCGCCTCGCGGAACTCGGAATCCGGAAGATCCCAGGCGTCGGCCACTTGGTGCCGAAAACTGTCATCCCTGTCCAGGAGCAATATCCGTAACATCGGAGTTGGATTCCTTGGCGGAGGTTGGTGGGTGCCAGGAGCGCTGGCGAAAGGTTGCGCCCGATGCTCCCGAGACGCCCTTCTGGAGCGTTCGGGAGAAATTGGAGTCTATCTCGAAATTTGGATCAGGAGAAGATTTCCTTCACCTTCTCGAAGAAGGTCTTTTCGCAGTTGGTCCCGGTTTCGCATTCCCGCAACTGCTCGAGCAGTTCCTTTTGCTTGCTGGAGAGTCTGTCCGGAACGCGCACCTGCACCTTCACGAACAGATCGCCCTTGCCGCGTCCGTGCAGGCCGGGCATTCCCTTGCCCCGCAGCACGAAGACCTTTTCGCTCTGGGTGCCCGCAGGCACCTTGAGGTCGATCTCGTTCTCCAACGTGGGGATGCGGATGGTTCCGCCCAAGGTTGCCGTGGTGTACGGCACGCGCGCCTCGGCGTACAGATTCTGTCCGTCGCGGTGGTACAGGTCGTGTTCGGCTTCCTCGATGAGAACGACGATGTCGCCGGCGGGTCCTTTGCGAGGGCCCTTGTTGCCTTCGCCGCGCAACGTGAGGTAGTTGCCTTCGGCCACACCGGCGGGGATGTTGACGGAAATCGTCACTTCCTGGCGTTCCAGGCCCGATCCGTCGCAGGTGCGGCAGGCGTCGTCGAAGGTGCTGCCGGTGCCGTCGCACTTGGGGCAGCTCACCACGTTGATCATCTGTCCGAACAGCGATTGGCTCACCTGCTTGACCTGGCCCATGCCGCCACAGGTGCCGCAGGTCTTGCGACCCTTGCCACCGGCACCACCGCACGATCCGCAAGGCTCTAGCCGGCGGATCTTGATCTTCTTGGTGACGCCTTCGGCGATCTCTTCCAACGTGAGCTTGACGCGCACCTGCAGATCTTGTCCGCGCTGCGGTCCGCCACGGCTGCGACCACCGCCGCCGCCACCGAACATGCCACCAAAGATGGAGTCGCCGAAGATGTCCGAGAAGCGACTGAAAATGTCGTCGGAGTTGGAGAATCCACCGTGGAATCCGCCGCCACCGCCCTGGGGGCCGTCGAAGGCGGCGTGCCCGAAACGATCGTACTGGGCGCGCTTTTCTGCGTCGCGAAGCACGTCGTAGGCTTCGGCGCCTTCCTTGAATTTTTCCTCGGCTGCCTTGTCGCCAGGATTCTTGTCCGGATGGAATTTGATCGCGAGCTTCTTGTAGGCGCTCTTGATCTGGTCTTCCGAGGCGTCCTTGGGTACACCCAGGATTTCGTAGAAGTCGCGTTTGGTGGCCATTTCAATATTCCTCGGTTCTACCGGATCAGGATCATCGTCGAAGTAACGAACCTGGTGCCGCGACTAGTCGCCACCGGCACCAGGTCAAAAATTGCCACCCCCGGTCTATGGGGGTGGCGGCTTGTCACTTTTTGTCTTTGCTTTCGTCGTCGACCACTTCGTAGTCGGCTTCGACCGGGCCGTCCTTCTTGGCGCCGCCCTGTGCCGCTTCCGGGCCCGCATCGGCGCCCGGGGCTCCGCCAGCTGCCTGCGCTTCTTCCATCGAAGCCTTGTAGAGGGCTTCGGTGGCTTTGTGCGTGGCTTCGTTCACGGCTTCGATCGCCTTCTTGACCTTCGGAAGGTCTTCGTCCTTCTGGACCTTCTTGAGCTCTTCCAGAGCGGATTCGATTCCCGCCTTGGCGTCGCCGATCTTCTCGCCCGATTCCTTGAGGAACTTCTCGGTGGAATAGACCAGGTTCTCGGCTTCGTTGTGGGTGTCGATCTTCTCGCGCTCGGCCTTGTCGGCTTCGGCGTTGGCCTCGGCGTCCTTGACCATCTTCTCGATGTCGGCTTCGCTCAATCCGGTGCCGGCCTCGATCTTGATCTTCTGTTCCTTGCTGGTGGCCTTGTCCTTGGCGCTCACGTGGACGATGCCGTTGGCGTCGATATCGAAGGTCACTTCGATCTGGGGGACGCCGCGAGGAGCGGGCGGGATCTCGGAGAGATCGAACTTGCCCAGGGTGCGGTTGTGCTGCGCCAATTCGCGTTCGCCCTGCAGGACATGGATTGTCACGGCCGGCTGGTTGTCGGCGGCGGTGCTGAACACCTGGCTCTTGCGTGTGGGGATGGTGGTGTTGCGTTCGATGAGCTTGGTCATCACGCCACCCAGGGTTTCAATACCCAAGGAAAGCGGAGTCACGTCCAGCAACAACACGTCCTTCACCGCGTCGTCGCCAGCCAACACGCCCGCCTGCACGGCGGCGCCCACGGCCACGACTTCGTCGGGGTTCACACCCTTGTGGGGTTCCTTGCCAAAGAACGCCTTCACCTTTTCCTGCACGGCAGGGATACGGGTGGAGCCGCCCACCAGAATTA
>JBDKGS010000271.1:0-5906 GCA_039798065.1 Fibrobacterota bacterium | reverse complement strand
CGATGAGGCGACCGCGCTCGGCCTGCCAATCGGCGGGCGTCTCCTTGCCCGACAATTCTTCCAACACCGCCATGAACGCGTCGCTCTCGCGGATGCCCACCGGCATGCCCAACGTGCGGCGCGGCACCTTCCACTCCTGCTCCAGGAAGGTGGCACCCGACAACATGTCGGGAATCGTCCGCCCGAATTCGATCGATGCCTTGCAGCCAGGCAGCGCCTTCATCTCGGCGGCGGAGGTCCCACCTTCGGGGAGTGGACCGGCTTCGGCCAGGGCCGGTCCATCCAGACGGTCCGCATAATCGGGCACCAAAGTGCCGTGCAGGCCGAAGGCCGTCAGGATTTCCCGAAGGTGACGCAAATCGGCGGGCGAAACGAAGCCCGGGAACAAAGCCACGCCGCCGTGGGGAGCGCAAGGCTCGGAGAAGTGCTGGGTGAGGGCCTTCACGGCCCCGTGGAATCCGTCGGTGTGCGACCCGTCGTAGCTGGGGCACGGCACCGTGACAACATCTGGCGATTCGATGGACAGCGGATTTTCGGCCACGTCTTTGCGCCATTCGTGCAGCAACATGCCCAGGTCTTCGCCAGTAGTTTCTGTGAGGCACGTGGTGGCCACTCCCACAACCTTGGCGCCGTACTTTTCGGTGACGTTGCGCAAGCCCTGGCGCAAGGCCGGACCGCCGCCCCACACCGCTTCCTTTTCCGACACGCTGGAGGAGGCGATGTCGACCGGTTCGCGGAAGTGGCTGATCAGGTAACGGCGCATGTAGGTGGCGCAGCCTTGGGAGCCGTGCAGGAACGGCACGCAGCCTTCCACGCCTTGGAACGCCACCGTGGCGCCAAGCGGCCTGCACTGGTGACAAGGATTGGCGGTGGAGACCCAGGGTTCGCGCGTCTTGGAATCGGCCGTCTTGACCATCTCATGCCTCCTTCGCCGTGGTCGACCCTACCGGGACGGCGACGAATTCTGTCAGTGTTGGCGTCTGCGTGTCCGTTGTCCAAGCGGTATTGGCGGTCGTGCGTCCGATGCGACGCGGCACGAACTTCCAGATGGGGCTTTCCACCGTGGCGGCCACTTCCAGAGCGAAGTTGCGCATGCCCAGAAAGCCCTCCAACGCGAGCTTGCGCTCGTGGTTGTGGTCGCAGAATCCGATGCCCAGCTTGTAGGCGATGGGACGTTCCTTGACGCCGCCCACAAGGATGTCGACGTCGTTGTCCTTGAGGAACGCGCCCAATTCCAAAGGGTTGGTGTCGTCGACAATGACTGTCCCCGGATCGCAAACCTGCTGGATTTCGCGGTAGTCGGCGTCAGTTCCTGTCTGCGATCCCACCAGCGTGACCTTCATGCCCAGGTGGCGGAACGCCTTGATGAGAGAGAATGCCTTGAACGCGCCGCCCACGTACACCGCAGCGGTCTTGCCTTCCAAGCGCTTCTTGAGCGCCTTCATTTCGGGGACCAGCGTTTTGAGCTCTTCGGCCACGATCTTCTTGGCCCGCTCCATCACCTGGTAATCGATATCCTGGAAGTGGCGGGCCACCGCGTACAGCGACTCGGCCATGTCCTCGATGCCAAAATATGACACGCGCAGGTGCGGAACGCCGTGCTCTTCCTTCATGTAGCGCGCCAGCTCCATGGTCGCGCCCGAGCACTGCACCACGTTCAAGGCCGCGCCGTGGGCCTTGCGGATGTCGTCGATGCGACCGTCGCCGGTGACGTTAGCCACCACCTGCAAGCCCATCTTCTCGTAGTAGTTGCGGATGAGCCAGATCTCGCCGGCCAGATTGAAGTCGCCCAGGATATTGATGGACAACGGGCTGATGCCGGTGGTGTCGCCGGTGCCCACCAAACGGTCGAGCGCACGGCAAGCGGCGCTGTAACCCGCACGCTTGTTGCCCTTGAAACCTTCGGACTGCACGGCGATGACGGGGATGCCCACGTCCTTCTCCACCTTGCGACAGATTCCGTCCATGTCGTCGCCGATGACGCCGGCCACGCAGGTGGAATACACGAAGGCGCCTTTGGGCTGGTACTTCTTGATCAGCTCGCGAAGGCTCTGTTCCAGCTTCTTTTCGCCGCCAAAAATGACTTCGCGTTCGCGCATGTCGGTGGAGAACGACATGCGGTGCAGTTCGGGTCCGCTGGACAACGCACCGCGGATGTCCCAGGTGTAGGCGGCGCACCCAATGGGCCCGTGGACCAGGTGCAACGCGTCGGCGATGGGGTACAACACCACGCGCGCTCCGCAGAACACGCAAGCCCGCTGCGACACGGCGCCGGCAAGACTTGGCTTGTCGCACGAAATGCTTTCCTGGCCTTGGCCAGCGACGAGGATCTGCCCTTTGCGTTCGGCAAACACCGAGATTCCTTCGGCATTCATCGCAGACCTCCTTTGCATTCCAAGACCCGACACCGGGTTACGAGAAAAGGACAGATCAAGGGTCATGCCAAATAGACGGATTGGTCAATCTTCCATTGTGGATACGCACATCTTTTGACAGATCCGATTGTCTGTCATTGGCAGTCTGTCAATGTCGTATGGCGTGGACAGGCCGGACGAAATCTGACATGCGCGGCTCGGATTCCGCTTCCAGACAGCCGCAAGAAGCCTTGGCGGTAAAATTTTGGCGGTGCGGGAAGCCGCTCGGGTCTGGATCTGGGAAGTGCGAAAGTGGTAGAATGGCCGACAAATCCACTTCGAGGCCAGCGTTGACGGACATCTTCGACTACACCGACTACCGAAAATTCCTGAACGACCTCTACCAGGCTCGCAAGGCGACCAACCGCGCCATGTCCTACCGGTACATCGCACAAAAGGCCGGATTCAATTCGCCGAGCTTTTTTGGCAAGATTTTGGCGGGCGACACCCGGTTTTCGCACCAATCCCTGATGCGCCTGTGCGAAGTCTTCCAGTTGGCCGGACAGGAAGTGGAATATTTCGAGCTGCTCGTGAATTTCGAGTGGGCGCGGACCCAGACCGACAAGCAACACTTCTTCAAGCGCATGCAAGGACTTCGCCGCCGAGCGGGACGGATTTTGGCCAACGACCTCGAATCGGAATGGTACCTGGTTCCGGTGCTGGCGCTATGCGAACTGGGCCTGTTCCACGGCGACTTCCAGAAATTGTCACAACTGGTGACGCCAGCCATCACCGTCCAGGAAGCGCGCTTGGCGATCGAGACCCTCATGCTCTTCGGGCGGCTGGTCAAGGAGCCCACCGGGCGCTACGTGGTCGTGGCGAAACAAACCGCCGTCCACATCGAGCCGCCGACCACCGTGTCGGACGCCCTGGTCGACACCGAAAGCGTGTTCGGTGCCAGCGAGGTCTCCACGTTCGTGTCGGACCTACCCGAGCACACCCCCGACGACATGCGCCGACAAATCCTGGACCTCAAGGACGAGCTCAAGCGCTTGGTGAAGGCCGCCCGACAGGTTCCGTCACGACCCAAACCCGCAACCCGAACCGATCCGACACCGTCCACTCCCTAGGTGCGCGGCGGGGCGCGTCTTAGGCCAGCGAGTCCGGATCGCACCCGAAGCGTCTGACGATTCTTGTCTAACGGCGGCTTGAGGGCACACCGCTCGCGGCGGCGCCCGAAGAGAGCGGCTGGAACCGGAAAGGCTCCCGCGAGACCATCCCTTCGGCGATCCACACTTCGTTCCCGAATCGTTCGATGCGATCCCAGACCTTCGATTCCTGGTCGTGGAACAGGGCCAAGCCGTTCTTGCGCCGCACCACCCGGTCGTCGCGCATCTTCTTGACCAGGAGCCTTTGGTAGGCCTGCAGGAAGCGCTCGGCAGCCACCGTGTCGCGCCAGGAGGTCCGCCAAGCAAGCGCCAGATTGCCGGTGTCGTCGCGCCAAACCTCGAAATGGTCGCTGCGCCACCCTTCCACCGCGCCGTCGGGTCCGGGGTCGCGCCAAGGCTCGTGCAGGATATGCCCCGACTTGAGCGCTCCCGCCGGGATCCATTCGTCGGAGGCGCGCCACAACGAAAACAGGATGTTCATGTAGTGTTCGCCCACCGTGCCCACGTGCAAAGGTTTCCAGCCTTGCGGCATGGCCACCATTCCAGATGCCCGCAGGACTCCACGGATTTGACAGGAATCGTCGGGGTGCAGGTAGCAGGTCGTGGGCGGAACCGTGCGGAACCATTCGTCCACGGCGGCCCACCCCCCATGCGCCCAACGCCAAGCGATGGCCCGTGCCCCCTGTTCGTAAGGGTGGAACGTGGGCAGCGTGATCATTTCGGGATCCAGCCCTTCACCGTGACGGAGCGAATCGCGGAAGTGTTCCAGCGGCAATTGCGGAAACAACGACAACGCCTTGATCGAATCCGCGAGCTTGCGCGAATAGAGCGTTTCCACCAGGCGCGCTTCGCCTTCCAACAGGTACTGCAGCGAAAGTCGGCCGTCCATGCCACGGTGCTCTCGATAGAGCTTGGCCAGATCCCATCGCTGGTCTTGCAAGGCGTGAACCAGCTCGTGGGCGATGGTGACGTCGAGCTCGCTGACTCCCGAGTCGCCAATGGCGGAATCGCTCAAGTCGTCGACCACCCACAACACCCCGCGCGAGTAGAAGGCCAGGATGGAGCTCTGGTCGACGGAATCGGCGGCGTTGTCCAAAGCGCCCATGGTATCCACGAAGCCCAGGCTCCAGAGCATGCGGTCCCAGGAACTGTCGGCGGGATCGGGCTCCTCGAAACTGACCGAATCGTAGATGCGCAACAGATCTTGACGCGCCAGATACCGTCCTTCGACGGGGCGCTCGAACTTCGCTTGACGCAGAACCTCCACCCGTCGGGCGATGGAGTCGATGCGCACGCGCAGATCGTCCGGCGTCGAGTTCGACGGTCGGCAGGCGGCAAAGAAAACCGCCACAAGCAGGATGACAAAAAATGAACGCATGGCTCGGAAGCGGTGAAAGGTAGGCTCAGGCTTTCGAGAGGCGTATCTTTAAGGCATGTCCGATCTTACCCTTTTCCAAAAAATCCACCAGGGGACGATTCCGGCGAAATTCCTCGTTCGCGAGGAGCTGTGTTTCGCGATCGAGGACATCGACCCCAAAGCCCCGTTCCACGCCCTGATCATTCCGGTGAAGCCCATCCCGTCGCTGGCGGAAACAACCGCCGACGACAACGCGATCGTGGCCGCCTGTCTGGCCACCGCCCGCAAGCTCGCCGCCGAACACGGACTGGACAACGGTTGGCGCCTGGTCGCCAATGTGGGAGCCTACGGAGGCCAGAGCGTGCCGCACCTGCACTTCCACCTGCTGGGTGGTCGCCGCATGGGGTGGCCTCCGGGTTGATTCTCCTCGGGCCTGAACGCCAGCTGCTTGGTACGGCCCGAGATTGCTGGCCAGAAAATACCCCGCAGCCGTCTGCGGGGTGGTTCAATCCGTGTTCGGGAAATCGGACGTGAGCATGGTCAGCACCCGGGCGGTGATCCTGCGACGGATTCCGTTCGGCGACACGTCGTGGATCCTGCACGCCTTCAGCGCCGACGAAGGCGCCATCTCCTTGATGGCACGCGGAGCGCGGCGCGCGAACTCCCCGCTGGCCGGCGCCGTGGAACCGCTGGGCTTGTCGGAAATTGTCGTGTCCATGAAACCGGGTCGCGACCTGCAGACCCTTTCGCAAGCCATGCCCATCGAACAGCGCGACGGACTTCGCAAGGACCTGGCCGCCACCGCAGGGGCCATGGTGTGCGCCGAAATCGTGATGCGCCTGGCACGCGAGCCCGGAGCCCACCCGGGTGTCTTCGCGGTCCTGGAGCAGAGCCTGGGCGCCTTCGACAAACACGGGTTCCACCCCCCCATCCTATGGCGATTCCTGTCGCGCTTCTGCGAGGAGATGGGCTGGGCGCTGGCGGTGGACCACTGCGCCCATTGCGGCACCGAAGACCTTGCGACAG
>JBDKGS010000270.1:0-5958 GCA_039798065.1 Fibrobacterota bacterium | reverse complement strand
CCTTGAACATCCCTGAAGCCCTTACCTTCGACGACGTTCTGCTCGTCCCCAACTACAGTGAAGTCCTGCCCGCCTTCACGTCCACGGAAACGGAACTGTTTCCCGGGTTCAAGCTGAACATCCCGGTGCTTTCCGCGCCCATGGATACGGTCACGACCTCGGAATTGGCCATCGCTCTGGCCTGCCAAGGCGGACTCGGGGTGATTCACAAAAATCTTTCCGCCGAAGTCCAAGCCGCCGAAGTCGGCCGGGTGAAGCGCTGGCAGTCCGGCGTTGTTGACCATCCCATCACCCTCGAGCCGGACGATCCCATCGAAAAGGCCTTCGCCTTCATGGCCACCCGCAAGGTGTCCGGTTTCCCGGTCTGCGATAAAGACGGTGTTTTGGTGGGAATCCTGACCAACCGCGACCTGCGCCTTTCCGATCGCCAAGGTGGACTGGTCCGCGAGCTCATGACCTCGAAAAACCTGATCACTGGCACACCAGGAATCAAGCTCGAAAAGGCCCGCGAGCTCATGCACGCCCACCGCATCGAAAAGCTCCCGCTGGTCGACAGAAAGGGCTTGTTGAAGGGGCTCATCACCTTCACCGACATCAGCAAACGCGCCGACTTCCCCCAGTCCCTGTTGGACGACAAGGGTCGCCTTCGCGTTGGGGCGGCTACGAGCGTCGGACCCGATGCCTTGGATCGCGTTGCCGTACTTGCCGAAGCCGGTGTCGACCTGCTGACGGTCGATACCGCTCACGGACATTCCAAAGGTGTGGTCGAGATGGTGCGCACGCTAAAGCGTCGCTTCCCGTCGGTTGCCATCGTGGCAGGCAACGTGGTCACTCCCGAGGCGGTCACCGCCCTCGCCAAAGCAGGCGCCGACGTTGTGAAGGTCGGTGTCGGCCCCGGCTCCATCTGCACCACACGCGTGGTTGCGGGCGTGGGTTACCCCCAGCTTTCGGCCATCCTGGCTTGCGCTCCGGCCGCCAAGAAGGCCGGCGTCGGCTTGATCGCCGATGGTGGCGTCAAGTACAGCGGCGACCTTTCCAAGGCCTTGGCCGCAGGTGCCACCGCGGTCATGCTCGGCTCGCTCTTCGCGGGCACCGACGAAAGTCCCGGCGAAATCGTTCTGTTCGAGGGTCGTTCCTACAAGGCCTACCGCGGCATGGGCTCGCTTGGCGCCATGCAGCACGGCTCCAAGGACCGCTACTTCCAGGCGAACGTCACCGATTCTAAGAAATTGGTTCCGGAAGGGATCGAGGGTCAGGTTCCCTACCGCGGTCCGGTCAAGGACACCGTCTTCCAGCTCATGGGCGGCTTGCGCGCCACCATGCACTATTGCGGCGCGACCTCGGTGGCCGACCTCCACAAGAAGGCGCGATTCATCCGCATCACGGGTGCTGGCCTCAAGGAAAGCCATCCCCACGACGTGCAGATCACGAAGGAAGCTCCCAACTATCATCCGGGCACCTAAGCGAGCGTGAGCGCCGCGATCCGATCGAAGGCCTGGGTTCCGGATTGGATCCGGCCCTTGACGCGAACCCCTGTGCGGTCCGGACGGACGCTGTTCCTCTCCGACCTCCACATGGGGACGGATTTCGACAAGTTCCAGCGGCTGGGGAGCCTGCTCGAACTCCTGGCTTCGGTTCCAGGCAACATCGACGATCTCGTGTTCGGGGGCGACACCTTCGAATTCTGGTGGGAATGGAGCCACGCGGTACCGCACGGACACTGGGAATTCCTGCATGCCGTCCGAAAACTGTCGGATTCCGGCGTGCGGACAAAATTTGTCGCAGGCAACCACGATTTCGCCATCGGCCCCAAACTCGCCGAAATCTGCGGCGCCCAGGTCCATCCCGACGGATTCTGTCTGGAGATCGGGACGCGGCGTTGGCTCGCGATCCATGGCGACGCGGTCCCCCCTTCCGAACGCGGCGACCGCGTGGTCCGCAAAATCCTTCGGTCCCCAGTCATCCAGCGCCTCTGGAACCTGATCCATCCCGACATCGCCCTGCGGCTCGCCTTGGCCGTGGGGGCCGGCTCGCGTTATGTCGAGCCGGGCCCGGCCGCCAGCACGATCGAGATGGAACCGACCATGCGCGCATGGATGACGGAATTCGACCTCGCGGGCGTGGTCCACGGACACTCCCATCGGCCGATGCTCACCAACGGCCCCGAAGGCACCTACATCAACAACGGCGACTGGGTGCGCATGCGCACAGCGGTCTGGATCGACCCGTCCATGCCGGCTCGGCTGGTCGATTGCTCCCAGGAAGGCTTCCCATGGCGCTCGAACACCTGATCTTCCCCTCCGGCGACCTCGGGACCAACACCGCGTTGTTCTGGTGCGGCAAAACGCGGGAGGGCGTTCTGGTCGATCCCGGTGGCGAACCCGACGAGATTTTCGATCTGCTGCTCACGCATGGGATTTCGCTGCGGACCATCGTCCTCACCCACGCCCATGTCGACAACCTCGGAGCCATCCCCGCGCTGCGCGAGGACACCTCCTGCGGCGTCGCCGTCCACAGGGCCGACTGGCCGTTGTGGGAAGCCATCGAGGAACAGTGCCGCGAATTGGGCATGCCGGTACCCGAGTTGCCGGAAATTGACGAGGAGTTCAGCGAAGGGTCGCGCATCGAATTCGGAAAGGAACACCTCGAGGTGATCCATCTTCCCGGCCACAGCCCCGGCCACTGCGGCTTCATCGCCGACGAAATTTCCTTGTGCCTGGTGGGCGATGCGTGTTTCGCGTCCGCCGCGGGACGTTGCGACCTGTGGCTCGGCAACGAATTCGAGCAGGAACGCACGCTCGACCGGATCCAAAGATTGCCGGCAAGCTGGACCTTGTTGCCCGGACATGGCGACGCCTTCGTGCCAGCTGCCGTGGCGAAAGCTCGATTCCAACGCAGCACCAATTTCTGAAAAACTGTACTATTCACAGATGCAAGGAACCCAAGCCGACCTCGCTACCGCGACGCGTCGGAAAGTGGCTGTCGCGTTGCGCTATCGACGCGAGCAGGACGACGCCCCCCGCGTGGTCGCGGGTGGTTACGGAAAGGTCGCCGATCGAATCCTCGAACTGGCCCGTTCCGCCAAGGTTCCGGTCCACGAAGACGCTGTGCTGGCCGAAACGTTGGGGAAGGTCGGAATCGAACAGCCCATCCCCCCGGAACTCTACCAGGCCGTCGCCGAAGTGATCTCGTTCATCTACAAGCTCCACCCACCGGCGGTGACGACTTGAGTCCCACCTTCGATCTGGGCGAAACCCTCAATCTGATCCTCTGGCTCCTGCCTCTGCCATTCATGGGTTTGGCACTGACCAACCGTGGGCGGCTGTGGTGGGCGGGGTGGCTCCAGGTGGCCTCCCTGACGGTACTTGTGTTGCTGGAAGTCGCCGCCCAGGTGGGACCTATCACGGGCCAATTCGCCTGGATTGCCGATCGCGAATACATCTGGAATTGTTTTGGCGGCATGATCCTGATGGTGGCCATGTCCGAAGGGGGAATTGCCAATCTGCGCAGCGGTCTCTCGCCCCGATTCCTCAAAGCCCGCCGCATCGTCGCGGGTTTGATTCCCCCGTTCGTGGGTGTGGCCGCGGTCTGCACGGGGACCCCTTGTCAGATTCCGTCCAGGCTTGCCTGGATCACCGGTTATTTCGTGTTCGAAGCCCTCACGATCTACACCACCCCGGCCAAATGGGTGCGTTGGACAAGATTTGCCGCCGCGTTGCTGCTTGGTGCAACGGTTCTCCAGGAGCGCTGGTGGTTGCCGTTTTCGATCGTCGCCGCGGTTTTGACCGCCACCCAGGCTTTGTCGCGCATCCGACGGGAAAACTCGCTGCGCGTTCAACGCGCCCGCGAAGCCCTCCAACCCCAGGTGCTCCACGACCTCATGCAGGGATCGACGGGCTCGATGTCCTCCAAGGACGAGGAATTCCCGCTGGAACGGCTCGAAGCCCTCCTTGGGTTCGCGACCCAGTCCTCCGGTGCCAACGGAGGCGCCATTTTCCTCTACAAGGAAATCCCCCAGTCAGATTCCGGCACGCTTTCCCACCGGCTCCTGTGCATGGTTTCCAAGGGTGTGTTTCGCGACTTGGCGAAGGACCCTGCCTCGTCGCTCACCGCCCAGATCATCCTGTCCAAATTTCCCGGTACCGAGGCGGCCCCCGCCCGCGAAATCCAAGAGACGGACCGAGCCGAGGCCTACGCCTTGCAGTCGCTGCATGTTCATTGCCTGGCGGCAGCCCCCATCCGGAGTCGCGGCAAGACTCTCGGACTGGTACTTGTTTCCTTGCCTGGCGATCGGGAAGGTTTCTCCCCGGTCGATCTCCATCTTTTGGATTTTTTGGCGCAACAGGCGGTTTTCAGCCTCCAGTACGAGGCTGTCTACCACCGTCTCCAGGAAGACTCCCGGCTTTCGCGCGAGTTCGAGATCGCCTCGCGGATCCAACGCAGCCTGCTCCCCCGAAGCATGCCGAAAATGCCCGGGCTCATGGTGGGTGCCCGCGTTCTACCGGCACGGGAAGTGGGTGGCGACTACTACGATCTGATCCCCTTGGCCGACGACAAGCTCCTGGCGGTGATCGGCGACGTATCCGGAAAAGGTCTGCCTGCGGGAATGATCATGCTGATCGTGCGCACCACTTTGCATCTGCTGGTGGACCACGACCCGGCGACCACTCCATCGCGACTCATCCGTGCGTTGGAGGAGCGTTTGGTTCCCCAACTGGACCCGTTCACCTTCATGACCTTCTTGGCTTTGAAATGGAGTTCGCACGATCGCCTGTTGACCTGGAGCGGCGCAGGTCACGAACACATCCTCTGGTATTCGAGCCTGGATCAGAAAATCCACCGGATCCGAACCGGAGGGCTCGCTTTGGGATTGCAGAGGGAAAGGTTCCTGCCCCGCGAAGAGAAGCGACTGTTTTTGTCCGCTGGCGATTCGATCCTGCTCTACACGGATGGTGTCACGGATTGCCGCGGCCCCGACGGACAGGCCTACGGCTTGGACCGTCTCGAAAAATCGTTCGACCGATTCAAGGATCTACCCTCGGAAGAGCTGTGCGAAGCTCTGTTGTCGGACCTCGACAACTTCCGGAAAACCACCCCTCCCACCGACGACAGAACACTTGTCGTTTTCAAAGCCTCCTGAGATTGCCCATCTTAGGCTTACTTTTCCAAGTATGAACCACGCACTGGAATTGAACGTCCTGCCGGTCGCCACGCGCGCCGACGCCCGGGTGATCCAACTGTCGGGAGAATTCGACGCTTCCGCCGTGGAGCGTGCGTTGGAAGAAGTCACATCCCTGCTCGATGGCGGCATCCTCCATCTGATCGCGGATTGCCGCGATTTGCGCTACGTGAACAGTACCGGGCTGGGTGTCATCCTCCATTTCAGCAGGGTGACTCGGGAGCGCGGCGGGTCCTTCAGATTGTGCCAGGTTTCCGAACCGGTCTACGAAATCATCGAAATCATCGGAGCCACCACGCTCCTCGAACTGCACGATACGCTGGAAGAAGCGATCGCTGCCATTTCCTGACCAGTCGACTTTTCTCGACAGGTGTTTATTTTGTCAGACCTCCAGCGGCCTCCAGTGGCGGCCGTGGACAGAAATTTGCAAACCTCACTCCTCACGGAGAACCGAATGCGCCTTCCTAGAATCTTCCTCGCCGCCGGGACAGTCTCCTTGCTCGCCGCATGCGCTGGCAAGGCTCCGGCACCTTCGAACTCCCAGAACGCGTCCGATCTGCTCGCGACCTGGAAGAACGGCTCGATGGACAAGGCCTCCTGGGAGAACTGGAAAAAGAATTCAGGGATGGGCCCTCAAACCCCTGCGGGCGATCTCCCCAAGATGTTCAACGACTACATCCGGTTCCAGCTCGACGCCAAGGCCGCCGCGGACTACGGTCTGACCGGCGACAAGGCCAAGGCCGATCGTTGGGCCAGCATCGTGGATCGCATCCTGGGCG
>JBDKGS010000269.1:0-6098 GCA_039798065.1 Fibrobacterota bacterium | reverse complement strand
GCGGCTCGCGAACTGCGCATGGCGGCACAGATGGACCTCGAGCGCTGGGCGCTGGATGCGGGGCTTGGAATTCCTCGTATCCCACCGCCCTGGTTCGATGCGGTCCAGGTGCGATCGCAGGATCTTGCGCTTCCACACCCAATGGTCCGGGACGACTCGCTGAAGGTGGAGGGTCTGTGGAGCACCTTTCTGCTCGATCCTGGTGCCGACCCCGACACCCGGTTGACACGGCTCGAGGAGTGGATCCTGGAAACGCTCCACGCTTCCGACGCGCTGCTCCCGGAGGATCTGGATTCCCGAGTGGAGAGAGGGCGCCGGGAAGTGGCGCCATACCTGTCCACCCGCCCGCATTGGAAGAATCTTCTGGACGACCAGAGCGAGGCGCTGCGTCGGCGATCGCTGCAGGTGAAGGTCAGGCGCGAAGCATCCACCCTGTTCGATTCGCTTGGTCGGGTGCCGCAGACGCGATTGGTCCCCGTTCATGACAGAATTTGGCTTGTCCTGGCCCCTCCGGATCTGCCGCGCGGCATGGTGGCTGTCGGAAGGTTCTCCGAGGTGGCGTTGCGCGCAAAGCTTTTGCGCCGGGAGATCCTCGAGAATTCCACGTCCACCGACACGTCGGGAAAATTGATCCTGGGCCTCCAGGACGCGTCGGGCGTCATCTTCGGCATCTCCGGACAAATTCCGGCAAGGCTTCCCGACGAGAAGGTCGCGGTACCGGGGGGATTCCCCAACTGGTCGGTTGTGGTCTGGAGCGCAGGACATTCGGAAGACGCCGCGCGATTCCGTTCTGTGCTGGTCTCGGCGCTGCTGGGGTTGTCGCTGCTCGTGCTGGTGGGAGCCACCGCGATGGCGACGCGATCCATCCGCGCCCAGCGCGACCTGTTGGCGATGAAGACGGATTTTGTCAGCAACGTGTCGCACGAACTCAAGACCCCGTTGACCTCGATCGCGCTCTACGCGGAACTACTTGCCGGTGGTCGAGCCGGCGAGCGATCGGGGGAGTTCGGGCAGACCATCCTGCGCGAAGCCAGGCGCTTGCAAGGTTTGATCGAAGGCCTGCTTTCGTTCGCCCGTGGCGAGGCGGGGGCGGCCATCCTGCGCAAGGAGCCGTTGAACCTGGGTGCGCTGGTGAGGGAAGCGAGCCGATCCTTCGAAGGCCTGGCGGCGCGGCGGAGGATCGATTTCTCGGTGGACGTGGCCAACGCCTGGGTCGCGGGCGACTCGAGTTTGCTGAGGCCTGTGATCGAAAACCTGGTCGACAACGCGTTCAAATATGGCAAAGACGGCGGATTCGTCCACGTTTCCCTTGCCGCCGAAGGTCCCGACGTGGTCTTGCGGGTGAGGGACAACGGTCCAGGAATACCCCAAGAAGATCAGCCAAGGGTCTTCGAAAGGTTCTACCGTGGTGGTGGTGAATTGACGCGAACTGTGGCCGGAACCGGTCTAGGCCTTGCCATCGTGCGTCGAAACGTTGAATTTCACGGGGGAGAGGTGGTCTTGAAGAGCGACGAGGGTCGCGGGACCACGTTCGAAATCCGATTGCCGTTAGTGGAGGAACCGAATGCCTGAAGCCCGAATCCTTGTCGTCGAAGATGACGCCTCCATCCGATCTGGGCTTCGGGTCACCCTGGAACTCGAAGGCTTCGGAGTCGACGAAGCGATCGATGGCGTCGAGGCGGTGCGAAAGCTTGCGTCCTTCTCTCCGGACATCGTACTGCTCGATCTGATGCTTCCGGGCAAGTCGGGATTTGACATCTGTCGCGAATTTCGCGCCCAGAAGCCCGACATGCCCATCCTCATGCTGACCGCTCGGTCCGACGAGGCCTCGAAGGTCGCCGGGCTCACTTTGGGTGCCGACGACTACGTGACCAAGCCGTTCTCGCTTGCCGAATTGATCGCCCGTATCCGCAATCTCCTGCGTCGGCGCGCCATGCGTTCGCCCGTCCAGGTGGACACCGTGGAGTGGCACGGCCGCGTTCGTGTCGATTTCCGTCAATTCCGCTGCTGGGTGGAAGGCGTACCCATCGACCTGTCCACCCGCGAGTTCGAGATCCTGCGCGACTTCGCGTCGCACATCGGCGAAGTGGTGCGCCGAGAAGATCTGCTGGAGCGCGTTTGGGGATATTCGGCCGACAATCTTCCCAGCACCCGCACCGTCGACAACTTCCTGATGCGCCTGCGACAAAAATTGGAAGTGGACCCCGCCAATCCGGTGCTGTTGACCAGTGTTCGCGGTGCCGGGTATCGCCTGGAGCCACAGCCGGCCTGATCCTGTCCTGGAGTTCGGGGGGGCGGGTTGTTTCGAACGCGTTGTGCGCGAAGGGAAGATCGCACAACTCCCTTTCATGCTACGGCGAGTATTGCTACATCGCTACCCACCTATGGGCAAGATCCGCTACGCCGTCCCGAATTTCTTCACCAGCCTGAATTTCCTGATGGGAACGTTCTCCCTTGTCCTGTCTTCGATGGGAACAGAGAAGATCGATTTCCTCTGGATCCATCAGACCTCGTACCTGCAGTTGGCCGCCTGGCTGATCGTGTACTCGGTCCTCTTGGACAAGCTCGATGGATTCTTCGCCAAGCGCCTGAACGCCTCGAGCGCGTTTGGTGCCGAGTTCGACTCGCTGGCCGATCTCGTGGCATTTGGCCTTGCGCCTGCGATGCTGCTGTTCCACGGATTGCGGGCTCTTTCTCCCACATGGGCCCAGGACAACCTTCCCATCATGGTCGTGGGGCTTTCCTTCTACGTCTTGTGCGCGGCATGGCGCCTGGCCCGCTACAATGTGGCCCAGGTTGGCCTCAAGGGGTATTTCGTGGGCATGCCGTCCACCCTTTCCGGGGGTTGGGTCGCCTTGGCTTTCCTGCTGGTCTACAAGCAGTACGGCACCGAATTCCCCCCGGTGGTTTCATCCGCCTTGGTGGGGTTCCAAATCTTCCTTGCTGCGCTCATGATCTCCGGCTTCTACATCTCCAAACTCGTGAGTCGCAAATCGAAGGCCTTCAACTGGTTCCAGATCGCCTGCGTGGTCTCCGGCTACATCTTCGGTTTGGCGATGATCCTTCCGGAGGTGCTCTGCGGCATGATCGCCGTCTACACCACCGTGGGATTCATCTACGGGCTCCTCAAGCGCTCCGAGATCAAGGACGCCATCGAGCCCGTCGGACCGGCCTGAGCCGCCCAGAACCGACTTGTAGCTCCAAAAGGCGTCTCTCCAGTGGACGCCTTTGTCGTTTCTTGTCCAACCCTTCTTCACCGGGTATGCGGGGGGATCGCAGGGAACTCGAAGGCTGAAAACGAAAAGGTCGCCCCATTGCTGGGACGACCTTCTCTGCACGAAGGGTGGCTGATGGGACTTGAACCCACGACCTCCTGAACCACAATCAGGAGCTCTAACCAACTGAGCTACAGCCACCGTGGAGGGAGGAAAATTTAATGAAGGCATCGCAATCCGGCAAGGAAGTAGATTTTTGACACCCATTCGGAGGAAGAATTGACCACGCCAAAGACACTGATCGTCATCCCGACCTACAATGAGAAGGACAACCTGCCCAAGCTCATCGAAATCCTCATGGGTTTCCCCGAGCCGATCCAGGTGTTGGTGGTCGACGACGGTTCGCCCGACGGCACAGGTGATCTTGCCGAGGAATGGACGCGCAAGACCAATCGAGTCCATCTGATGCGCCGATCTGGCAAGTTGGGACTGGGGAGCGCCTACGTGGCCGGTTTCCGTTGGGCTCTGGAGCGTGACTACGAACGCATCTTCGAAATGGATGCCGACTTCTCGCACGACCCCAAGTACGTCATGCCCATGATCGAAAAATCCATGGAAGCCGATCTGGTGGTGGGGAGTCGTTACCTGACTGGCGTCAACGTGGTCAATTGGCCCATGTCGCGGTTGTTGCTCTCGTACTGCGCCAACAAATACGCGAAATTCGTCTCCGGTCTGCCCATTTTCGATTGCACCGCTGGTTTCAAGGTTTTCCGACGCGAAGCTCTCGCCGCGATCGATCTTGAGAACATCTCCGCCAGCGGGTACGGGTTCCAGATCGAAATCCACTACAAGGTTTGGAAAAAGGGCTTCAAGCTCGCCGAAGTGCCCATCGTCTTCGTCGATCGCGCCGCAGGCGTGAGCAAGATGTCGGGCAAGATCATCCGCGAGGCCTTGCTTTTGGTCGTTCGTCTCCGATTGGGTCGCCTTTGACCGAAAATCGCAAGGTGGAATTGTCGATCGTCATCGTCTCGTACAAGGTGCGGGAACGGCTTCGGTTGTGCCTGGACAGCCTCCGGGCGGTTGTGGGCGATTCACCGCGGCACGAAGTGATCGTAGTCGACAACGATTCCGGCGACGGAACCGTCGAGAGGTTGTCCGGAGTCTATCCGGAAGTGCGTTTCCTGGCCATGGATCGCAACTTGGGGTTTTCGATCGGATGCAATCGAGGGGCGGCCCTCGCTTCGGGCGAATGGATTCTGTTCCTCAACCCCGACACGGTTGTGTACCCGGGCACCTTGAAGGAAATCCTTGAGTTCGCCCAATCCAAACCCGATGCGGGAATCGTGGGTTGCCGCATCCTGGACGGCGACGGCCAGTTGCAATTGGCTTGCAGGCGATCCATCCCCACTCCCGCCGTGGCCTTTTGGCGCCTGACGGGATTGTCCTTCCTGTTCCCCAAGAACAAGGTATTGGGCAAGTACAATCTGGCATACCTTGAGCCCAACGAGTCGTATCCTGTCGAGGCTGTATCGGGTTCGTTTCTCCTGATTCGCAGCCAGGTGTACCGCCAGGTGGAAGGTTTCGACGAAATCTTTTTCCTGTATGGAGAGGATTTGGACCTTTGCCTTCGGGTCGCCAAAGCGGGCTGGAAGGTCTGGTACTGCGGCACTTCCAGCATCGTGCACCACAAGGGCCAAAGCGCCGCGGCGCGGCCTTGGGGCGCCCGCATGGATTTCTATCGCGCCATGGTGACCTTTGCCCGTAAGAATTTCGGTGTGGGCGCGTTCATGGGAGGGCTCCTCTCCATTTTGGCGGGCATGTTGGCGACGGGTGGCCATCTGGGGACCTTGTTCCATCGCTGGCGTCGAATGGCCGTGGACCTTGCGTCCATCAATCTGGCTTTGTTCGCCATTTCGTTCGTCTGGTTGTACCTCACCAGCGCGACCATCTATCTGACACCGGGCCGTCCCGACTGGATCTGGCATGTGGTGTTGAGCGCCTCGATGATGGGGATGCTCATGGTGGCGGGTGAATACTCCCAAGCCGGTGCGGGGCGTCTGCGTTTTCCCAGTGCGCTTCTTGCGGGCGCGGCTGGATTCCTGACCACCGGGTTCATCTGGAAGAGCGCTGTGTTCTCCCGTGGGAGTTTCATCCTGGGGGCTGCGGCGGCGGTTGGTCTGGTGGCGTTGCGGCACCGTTGGTCCATGAAATTGCGACCCGACCCACGTCGGGCGGTGGTTGCCGGGACCGGGCCTGGCGCCTTGGAGCTTGCTCGAAAGCTTGCGCATTCTTCGCAAGTCAGAGTGCTGGGATTGTTGGCGGTCGAGGAAAGCGACTCCTGGGGGCACGAAGACATCTTGACCGTGGCGCGGATGCCGCATGCCACGCCGGCCTTGCACGCGATGGAAATCAGTGCGATCGTCGTACCAGGAGATTCGGCCGAAATCGCAGGTCTCCTCAGGCAGCTGAGCCAGATGAAAGGGATTCGCATCCTCCTGGCCTTGCCGGCTTCCCAGGCTGGAGTACCCGTGCTTGTGGATATTACCTTGGACAACACTTTTCCACCGGAGCGTTCCAAATGAACATGGCAAAAGGTGGCGGTCTCGATTTCGAGCAGCCGGTTCTGGCCTTGGAGCAAAAAATCGCCGAGATGCGTACGATGGCCCGTGAGAACGGGATCGATCTCGACAGCGAAATCGTCCGCCTCGAAAAGAAGCGTGAACAGCTTCTGGCCAAGACCCAGCAGAAGATCACCGCCTGGAATCGGGTCGAAATCGCCCGTCGATCGGGGCGTCCCTACGCGATGGACCACATCAACGCGTCCTTCACCGATTTCGTGGAATTGCACGGTGATCGGGCCTACGGCGACGACCCGGCGATCAT
>JBDKGS010000268.1:0-6149 GCA_039798065.1 Fibrobacterota bacterium | reverse complement strand
GCGCATGGATTTGAAATGGCTGAACATCCCTTTGGAAGAAGGTTTGGTCGAGCTGCAAGCCGAAAAACGTCTGGCCCGCAATTGCGAGGCGGGCACCTTGGACTCGTGCAACATCACCACCCATCTCACCGGCGAATTGTCCAATCTCCAATTCAGCTATGACAGCGATTGTCAGGGCGCCAGCGGCGCCGGAGTGGAAGTCGCGGCGCTGGTCTATTCGGTGCGACGGGGTTGTTATTCGTCGGCCATGACCGGAGGAGGATCGGGCCTTTCCTACCAGCAGCAAGCCTTGGGGTTGCTCGAGCCGTTGGCCAGCAGCTATTTGTCCGATGCGGCGGGAAAGCTCTCGGGGCACTGGATTTCCAATGTCCAAGTGACGGGCTTGGGCGCCTTGGCAGGTAGCAATAAAACCGTCGACACTTCGTCGGCGAAATCGTCCGCGTCGGGGTCTCCTGACGCCATCGCGATCGAACTGCTCAGCAAGGAATTCTGGCGCACCCGCCTGCGGGTGAAATCGGCCTACGCTCCCGAAAACACCCTGTCCAGCAATCCCTGGAATTATCGCGTAGGGCTGGAATGGCGACCGCCTGTCCCTGGCTTCATCGACGACCCGATTTGGCGGCGGCGATTCGAGAACCACGTCAACGTGGAAGCGGCGATCTTCACCGATCCGAATCCGACCCAAACTCTACAGAATCAAGAAGCCTTGAAGAAGCGATTGGGCCTGAACTACAACTATGATTTTTGGGAGATCTGGTGGGTGAAAAATCACCCTGCCGCCTTTCCCGCCGCCGCCAAATCGCGGCGGGAAGAAGTGAAAAACCAGGACTCGGCGTACCGGGACCGCACCCCATGAGGACCTGGTTTGGCATCGATCGCCCAATGCTGTCGCGCCAGGGTCGTTGGGGGATCGTCTCCGTATTCTTGCTGGGGAACGCGGCCACCGCCGGGATCGACCTCGAGATCCACGGCAACTCCTTTTTGAGTGATCGCCTCATCAAAGAAGGCATCTCTTCAGAGCCCAAGAATTTCAAGAAAGACGGTCTCCTCACCTGGCAGGAAGACGCGCAGTTTTTCGTCTTGGATCTCTACCGGCGCAACGGGTATTTCGATGCCCAGGTGGATGTCCCTATTGCGCCTGGCAATGGCGGCGGCAAGGAAGACTGGAATGCCGTGATGACCATCCGCGAAGGGGAACGGTACCGCTTCGATACCGTCCAGGTGGTGATCGTGCCAAGCAAATCGGGTGCGACACCTCCTGCGGATTCCGCTGCCTCGGCAACACCGGCCAGCCTCCCTTCTCCGGTGCGAATCGATACTTCCGAATTCCAGGTTCAATCGGGAAAGCCGTATCAAGAGAACATGGTGTTCGAAGATCGCCGTTTCCTGCTGCAGCGATTTGGGAATTCCGGTTACGTGCACGCCAAAGTCGACGACAAAATCTGGGTCAAAGCTTCCACCCATACCGTGAAGGTCGACTACCTGGTGGAGCCCTCCTATCCGGTCTTGTTCGACACCTTGTTCATCCGCGACCAACGCGCCTGGCCCTCCGACAGCCTCGGGGGGATCACGCAGGAGCGTTTGCTGCGCTCCTTGGTCAAGGTGAAAAAGGGCGATACGGTCCGCATTTCCGAGAGCGATCGCTGGATCGAAAAACTGCAGTACACCGGCGCGTTCAACTACGTGCGGTTGCGCGACACCTTGCTTCCCGGTCCCGCCCACGCCAGCGGTTTGACGCTGCAATTGGAAGAACGCGTACCCGGGAACATTCGCACTTCCGCCTTCTACGAGACCTATTCCGGATTCGGTGTGTCCGTGGACGCCCGCCACAGCAACGTCGCCGGATCCCTGACCGAATTGCGCGGTGGTCTCGCCTTGGCTTCCCAACGACAGAATCTGTACCTGGGGTACGGGTCGCCGCTGTTGTTCGGATATTTGATCCGCTTCGACGACGATCTGGGTGTGAATTGGACCCAGGACAAATCGGTGGCGGCGGACGCGGGAAACTTCGGTGGCGACTTCCAAGCTCTCAACAGCGCCAGGCTGACCTGGCCCTGGTCCTACTGGTTGCGTCTGGTCGGCGACGCCGAGCTGGAATCGAAAAGCAGGATGCTGAGCCTGGACAGTCGCGAGCGTTCCCTCAACCTCAATTTCATCCAGACCGCCTATTTCAGCTTCCTCAACCAGGCCTTGGACCCCAGCCGAGGCGTTCGCTTCGCTCCCAGTTGGGGCAATGGCGGCCCCTTCCTGGAAGACAGAACATTCCGGTTTACCGAGTTCCGCCACAACTGGTTGGAAATGCAATCGGGGTACTACTACTACCATCCTTCGCTGCATCAGATCAAGCTGGCGATCCGTTTGGATGGCGGGCGCTTCTTCGGAGAGGGTGGGACAAATTCTGACCGCTTCTTCCTGGGAGGAGGCCGCAGCGTCCGCAGCTACGGCTTCCGGGATCTGTGCCCCGAAACCGAACCAGACAGCCTGGGGCACACCGTCTGTTCCACCAAAAACCAGACCTTGGCGTATGTCCTGAACTCGTACGAATTGCGCATCGCCCCGTTCGCCTTTGGGATGGCTCCCAACACGGGACTGTGGAAACAACTGGTTCCCCTGGAGTTCGTCCCCTTCTACGATTTTGGAAAGGTCTGGAACCTCCAGACAGGATTTGCGCTGTCGGGTGGCGAGGGCTCGGCCCATCAGCCCCACGGGCAAGGCGTGGCCGTCGGGCTTGGATTGCGCTATCCACTTTTGGGCATCTTCAACTTCCGCCTGGATCTAGCCTACAACGGAAAACACGACAACGGCAATTGGCCCGATGCCTGGGTGGTCGACCTCGCCCAAGCGTTTTGAAGCGACCGGGGACAGGAAAGAACTGCAGCTATTTCCGTTCCTTCGGAGGCTTTGCGGGCTTCGCTTTGGAGAGTTGGGTCAGCTTTTTGATGGCGGCTTCGAAGTGCTGTTCGACAGGATTCTTCGATTCCAGGATGGCTTGACGGAATTTGTCGTATTCGATCTGCGCTTTACGAAGGGCTTCCTCGTGGGCAATCGATCCGGGACCCGATAGTAGATCGCGATCCGAAATGCGCAGGAAGTCGTCGAGCTTGGAGATCCAATCGGCCATGTACATGGGCTTGCGGCCCAGCACCTGGAGTTCGGCGAATTCCAGATACATGTTCACGATGCGATTCAGGGTGTCGAGTTCGGTGGCGTCCAGATAGTTCTTGGCCACGACCGCTTCGGACTTCGTAGGGCGAGTTCCGGCGAAGCTGGTCATCCCCATCTGGGCCTTCTCGGCATTGGCGCGCTGGAACACGATCTCGGCGGCGGTGTGGCCGTGGGCGGCCCAGTGCATCTTGTTCTGAACGGTGGCGAAGAAGGTTTGTGAGGCTTCAGTGCGCGGATCATAGTCGATGCTCGTCGCGTAGATGTCCAAGACCTTGCGCCAGAACACCTTTTCGCTGGAGCGGATGTCGCGGATGCGCGCCAGCAGTTCGTCGAAGTAGTTGCCGCCACCAGCTCGCTTGAGACGGTCGTCGTCCATCGCGAAGCCCTTGACCAGATACTCGCGCAATCGCTGCGTGGCCCAGATCCGGAATTGGGTGCCCCGATGCGATTTCACGCGGTATCCCACCGAGATGCATACGTCGAGATTGAAGTGAGCGACCTTGTAGCTCTTGCCGTCGGCGGCAGTTGTCAAGAAATCCTTTACAACTGATTCGACCTGCAGTTCACCTTCTTCGAAAAGGTTCTTGATGTGCTGGCTGATGTTCTGCTTCGTGCTTTGGAACAGCTCTGCCAATTGGGCCTGGCTCAGCCAAACCGTCTCGTCCACAAGGCGGACTTCAAGCTTCGCTTGACCGTCTTCGGTGGTGTAGAGCAGGAATTCCCCTGAAGGCTCCTGTGGCTGCTGTTCGATCATGGCGACTCCATTAATGGGGCATCCCTCAATATAAATCACTGCTCATTTGTTTAGGCTGCATCAAAGATGCCGCAAAGCGCCAAGCTCCCCCGCTGGCTGTCGTGAAGCCCCCCCTCACCTTCCGAACCAGTCGGGTTCGACAGAAAATCGCGGTCTTTTCCGATGATGGGCAAATGACCTACGACCGCCGAAAACCCTCGCATGACGCCGCTCGGGGCGTTTGCCCTATTGGTCAACGCAAGTGCATTGAATCAAGTTATAGCCAGATGAAATAGGCAATCTCCTGTTTCATGAACAAGGAGATGCGCAATGAGAGAGACCAAAGTATTCGACTGGCCAACACGGCTTTTTCACGGGTTGTTCGCTGCGGTTTTTGTCATGGCCTTTTTGATCACCAAGACCATCGATGATGAGTCCCCTGCCTTTGCTTACCATATGCTGCTGGGACTGTTATTGGCAGGAATCGTCGTATTGCGGGTGATTTGGGGTTTGATCGGAAGCCGTTATGCGCGTTTCTCGTCCTTTGCCCTGAATCCATTCGATCTATTGCCGTATTTCAAACGCCTGCTCGGAAGACAACCCGAAGCGGAGCTGGGCCACAACCCCGCTTCCAGCTGGGCGGCGCTCGTGATGTTGGCTTTGGCCTTAGGGCTGGCCTTCACCGGCTATTCCATGACAAACGGAGGCGGGAATGAGGCGTTGGAGGATGTCCACGAACTGCTCGCCAATGCCTTTGCCATTACGGCGATTTTGCATGTCGCCGGTGTCTTCTTCCATGCCCATAAGCATGGTGACGCCATCGGAATGTCCATGGTCGATGGAAAGAAAGTGGCGGTGGCCGATCGAGTCGGCATCGAAAACAACCATCCGGTCCTAGGGCTTGTCTTCCTCATCCTGGTCGGGGCCTCCGGTTTCTACCTGTACAATCGCTATGACAAGCCGACTCAGGTCTTGAACCTGTTCGGAAAATCCCTGCAGCTCGGCGAAGCGGAAAACGAGGGTGAGGGCAAAGACCATGGCGATCAAAAGGCTGGCGCCGACGAAGATGAAAAGGAAGAGGATGACGATGGCGACGACGACTAAGCGGACGCTCCGATGAATCCCAAGGAACGCATCTTCATCGCGGCGATCCTACTCTCCATCATTGGCTTCGTCACGATGGACTTGCTGCTCGACTTGCGGCAAGGCGTCCGGTTTTGGCATGCCGCCGTGGAAGGGAGCGCCGCCGTAGCCGCTTTTATCGGCCTCCTGCTTCTGTTGCGCGGCACGTTTTCGCTCAAGCAGTCCCTGGCCCAAGAACGCCTTCATTCTTCCCTGCTGCAACAGGAGGCGGTGGCCTGGCGCGCCCAATCCAATCAATACCTGGCGGGCCTGAGCCAAACCATCGACGCCCAACTTTCCAGCTGGAAATTGACCACGGCGGAAAAAGAGGTGGCCTTTCTGTTGCTCAAAGGGATGAGCCTGAAAGAAATCGCGGAGATCCGCCAGACCGCCGAAAAGACCGCCCGCGCCCATTCCATGGCGATCTACGCCAAGGCGGGATTGTCAGGACGCTCCGAATTGTCGGCCTTCTTCCTCGAAGATCTGCTGCCACCCTCGTAATGTGGTGACCAATGGCGCTTGACTTTTGCATCCCCGCGTGTAGATTAATGTGTAAGATCATGTGTGGAGGTGCGGTATGTCGACAAATCTGGCTCTGGATGATTCCCTCCTGAATGAAGCTCTTGAAATCGGTCACTTGAAAACGAAAAAAGAGACGGTGACGCTCGCCTTGAAAGAGTTCATTGCCAAACGCAAGCAATTCAAATTGCTCGAATTGGCTGGTTCCATTGAATATGACGAAGACTACGACTACAAGTCGATGCGAAATCGATGAGTCAAGTCTTAATCGACACGAACATATGGAGCACGTTTTTTCGGCGAAACAAACCCGAAGATCAGAAGCTGCGAGCAAACATCGAAATGCTCATGCAGGAAAATCGCATTTCGATGATCGGGCCGATCCGTCAAGAAATATTGACGGGAATCAAAGACGACAATAAATACGCGATTCTCAAGGAATATTTACAGGCATTTGAGGACGAGCCCATCACGACCGAAGCCTATGAATACGCCGCGAAGGTCGCGAATGGATGCATGAAAAACGGAATCGCCATCAGCGCCATCGATGCGATCATCGTCGCTGTCATCGTGCTGCACGGCTTTGAAATCTATTCGAACGATCAGGATT
>JBDKGS010000267.1:0-6174 GCA_039798065.1 Fibrobacterota bacterium | reverse complement strand
GCCTTCTCGAACTTGCCCGAATCGTAGGCGGCACCCGCCTGTGCGAAGATGTCGATCTTGGTCTGGGCGAAAGCCGATGCCGCGAGCACCGAAAGCACGGACAGAATTTGTACCGGTAGGCGCATCGTCGCCATCACAAGTGGAAGTTGTAGGGCATGTTCACCCATTGGGGGACCGGCACGCCACCAAGACGGGCAGGTTTGAAGCGCCATTGCTGGACGGCGGTTTTCAATGCGTTGTCGAACCCGTAACCCGGTGGAGCGCCCAGCACTTCGGTTTGCTCCACTCTTCCGCGTTCGTCGATCAGCATGCGAAGCTGCACCGAGGCCTCGACCCCGTCTTCCTGTGCCCGGCGGGGATAAGGGGCGTCGACGATTTTTTCCGGCTGCGCGTCCTGATCGACCTGACCCGGTTGGTAGATGAATCGTTGCGAGCCCACTCCGTTGCCGACTCCGGAGCCTGCTCCATTGCCTTTGCCACCACCGCCCGCGGCGACCGCCATCCCTTCGCCCCCACCCTCGAGGCCCAGGTCCAGTCCGGGGGTGCCATTGCCTTTGCCACCCATCTCTCCGCTGCCCACAAGCCCCACCGAGGGAGGCTGAGGCGGAGTGGGGACCGATGTGGTCGGAAGTTGTCGATCGAGAGAAATCTCCTGGTCGATCACCTGGTCGTTGGGGGGAGGAACCGGTGGAACATCCGAAACAACCTGGACGTCCGCGCTTTTTTGTGCCGGTCGCAATCCCGCCTCGCCATTGCCCGGCGCCTTCAAGACCAGCCAAAAGACGAACGCCACGGCGGCCACGACAGAAACTGACGTCGAGATTTTCTTGATCCGGCTGTGCGGAACATGGATCGCCGCGTCGAACGGCGCGGCCAGAGCGGTCGTTTCGGACGGAATCGACTTCCAATCGGGGGAATACCTGACACGGTCGGGCGAACGCCGGATCATGATTGGCCCGGATCGATCGTCATTGCCCGCCCGAGCGCACCTTGAGGGCGTAGCGCGTGACGCCCGCACCACGGACATCGTCCAGCACCTGCACCACCTTGGCGTAGGCGAGCCGTTCGTCGGCGGCAAGCACCACCTGCAACGAAGTGTCGCGCTTGGCACGAGTGGACAGAAATTGACGCAACGCGGGACGATCCGAAGGCCGCCCGTCGACACGGATGGCTCCGGAAGCGTCCAGGCTCACCATCACCGCGGTGGGTGGCGAGGTGGAAGCGTTCGCGGCCTTGGGCAACTTGACCGGCACCGAAGCCGAATCCACCGCTTGCGTGACCAGGATGAAGATGATGAGCAACACCAGCATGATGTCGACCAGCGGCGTCATGTTGATCGCCGTGATGGGTCTGCGTGGCGCTCCCGCGTCGCCGGCCATCCTAGGCCTTCTTCGAGCCGCCCCGCACGGCGGCCTCCAGCGAAGCGGCGACCATCAAGGTGCGCAGCTCCTTGGCCCGGCCCGACAATTCCTGGACACGCGATTGGAGGGCGTTGAACACCCAAATGGCGGGAATGGCGACCAGAAGTCCCACCGCCGTGGCCACGAGCGCTTCGGCGATGGCGGTCATCACGGCCTGGGGCCCCGCACCTTCGCGACCCAACGCGGCGAAGGCGTCCAGAATGCCGCACACAGTGCCGAACAAACCGATGAACGGAGCGTTGGAGCCGATGGTGCCAAGTCGCGACAAATTGTGTTCGAGCTTGCGGGTTTCCGCCGACTCCACCGCGGTCAATAGCTGTTCAAGGGCTTCGGGCGACAAATCCCGACTTTCCACGCCGCGCTTCACGATGCGCCCCAGATAGGTGTCGGGGCAGGTGGCGACCAGTTCGGCAGCCTTTTTCGCATCGCTCATTCCCGGTAGGATCTTGTCTTCGTACCCGATCCTGTCGCGCTCCTGCGTGGAAATCACCCGACTGCGACGCCAACCGATCCATCCCACGACCGCGCCCAGGAACACCAGGAGCGCCATCACCGAACGAGCTGCCCATAGAGCGACCAGGTGCAACGGCCCTTTTTGGAAGCTGAAAAACGAGGCCATTCGCTCCCGGAATCCAGGCTGTGGCCCGCCCGCGAAAAATCCAGCGCCATCGGGCGTGGACAACCCCGGATCGACCGGAAGCAATCCGTTCGCGTCGTTCCACTGTGCGATCGCCGCCTTGGTGGAATCCGACAGGTCTTCGCGCCACTCCCAAGCACCGCCCAGCCCCGACCGTACCGCGACACCTGCGATTTTGCCGTCCTGAGAAAGGTACCAGGCACCCAGGTCGCCTGTCGACAAAATCCGTCCGTTAGCCGGATCGCCCTCGGGTCGTGGCAGCATTCCCACGACGGAATCCGTCCCACGGGTGCGTTGCCATTCCAAGCGCCAGGCACCGATCGCCCGGCCCAATCCGTTTTCGACCGCCGAAATCTCGGCGATCTCCCTGCGCACCGAATCCAGCGCAGCCAGGCGTTCGTCACGACGGACCGGAACCGACCGGCTCACCCGTTCGCGCAAGGCCTCCAGCCGACCTGACAGATTCCGACGCAAGGCGTCCAGCGGATCCGCTGGATTCGCCACCACCTGGGGGACCGATGCAGCCAACGCCTCCGCTTCGTTGCGAGCCAACCGGCGTACTTCCGCATCCAGCTGGGCGCGTTCTTCCCGGATGGTTTCCAAACTGTCGCGCACTTGGTTGAAATCCTGCTGCCAGGCATCCCGTTCGGCCAAGGCCTGACGCCTGGCTTCCCAACGAAGGGCAACCAAACTGTCGCGCATACGTTGGGCCGACGCCAATTCCAGCTTTTGGGATTTGCTGGCTGCTGCCGGAGCCTGGGCAGGTTGGGCATTCGCTGCCAACGCCAAACTCGCACACATCAACAGACTTGCGGCCAAGCGCTTCATTTCACGGCTCCCGCGACTGGCAAATAGACCCAGCCAGGATCTCCCGTCCCAGCGAGGATTTTCGCCGCGTGAGCGAATTTGGCCAGGTCATGGGGGTTGCCCACTTCGCGCAATGCGGATTCGCCTCTGACACGCACCGCCGCCTTGGCTCCTTCTCGCTCCACAAAAACCTGAAGAGCGGCACCCACTTCCAGGAAGGTGCCGCGCAAAGTTCTTCCCGAAGCATCGGTGAAACTTCCCGGATGCGACGAGATGCGCTGGGCCATGTCGATGCGCTCCGAAACGTCGTCCAGAAACCGTGCCAAAGCCTCGGAGGGATCTTCCGATCCGCGACGCAATCCGTTGGCCAGCCGCGACCACTGTTCCTTGAGTTCGGCGCCGCCATCCATTTCGTGCACCAAAAGGTTGGAGGTCTTTTCGATCTCGCGCGCCAAGGCTTCGGAAAACGCCTTTTTGCGGGCCGCTGCGGGAGTCACCGGCGCAGGCGCGGGAGGCCTGGGTTTGCTCGACCGGTCGAGCGTTTGACGCAAACTGTCGCGTTCCTTGGCCAGCCGTTGGGCTTCGGAGCGCATGGACGCGACCCGAGCCTTCGATTGGCTGCGCCATTCGGCTTGCCGAGCCGAATCCTGACTGATCGCCTTGCGCTCCTGTTCGACCTGCACACGGAGCCGTTGGACCTCGCGGGCCGCATCGTCGGCGGTCTGCGCAATGACCCCGCTTGGAAGCAGAAAGGCTAGGAGGGCGCAGTAAGCCTGGGAGTAGAAAGGACGTCGGACCATGAGAGGTGTCAATCTACCAAACCAACCAGCTCCAATGCCACCTAATAAAACGCCCCCGCAGCATCGCTGCGAAGGCATAGTTCTTGGCGGACCACCGTACTCGACAAAGAGTGTCGGTTGGTCGGTGAAGATTAGCTGCCGATTCGATCAGTCGCCGATGACGGGCTTGCCCACGGGCAAGATCGTGCGGCCGTACAACGGATTCAAGATCGCGGCGGCCATCATGTACCAGGCGCCCAGCGCGCAAGCGACAAGGTCCACTCCGGCCCAGAAGGCATAGGAATGATCGACGAACTTCGCGATATCCAGCAGGATGAAGCCGATCACCAGCGTGGTGAAGGTGAAGGCCATGGCTTTGGAAATACGCAGCGACCCGACCCACAAAATGATGGAGAACAGAGTCCAGGCAACCAGGAACCAGCCCATTTCATTGTCGTTGGTGACGAACAAGCCGGTCTTGTTGAAGATCCAGATCAAGCACAGCGCGATCCAGAACGCGCCGTACGACGTGAACGCGCAATAACCGAAGTTGTTGCCCATGCTCTTTTCCTGAAGGCCGGCGATCAGCTGAGCCACGCCGCCAAAGATCAGGCCGAGCGCGACGACCGCGCCGATTTCGGGAACCATTCCCAAGTTGTGGAACTGGAGCATGAGGGTGGTGAGTCCAAAGCCTGCAAGGCCGACAACTGCTGGGTTTCCGCTAGTTCCGTGCGACATGGTTCGTTTCCTGTTTGGTAAGGAGGTAAGGTAAGAGGGTCGGAATAGATAACTAACCGGATCCAGATTTCCAGTATTGAAGTATCCTCCCCTTCACCGCGGAGCCTGAAGACTCGGAAACCGCGTCGAATCAGACGAAGACGCGCTCCAGTCGGCGACCCAGGTCGCAGAGAACTTCGTAGACGATGGTGTCCAAGTTTCGCGACAACCTCTCGGCCGAAAGTTCAGGTCCCGGCCCGATGATCCATGCGGGATCGCCAATCTCGACGGAGGGGACATCGGTGACATCGACCATCATCTGGTCCATGCAGATGCGTCCAACCTGTGGACACATTTTGCCGCAGATTTCCACCGAAAGCCGATTGGAATTCCCACGCCAAAATCCGTCACCATACCCCAAGGGCAGGACGGCAAGCCGGGTACGGCGTGAGGCCACCCATGATCCGCCGTAGCTGACAGGCTGCCCGGGCTCCTTCCACGAGAGATGCCGCACGGTGGAACGAAGGCGCAACACGGGAACCAGTCCGGAATCGGGCGCCCCGTCGGGAGGGTACCCAAAGACGGCGATGCCGGGCCTCACCATCTGCAGCCACGATTCGGGGTGACGGAAAATGGCAGCCGAATTCGCGGCATGCGCGATGGGCGGACGGATACCATTGGCCTCCAGGGTCGCCAGCAGAGCGCCGAAACGCGCGATCTGGGCGGCGGTGGTGTCGCGGTCGTCGTCGGCGCGGGCGAAGTGCGTGTAGATGCCTTCCCATTCCACGCCGGGCAACGACAGGATCCGCTCGATCGTCGCCAGATCGTGGGTGTCGTGGAGACCCAGCCTGGCCATGCCGGTGTCGATCTTCAGGTGCGCTGTCAATTTCCGTCCGGTCAGGACGCCGTGCGTGGACAACGCCAACGCCGCGGGCAGATCGCAGATGGTGGCGATCAGGTCGAAGCGGAGATATTCGGCAAGATCGTCGGGATGGAACGGCTCCAGCACGTGGATCACACCGTCAATTCCCGACCGGCGCAGATGCACGCCCTCGTGGACACGCGCCACACCGACCCGATCGGCTCCGGCGGCCAGCACCGTCTTGGCGGTCTCGACCGCTCCGTGACCGTAGCCATCGGCCTTCACAAGAACCAGGATCAGGCGCTGCCCGACCATCTCGCGGATTCGACGCACGTTGCCTTGCAGAGCCGCTCGATCGACTTCGACCCACGACCCCGAGGCGCTCACTCGGCGTCCTCTTCTGCGCCTGGCTGGTCGGGTGGCACCAACTTGGCGCCATAGCGCCGCGAGATGCGGCCCTCCAACTTCACCACCAGCAACCGCAACCTCTCTTCCGCACGGCTCGCCTGCCGGAACACCATCAAGAAGAAGATGGCCGAGACGATCAGCGTGGCTAGAAGAATCCAGACCAAAGTGGGTTGAGCCCGATCCGCCGGTTACGCGAAGAGCTTTTCGGCGATCTGGACCGCGTTCAGGGCTGCGCCCTTGCGGATCTGATCCCCAACGACCCAGAAGTCCAGAGTGTTCTTCTGGCTCTTGTCCTTGCGCATGCGTCCCACCAGCACCGGATCCTTGCCCGAGGCATCCAATGGCATGGGCCAGCGGTTCTTGCCAGGCTCTTCCAGGATCTGGACGCCAGGCGCAGTGCGCAGGACTTCCATGGCTTCATCCACCGAGACTTCGCGTTCGAACTCCACGTTCAACGCTTCGCTGTGGGCGCGCAGCACCGGCACGCGAACGCAAGTGGCATGCACCCTGACAGAATCCGTCTCGAAGATCTTGGCGGTCTCC
>JBDKGS010000266.1:0-6201 GCA_039798065.1 Fibrobacterota bacterium | reverse complement strand
CAAAATTCGTTCCCACCTGGTCGATTTCGATCTTGTCGAGATTCTCGTCGCTTCGCACGTGGATCTTGTAGGTGCGCCCCTTCACCACGAGGAAACGAAGCCAGTCGACATCGTAGATGGTATGGAGACTCCGCTGCTGGACCGTGCTGTCGGTGGTGATCCAGCCCGCGCGGTAGTCGAAATCGTCGAATTCGTATTCGTCGGCCAGGTAGGTCTTGATGATCGCGCCGTTCGCCGGCTCGGAAGCGACCTTCGCCAGGATGCTGGTGCCGCCCGCACCGTAGATCAAGAACCGAAGCGTGTCGGATTTTGTCGTAACGAACGCAAGAGAATCGCGAACCCCTTTCGCGGAAGCAAGGTTGTCGATGGTCGACATCGCGAAGGTCAGCTGGCTACCGTTCGAAGCGACGAGCTTGGCGTTGAGCTTGTTGGTCACCGGGTTGTCGATCGTCACGGCGTAGATCCTTCCGGAATCGACAGGAAGCTTCACCACGAAGGTGTCGATCGATCCCGCTGCGCCAGGAATTGTCGCGGTGACGGAATGCGCGGAGGTCAGCGTGTTCTGCGGGGTCGTGTTGTTCGCTGTTGGCGGCGTGGTCGCATTGTCCTTCGATTCCGTCGTGTCGCATCCGGCGAGCAGTGCCAGGGACAGGGCTAGCAGAGTCGAGTATCGTCGAGCGAACTTGCGCATGAAATTGCCTTTGGCGGGAAAGGTTGATCGATTCACCGATTCGCATCGGCACCAAAGGGAATTTGGCGAATCCACAATGCCGGATCATTTAGTCCAGATCGACAATTTATGTACAACACACAGAACAAAAAAGCCCTGCCCTCCATTGCGGAGGACAGGGCTCGTTCACCAAACCTTGCGGTTCAGCTTACTTCTTCTTGCCAGCCTTCTTGACGGCCTTCTTCGCAACAGGCTTCGCAGCCTTCACGACCTTGGCCGGAGCCTTGGCGGCAACCTTCTTGGCAGCGGGCTTGGCGACGACCTTGACGGCCTTCGCAGGAGCCTTGGCAGCCTTGGCGGGAGCCTTAGCGGCAACCTTCTTGGCGGGCTTGGAAGCCTTCTTCGCGACGGCCTTCTTGGCGGCAGGAGCCTTCACCGAAGCAGCGGCGGCCTTGGCCTTCTTCAGCTCGGCGAGTCCAGCCTGGCCAGCGGCGAGGCGAGCGACCGGCACGCGGTAAGGCGAGCAGGACACGTAGGCCAAGCCGATGTCGTGGCAGAATTTGACGGAAGAGGGTTCGCCGCCGTGTTCGCCGCAGATGCCCAGCTTGATCTCGGGGCGGGTCTCGCGACCGCCTTCGATGGCCAGCTTCATCAAGCGGCCGACGCCAGCCTGGTCGATGGTCGCGAAGGGGTTGGCCTTCGTGATTTCGATCTTGTTGTAGAACGGCAGGAACTTGCCCGAGTCGTCACGGCTCATGCCCAGAGTGGTCTGGGTCAGGTCGTTGGTGCCGAACGAGAAGAACTGCGCGTGCTTGGCAATTTCCGACGCGGTCAGAGCGGCGCGCGGGATTTCGATCATGGTGCCGACCATGTAGCTGAGCTTGGTCTTGGCGGCCTTGAACTCTTCGGCAGCGACGCGGTGCACGATGGCCAACTGGAGTTCCAATTCCTTGTCGAAGCCGACGAGAGGAATCATGATTTCCGGAACGACCTTCTTGCCGGTCTTCTTCGCGACAGCCAGGGCTGCGCGGAAGATGGCGCGGGACTGCATCTCCGAGATCTCGGGGTACACGATTCCCAGACGGCAGCCGCGATGGCCGAGCATGGGGTTGGATTCGTGCAGCGAGTGGCCCAGAGCTTCGATGCGTTCCAGCGTGACGCCCAACTTCTTGGCGAGGTCGAGCTTCTGCTCCTTGGTGGCAGGCAGGAATTCATGAAGGGGCGGATCAAGGTAACGGACCGTGACGGGCTTGCCGGCCATGGCTTCGAACAGGCCTTCGAAGTCCTTCTGCTGGATGGGCAGAAGCTTCTCGAGAGCGCCGGTGAAGTGGGCGATGGCGTCCTTGTATTCCACGGCCAGAGCCTTGACGGTCTCTTCGTCGGTGGCTTCGGAAACCAGTTCCTTGTACTTGGCGTGTTCTTCCGCGAACAGGATCATTTCGCGGACGGAGTCGATGCGATCTCCGTCGAAGAACATGTGTTCGGTGCGGCAAAGGCCAACGCCCTCGGCGCCGAACGAGACGGCGACGGTGGCCTGGTCGGGCTGGTCGGCGTTGGTGCGGATCGCGAGCTTGCGGTACTTGTCCGACAACTTCATGACGAAGTCGTAGTACTGGTACAGCTTGGAGTTCTTGGAGTCCAAGGTCTTGGTGACAAGAACTTGCAAGAGCTCGGAAGGCGAGGTCTTGATCAGACCCGAGAAGACTTCGCCAGTCGATCCGTTGATCGAGATGGATTCGCCTTCCTTGAGGGTCTTGGTTCCGACGGTGAGGGTGCCCTTTTCGTAGTCGATTTCGACTTCGCCGGCGCCAGCCACGCAAACCTTGCCCATCTGGCGAGCCACGAGGGCCGCGTGGGAGGACACGCCGCCGCGAGCGGTCAAAATGCCCTGCGAAGCGATCATGCCGCGGAGGTCTTCGGGCGAGGTCTCGATACGAGCCAACACCACGTTCTTGCCGGTGGCGGCGACTTCTTCGGCCTTGACTGCCGAGAAGACGAGCACGCCCGAAGCGGCGCCAGGACCAGCGGGCAGGCCGACGGTCATCTTGGCACCGTTGGTCTGGGCTGCCTTGTAGGCGGCGGTGTCAAAAATTGGCTGGAGGAGCTGGTTGAGAGCTTCCGGATCGCCCGATTCGACGGCGCGCTCGGGGCTCATCAAGCCTTCCTTGACCATGTCGTGCGCGATCTTCACGTAGGCCAGAGCGGTGCGCTTGGCGTTACGGGTCTGCAGCATGAACAAGCGCTTGTTCTCGATGGTGAATTCGATGTCCTGGACATCGCCGAATTCCTTCTCGAGCTTCTTGCGGACGGCTTCCAATTCCTTGTACGAAGCGGCCCAGTTGGGGTCCTTCGCCATGTCGGCGATCTTCAGCGGAGTGCGCACGCCGGCCACGACGTCTTCGCCCTGGGCGTTGACGAGGTATTCGCCGTAGAAGATGTTCTCGCCGGTGGCTGGGTCGCGGGTGAACGCGACGCCGGTGGCGGAATTCTCACCCATGTTGCCGAACACCATGGCCTGCACGTTGACGGCAGTGCCCCAGGCGGCGGGGATGTTGTACTTGTTGCGGTAGATGATCGCGCGTTCGTTCATCCAGGACTTGAACACGGCTTCGATCGCACCCTGCAGTTGTTCGCGGGGGTCGGTCGGGAAGTTCTTGCCGGTGGCCTTCTTGACCATGGCCTTGTAGCTGGCGATCACGCCCTTGATCTGCTCTTCGCTCATCTCGTTGTCGAACTCGACATGAGCGGCGTGCTTGGCAGCGTGCAAGATCGCTTCGAAAGGATCTTCTTCGTTCTCGTGCTTCTTCTGCACGCCCATCACCACGTCGCCGTACATCTGCACGAAGCGGCGGTAGCAGTCGTAGGCGAAGCGGCCGTTGCCGGTGGCTGCCTTGAGGGCTTCGACGGTTTCGTCGTTGAGGCCCAGGTTCAGGATGGTGTCCATCATGCCGGGCATGGATTCGCGAGCGCCCGAGCGCACGGCCACCAGCAAGGGGAACTTCTTGTCGCCGAACTTCTTGCCCAAAGCCTTTTCGAGCTTGGCCACGGCGGCGTTGATCTGCGGCTGGACTTCGGCAGGGAACTTCTTGCCGTTGTCGTAGTACTCCACGCAAACTTCGGTGGAGATCGTGAAACCGGGGGGAACGTTGAATCCGCGACGAGCCATCTCGGCCAGATTCGCACCCTTGCCACCCAGAAGGTTCTTCTGGGTGCCGTTGCCCTCGGACGCGTTCGCGCCGAAGAAGTAGACGTACTTGTTAGCCATGCGTTCCTCTTTTGGGATCGTTGTGGGCTGCGGTCAAACCAGAGAGTTGACGGAATTTGTCATGATATTCCATCGGATCCGACCGCGGCGACAGCGGCGGAAATATACCACTTGAATCCCGTGCCAAGCGCTGAATCGATCCGGAAATCCGTAATCTGTCACCGGTGGCAAAACGTGTCTGAACGGCATCAACCCATTTGGCGACCCAACCGGCTCGGAAACGGTCCAACTCACTTCCAAACCACGAGCCACCATGAATCGCTCCATCGCGTTTGCCCTATCTCTTTTCATATCACGGACTTGGGCAGGAGATGCCAGTCCTTCGGCTCGATTGAGCCAGATCGGGTTCGAACCCGTGTCTGCCAAGATTGTGGTCCTGCCTCGGCAGGACAATGGCACGTTTCGGACGGGCGAATGGAAGCTGGTATCGGTGGTTGGGGAATCGAACAAGGCCTTCGCGCAAGGACGGATTCCTGCCCCTGCGTACTGGAACGCGATCGCCGACAGCGCCCAATCCATCTGGCTCCCGACACGATTGCCCGAAGGACGCTACCGTGTGATGCAAGGCAAGGACAGGCTATCGAGCGATTTCGAAGTGCGCACCGGACGCGACGCCAAGCTGGTGAAGATGGGCATGAAGGCCTTCTACCACAACCGCGCCTCGAGCGCCACCGACTCGGTCTTCGCCGGGAAATGGGCCAGGCCTGCCGGGCACCCCGACACCCTGGTGCACCGCCACGCATCGACCGGTCAAACCGGCACCTTTTCGGCCCCCAAAGGCTGGTACGACGCCGGTGACTACGGCAAGTACATCGTGAATTCGGGCGTATCGTGCTGGCTGCTATTGGATTTGTACGAAAGCGCCCCGACAATTTTCGACAGCCTGAAATGGGGCATCCCGCCTGGCCCCGAGCCCGAACTGTTGCGCGAGATCAAGTGGAACCTGGACTGGATGTTGGCCATGCAGGACGCCGACGGCGGCGTGTACCACAAGCTCACCTCCCTCAGGTTCAACCCCATGAACGAACTCCCCCACCAGGACCTCCTGCCCCGCTTCGTGGTGATGAAGACCACGGCCGCAAGCCTGGATTTCACGCTGGTTCTGGCGAAAGGCGCCAGAATCTGGCGGGCCCTGGATACCGCCTACGCCAATCTTTGTCTTCGCGCCGCCCAACGCGCCTGGGCCTGGAGCGTGGCCAACCCCGACATTTTGTACAAACAGCCCACCGACGTCCGGACCGGCCAATACGAAGACAAACAGGTGGTCGACGAGCGTTTCGCCGCCGCCGCCGAACTGGCCCTGACGACTTCCGACACCGCTCTGTTCCGTCCCTTCCGCGAGCACATCGCCCGGCGTGCAACCGTGTCGTCGTGGCAGGACGTGGGCACATTGGGGATCTACACCATCCTAACGCACCCGACCTTTTTTGTTGCCGAACAAGCCGCGGCAAAATCCGTCCTGACAGATTCCGCCACCAAGCTTCGGGAGCGGGTACGCAGCACTGGATACGCGACGCCCATCGACAGCGGAGATTTCGTGTGGGGATCGAACGCGGTGCAATGCATGCAGGGCATCCACATGGCCCATGCCTTTGCCGCAACGGGCGACACCAGTTTCCTGGAAGGCGCCGAAGCCGCGCTGGATTACGTGCTGGGAAGGAATCCCATCGATTCCAGCTACGTGACGGGTGTCGGAATCCGTCAACCTCGCCACCCCCACCACCGGCCATCGGCATCGGATACGGTTGACATTCCTGTCCCCGGTTTTTTGGTAGGCGGACCTCACCCTGGCGGACAGGATATCGGATCCAATCCTTGGCAGCTCAAGGACTACAGGGTGGCCGGAAAACCCGCTCTGGATTGGGTGGACGACACGAAATCGTACGCCTCCAACGAGGTGGCCATCAATTGGAACGCCGCCCTGGTTCACCTTGCCGGAAGGATCGCGTTGCTGCGAAAATCGCTTCGATGATGTATTTCTCTTCCTAAGCGATGAGCGAAGAAACTATCCAGCCTCGACCCGCGGCGATTTCCGTGGTCGTGCACCTGCACGATCCGGGATTCCTGGCCGACGAGGAAATCAGCCGTCTTTCGACGGCTCCGCTGGAGACATTGGCCGGGATCATCCAAAGACACCTCGATTTCCGCTTCGCTCTTTATTTGCCGGGACGGATCCTGGAAAGCGCCGCGCGCACTTCGCCGCGCATCCTGGATGTTTTGCGCCAGGCGGGCGCCACGGGGCGCCTGGAATGGCTTGGCGGCGGCT
>JBDKGS010000265.1:0-6211 GCA_039798065.1 Fibrobacterota bacterium | reverse complement strand
GACCGCGGCTGGATCTTTCCAAGCCGCCTCAGCAACTTGCGGCGGCGTTGAAGTGATCGGGCTTTCGCAGTCGCCGCTTTCCGACGACCCCATGCGCTATCTGGACGACGGATCGATCGAAAGCCTGTACCACCGATTGCTCCCCAGCTGCGACCGCGTGTTGTTGGAAATGGCCAGGCTGCTGCAGCGCGCCGCCGAAAACCGGGTGCCGGCGGTGCAGGTGAAGGGGCGCGTCAAGCGGTTGCCCAGCCTTCTGGAAAAGCTGCATCGCAAGTTCTCGCCCACCGACATGTTGGAGCCGATCCCTGTACTGCGCAAGATCACAGATTTGATGGCTCTTCGTGCGGTGTGTCCGTTTCTGGAAGATGTCGACACCGTGGTGGAAGCCGCGCGGACTGTCTTCGAGATCCAGGAAATGGAGCAGAAGGGCGAAGGCCGGTCGTTCGCCGAATTCGGTTATTCCAGCACGCACTTGCTGGTGAGCCTGCCCTACGAGCTCCAATGCGAACTGCCCACCCTGGCCGACTTCCGCGTGGAAATCCAGGTCCGCACCATTTTGCAGGACGCCTGGGCCGAAGTGGAACACGAGCTCATCTACAAGGTGGGCGCGCATCCGCTGAACCAACAGATCCGACGGAAATTGGCGGCATTGAACGCCAACCTCGTGCTTTCCGACACCATCTTCCAGGAGATCCGCGACTACCAGAAGGCGAACATCTCCGACCTGGCGCGCGCCCGCGAAAACCACCTGGAGCAGGTGACCGGCGAACACCCGCTGTACGTGGCGCCTGGACAGGATTTGTCCAAGCCGCGCCGCACGTCGCAGGCCGAGATCGAAAAGCTTCTGAAGAAGGGCCTCAACGCCCAGATCGCCGGCGAGATGGAAGACGCGGTGGGCATCTACACCGACCTGCTCGATCTCCAGCTGGACAACTTCACGCTTTCGGTGGTTCTCAACCACCGCGGCATGGCTTCCGAAAGCCTCGATCGCCACTCCGACGCCGTGTCGGATTTTGTCAAGGCAAGCGCCGCCGACCCCAAGAACGCCCGGGCGCGCATCAACCTCGCATTGGCCTGGAGACGATTGGGGCGGCTGGAAGAAGCCGAAGCCGAATTCCGCGAGGTCTTGGGTTTCAAAGCGAACAGCGCGCATGCCCATTACGGGTTGGCACTGGTGCTCTCGGATCGGGGCGACGTGGCCGACGCGATCCTCTCCTGCCAGCGGGCGCTCAAGCTGAGCCACACCTTCACGCAGGCGCAGCAGCTGCTGGAAGAACTGCTCGAACACTCCCGCCGCGAAGCTGGCGGCGGTTCCTGACCGGCCGGGAGAGCGCATACTTGTGACCGGTTGAGGCCCCGACTCTCGACGTACCGACGCGTACGCCTTCGAGCCGGGGCCTCAACCGGTCCCTGCGTCTGCATCTCTCCGGGCCGGCCAGGGGAGCGTTCGGTGGCGCATACTTGCGATCCTGGCACCCATTCAGGTGCCCCGCCTGCTTTGAATTTGCCGGAGCGGTCACCGCTCGGCGTCCCCTGAACGGACGCCTTGTCACCTGAAGGTGACCAACCCTGGCACTTGAAACCGGTGGTTGTCGGGTTTGGATCGCTGCGTCTGCATCCACCGACTGACAGTCAGGGGTTGGGAGGCACGCTAAAACGACTGGTTGGGACCGGTCAGGGGGATTCGGCGGGTGGGGGCGGGTCAGCTGGGTAGGCGGCTGGGAGCTTTGACGTTCCACGGGCTGCGGTCATCGGGATTCATGGCGCTGGCTGGCGTTGACGCCTGTGGGCAATGATGGGTGTTGACATCGTGTCACCAGCAGCGGCGTGAATGCGGATGTGGTGCGGAAAGGTTGGCTTTATCCTCACCTTGAGGCAGTCCGACTTGTCTGGTTGGATGTGGATGCCGGGTGGGAAGGGTGGCTCCTGATGCAAGGAAGGCTGTTCGGTGGAGGGAGAGACGATCGTCGGAGGGGCGATTCGATGCCGAAACCACAGTTTTCTTGTAAAAGAGCTGGTGCTCTACACTGTGGAGAACAAAAAAGGATCCGGTTATTGGGGAATAGGGGGATAACCCGCCATTTTCTGGCCGGAAATTGTCAATTTGGCCTTCGCGCCGGTTTTATGAAGCGGCGGAATGGACTGATTTCGGTGGTGGCAATGCTATCGGTGGCCGGAGCGTCTGCGGGCGTTCATGGCCAGACGACGATTCAAGGCTTTTCGGGAGGCGAGACCAGTGATTCTGGAATATGAACCGATTGGATGTTTTGGGGGCTGTGTGGTGGCAAAAGGACGTTTTGGGCGTACTCCGAACGCGACCAGCGTGCTGCGAGTACGGAAGTTTTCCGCTTTGGCGGCGAACGGTGGGCAAAGTGGGATGGCCGAAGGTATCCTCCATGCGTCCGTCGGATCCCTTTCTGTGGTCCAAACCGGAGGAGCTCGGCTGTGAGTGATCGTACACCCCTATCTGTTGTGACCCGGGCCCTCCTGTTGGCCAGTGTTGTGGTTTTTGGCCAAGCCCGCGATCCGGCGCCCTACGCTCCGATTGGCAATCCACTTCCAATCTCCGGAGTCGATCAAAAGGTCCGGGACAGCCTTACCCTGAAGCCGAGCAGGGTGCGCGTCAATCAAGCTGGCTACCGCGTCGTGGAAGTCAAGGCGAGCATGGCCAAGTTCTACTACGTAGGGGTAGGTTCCACATTCCAGGTGATCGACAGCGCGACTCGCACTGTGGTTGGGGGGGCGAATCTCTCGTCCAAGGGATTCAATAGCGCGACAAAATTTGGGGTCAAGGCTTCAACTTGGGCGGGGCGTGTCGCTGGTGGTGATACGCGCTACACCATGAGCACCGATGGTTTGCGCTCCAGCATCGCCTCCTCCCCGGTCATGGAGGGAACGCTGCCCACGACTTTGCTGGAAGGTGGCAAGTACCGCGTGGTGGTGGGTACCGACACTTCCGCGACCTTTTTTGTTTCCGACTCGCTCTATGGCATGGTACGTGACGGAATCCTCAAATTTTTTGGGATCCAACGCAGCGGTGATGGGCCTTCCTGGTTTCATCCTCCCAGCCATACCAAAGACGGCGCCATGGACGTTCCTTCTGCCCCCGGAGCCTACAAGGGAGGCTGGTACGACTGCGGTGACCATCTCAAAGAACCCATCACGATGTCGTTCGCCTTGGCGACTTTGGCGACCCTGAATGCGACGATTTCCAGTCGCGATGCCGACAAATATGGAGTCAATCACGCCAACGTGAATGTTACCGACGGTATTCCAGACGTCCTTGCCGAGGCTCGATTCGGGGCCGAATTCTTCTTGCGTTCCTGGGTGCTGAACAAGCGTAAAACCGCAGGAATGGTCACCGGAATCGGTGACTTTGGCGACGACCACGGTTGGTGGGGCAGGCCCGAAAACCAGGATGCCATGACCGAAGACGGTCGCGGTGGCTGGAAAGAACGCAAGATCAACCGAATCATGGGAACTGGCTCGATCGCCAACCAAGCCACGGGATTGGCAATGCTTTCCCGAAAGTACCGCCCTTACGATGCGAAATGGGCCGATACAGCCTTGCTGGCCGCCAAAGACATGTACGCCTACGCCAAGGGGAACATCCAATCCTACACGGGTATCGCTCCGTACAGCCAGGGGATCGACAAAGCCAAGGCAAATCTGGCTCTGGCAGCGATCGCTTTGCTATGGGCCACCAAAGACCCGGCTTACCTCAAGGATCTCGCCTATGACCGTGCGATCGGGCCACAGGGGAGCGATGCATTTTTCCCGAATTCGGTGTTCGCCGGAGGTTGGCTCGCCGCCGAAAACAAATTCTTCGACATGTCGCGAGGCACTGCGAACTTCGACTTCGCCAACATGCACCCGATGGTGCTTTATGCCTTCCACAAGCTGATCCTCTCGAATGCCGATTCGGCTAAAGCTTTTGGCGTCACCAGCGAAGCCGAGCGTCTCCTATTGGGGCGCAGGACGATCAACGCCATGATCGGGTGTTTGGTGGCGGTTAGCGGCAACGGCGCGAGCATCGTGCTGCCTGGTCCGGACGACGGTGGTGGAGCCACCCGCACCATGAATTATGATCCCAATTGGTTCAAGATGTACACCCAGCAAGAGTGGGTCTGGAACCGCTACTATATCGCCAACGCCGCCGAGCTTTTCTTCTACCACGACATGGCTTCCGATTTCGCCAACGGTCGATTTGGAACAGATTTCACCGCCAAGGATTGGAAGCTTCCCGAAGTTCGCCAGCTCATGGTCAGGCAGCTGGACTTTCAATTGGGTGTGAACCCTTGGGATGTGTCCATGATCATGGGGCTGGGTGAGAAGAACTTCAACCACCCGCACCACCGTGCTGCGAACCCGGAAGGTCGCAATACGCCGGGGGCAGCCTACGGTTACCAGGTTCCTGTCGGTGCGTTGTACGGTGGGTACGATCCATCAACTATCCCCGCCACGGGCATGGTCGATGCCTGGGGGGATTACCACCATACCGAGGTCTGCACCGACGGCGCGGCCGTGTCGCTGGCCGCCGTGATGGGGCTTGCCGCCGAGGAACCGGTTCGGCCACCCAACGTCACGGTGAACGTGGTCTACGTCTCCGATACGTTGGCGCACATCAAGGTGCATCTCGACAAATTCGGAACCATGAAACTGGATTACGGACTGAATGCTGGAAGCCTCACGAACGCGGTTGCCGGCAATACCCCCGGGGTCGATTTCGAGTTCAAGATCGGCGGCCTCAAGCCTGGCACCCAGTATTTCTTCGACGTTGTCGCCACGGATCTGATGGGGAATTCGGCGACCTACACCAAGTGGAGCAATCCGCTTCCCGCCGGCACACCCTACAGCTTCACGACAGAACTTGTCGCGCCGGGCCGGGCCGACATCCAGAACGTGAAGGTCTGCAATGTCACCTCGGATTCCGCCGAGATCATGTGGTTCACGCCCGACGGCAAGCACCAATCGAGCATTTGCTACGGCAAGACCCCCACACAAGACGCCACGTGGACTTGCATGGAGAACGTGGACCAGGCGGACACCCGACCAAGTTCCACTACGTCAAGATCGGCGGCCTCCAGGAGAAGACCGACTACTGGTTCAAGGTGGGGTCGGATGGGACTTGGGACGACAACAACGGATCGTATTATCGGTTCCGGACCCCGGTGAAGATGGCTCGGTTCAGCATCTACACGGTGAAGTACACCGTCGGAGGAATGCCCGCCATCGCGATCAACATCGGCAACGACGAGGCGCGTACCTACGATTCGCTGACCCTTCGGGTTTACGTGCGCTCCAAGGACACCGTCGCGCCTACGGGGCACATCTGGGGTCAGGCAAACAAGGACGTCCCAGTCCGGTTCGGTGATGCCGTGCAGGCGCGCTACGACATCTGCCAGGCCTACAACGGCGCAGGGTTCAATCTGCCGTGCAGCGATTCCAGCTGGGGCATGCATCCAGTGGATGGTCAACCTTGGACTTGGGGCAGGATGGGGGCGGCGGTGCAGATGCTCCAGCCGGTCAAGATGCCCGAGACCTACGATCCCAAGGATTCCACCTACGCCTACTACTTCAATCTTCCTCTTGGTCCGACGGATATGGTGCAGCAATCTCGCATCCGCTTCGACGTGATCTTCGCGAACAAGGATAAGTACGCCAAGCCCCCGTCGGCCGACCAGAGGACACTACTGACCTGGATCCGGGCCTTCACGCCCGACGATGGCGGATTCCCCGATACGGGCTGGTTCAATCAGGGGCAGGTGGCCCCGGAGAAGTACCACAAATGGGGGGCTAACACCCGAGACTGGTCGTTCATTCCGCATTCGGTTGCAGCCGGCGATCCGGTCGACTTCCCGGGTATGATGGAAGTCGTCGACCAGGCCGCCGCCGATGAACTCATCGACGGCATGTCCACCGAGGTGGTGCTCAACCCCTACGTCACGGTCTACCGCAAAGGCGAGTTCGTGTACGGTTTTTCACCCTCCTATATCGAGCAGGCCCAGAAAAAGACCTATTGGGACGTCAAGGTCGATCTGAAGGCACCCTTCGATCTCCCGAACGGATCGAACATCACCCTCGACCAGGCGAATTCCACGGTCCGGTTCCGCGGTTCCGCCGATGTCTTCGACAAACTCACTCCTGCTGCGAAGGGTGTGATCACCGATATTTGGGTCAACGGTGTGCGGCTCACCGACGCACAGAAGAA
>JBDKGS010000264.1:0-6231 GCA_039798065.1 Fibrobacterota bacterium | reverse complement strand
TTGCCGGAAATCGGCCGATGCACCGTTCGGCGTGCAACACGACACGAGGAGAGCCGATGACGATCCTGCGCAACTTCATGATCCCTGCCTTGGCCGCGATTGGAACCGGCTCGGCCGCAAGCGGCCCAGAGGTGACCATCTACAACCAGGACCTGGCCCTGATCAAGGATCATCGGGTCATAGACCTGGCCAAGGGCAGACAGGAATACGCTTGGGAGGGCGTGGCTCAGACCATGGATGCGACATCGGCCTCGTTTGGAAGTCCGACGGCGTGGGCGTTGGAGCAGAATTACCGGTTCGATCTGGTGAGCCGGGGCGTCCTGTTGTCCAAGTACCTGGGCAAGGAAGTGCAATTGGTGACGGAAACCGTCGCACAGGATGGAAAGACGCTGTCGACCACCACGACTGGACGGATTCTGTCCGTCGAGGGCGATCGGATCACCGCGTTGGAATCCAACGGGAAGATCGTTCTCGACCCGCCAGGGCGGGTGGTCCTGCCCAGTCTGCCGCAAGGTTTGTTGGTGAAGCCATCCCTGGTTCTGGACCTCGAAAGCCCCAAAGCTGGAAAGACGGAAGCCGAACTTCGCTACCTGTGCGGTGGCTTTTCGTGGAAGGCCGACTACGTGGCGGTGCTGGATTCCGCCGGGAAAGCCTTGGATCTGGAGGGCTTGGTCACCTTGCAGAACCAATCGGGCGCATCGTACACGGATGCTCGTTTGAAGTTGGTGGCGGGCGATGTCAACAGGGTTCGCGAGCGTGCCTACAACGATTACTCCGATCGGGTCTACGCCTTGGCGGAAGCGGCTCCCTCGTCCATGCGGGCAAAATCTGTCGCACCACCGCCGCAGTTCAAGGAGCAGGGGCTGTTCGAGTACCACCTCTACGAATTGCAGCGCCCGACCACGCTTCTCAACAAGGAGCAAAAGCAGGTGAATCTGCTGGCGGCCCAGGACGCCAAGGCCGTGACACGTTATGTCTTCGACGAGAGCTTGTACCAGAAGTACTGGTGGTGGAGCCGCGACGACGATTCCCGCGACGGTCTCAAGTGCGCGGTCCAATTGGATGTCGCCAACCGCGAGGAAAACCACCTGGGAGTACCGCTTCCCAAAGGCAAAGTGCGGGTCTACAAGCAGGACAAGGGCGGAAGCCTGCAGTTCGTGGGCGAAGACCTGATCGACCACACCCCGCGCGGCGACACGCTCCACCTGTCGTTGGGCCAGGCCTTCGAGCTTCGGGGCAGACGCACCGTGGAAAATTCGGAGCAGAAGGGCGAGCAGAAGACGGAAACCGTCCGCGTGGATCTGCGCAACGCCAAGGACCAGGATGTGGTGGTGGAAGTCGTGGAACGACAGGCATGGCCAACCTGGAAGGTGAAGGAGTCCACGGCGGAATTTGTCAAGCGCGACGCGTCCACGGTCGTGTTCAAGGTCAAGGTCCCGAAGCGGGGCGAAGCTTCGGTGAAGTACACCTACTGGGCTTCGTGGAAGTGATTGAGGCTGCGCCTCGGCTTATTGACGGATTCCGTCCGGGCGGCAAACCTGCGGTTTGATAGCTTTTCACAGGGGCCGCTCACGCCGCTGCCCCTGTGAACCCCCTCGGCGCCAAAGGTGCGGTGCGGCACCTTTGGAATCCCGCACCCAGGGGAGACGCTGCTTCCGGGGCGCCGCCTGGGATTCGTCTCCATTTGCCTTGCTCGGCAAATGGCCTTGGCGGCACCCCTCCATGAACGCGTCCCCCCTGGGGACCCCCGAAACGGATTTTGTCTGGTGCCGGTTTTTGACGGATTGCCGGTTGTGCGCATTGGGCCTGCGGCCCTCGCGCCGTGGATAATCGACGGGGTTGGGGAATAGGGGAAATCGCGCCAGCCGTACCGGAGGGCCGGCCGGAGGCCGGGTGCCGAAACATCGTAGGGGCGGTTCACGAACCGCCCAGGAAACGGGGTTCGGTACCGAGGGCGGATGCCCGAGCCCGAAGGGTGGCGGCTCCGGCCGGAAACGGAAACGACACCCTTCTGGGGTGTCGTGAAACCATCGGGCGGGGAGGCGCCCGAAAATTGTCCTAGACGGAATTCGTCCTACGGAGCCATTACGCCGGAATTTGTCCGGTTGCGGGCGGCGATGTTCTTGAACTTGACATGCTGGTTCAGGTCGCGGGCGAAGAAGTGCTCGCGGGAACCGTCGTCCTTGGCCACGAAGTAGAGCCATCCCCCCTCGGTGTCGGGATGGAACGCAGCTTTCAGCGCATCGCGTCCGGGGTTGGCGATGGGGCCCGGGGTGAGGCCCGCGTACAGCCGGGTGTTGTATTTGGAGTCGAGGGCCAGTTCCGATTTCTTCAGGCTTCCGGTGAATTTGCCCAAGGCGTAACGGACCGTCGGATCGGCCCCCAGCGGAATGCCTTGCTGCAGTCGTAGCCAGAATACGCCCGCGATTCGCGGCGCTTCGCTTCGCACCGCGGCTTCGCGTTCCACGATGCTGGCCAAGGTGACTGCACCGTGCCATCCGTAGGCCTTCACCACTGGACTCGCGCTGTCGCCAACTTCCGTCAACACCTGCAGGTGGTGCTTGTACATGATTCGAGCCACATCGAGAGGCGACTCGGTGCCGTCGAACAAGTAGGTGTCGGGAAACAGGTAGCCTTCCAGGCCGGTATGACCGGGAATCCCCAGTTTGCGCGCCACGGCGGTGTCTCTGCACATGGCCGCGAATGCGGCGGAATCGGCGATCACCTGGGCGCGCTGCAGGATCCCTGACAGATCTTGACAAGTCCGCCCTTCGGGCAGGGTGGCGCGAAGGCCAGGACGCGATGGTCCCGAGAGCACGCTCACCGCCTCCCACACGGACATGGTGTCGCGAAGGTCGTAGAAGCCGGGGCGAATCCGGCGATCCAAGCCGCGCAGACGGGCGGTCCACCGGAATGCGGGGGCGCTCCATGACGGAATCCGTCCTTCCTCCACCAGTCGGTTCGCCACGGTGCGGATGTTTTCGCCGGGTTTCAGTCGCCACATGGTGGTCGCGCCCGAGGTCGGGGGGTGCGTCACCACCCAACCGAAGATCCCGGCGAACGCGATGGAAAGCACGAGCACGAGGACGACAAGGCGTTTCATGGATCGGACCTTAGAAGAGGCTCGGGCCCTTGCGAACCGGGGCGTTGGCGTTGCTGTCGATTTTCGCGCTCGGGGCGGTGACAGGCGTTGTCGATGCGCCGAAGCCAGGAATGGCTTTCATCAGGCGGGTGCGGGTCGCAGAATCCATGCTGCTTGCCTGATCCAGGTTGGGATTGCCCGCAACGCCGAACTCCATGCGCTGTTCGGCGCAGGTGCCGTCGGCCTTGGGTTTGGAGCAAGCCGTGAAGCTCACCACACGCGAGGGCCTGGGCCAATCGACCACGGGGCGTCCACGGTGCGCGGCTTTCATCACGTCGATCCAGATGGGCACGGCGACCTTGGCTCCGGTGAAGCCCGAGCCCAACTTCTTCTTCTGGTCGAAGCCCATCCACACGCCGCAGGTGTAGATGGGAGTGTACCCGATGTACCAAGCGTCTGTGTAGTCGTTGGTGGTGCCAGTCTTGCCGCCGGTGGGGAAGTTGAACCCCGATGCCGCCACGGCGAAGGCCGTCCCGTGACGCACCACGTCGCGCATCATGTCGTTGATGACGTAGGCGCTGGCGCTATCCATGACCTTGCTGGATTTGGGATTGGAACGTTCCAGCAGCGCGCCGTCCTGCGAGGTGATGGAGTCCCACATCCGAGGCTCGTAGCGCATGCCCAAGTTCGCGAACGAGGAATACGCCGAGGTCATTTCCAACAGATTCACGTCGGCCGATCCCAACGAAAGCGAGTAGACCTTCGGCAGAGGAGAGCGGATTCCGGCTCGGCGCGCAAGGTCGATCACGCCATCGATTCCGTAGCGGATTCCGGTCTGCACGGCGGGCATGTTCTTGGAGAGCATGAGAGCGCGTCGGAGCGTGACCGGGCCATCGTAGGTGTTGTCGTAGTTGTGGGGCGTCCAGAGGTTTCCCGTGCCGTCGTCGATGGCGACGGTGTCGTCGAGCATGATGTCGGAAGGCAGCGCGCCCTTCTCGATGGCGGCTCCGTACACGAACGGCTTGAACGTGGAGCCTGCTTGGCGCTGCGCCTGCACGGCGCGATTGAACTTGGAGTTGTCGAAGTTCTTGCCGCCCACCAACGTGCGCACTTGGCCGGTCTTGTTCTCGATGAGAACCACCGCGGCTTGCACGGGATAGTACTCGAGCGTGTCGGCGAGCTCGACGGAATCCTTCCAGGTCTTGCGGCCCAATTCGTTCAGGTACAACCGGAACAGCGAATCCAGTTTCACCGAGGCGATGGAGTCGCGCATGCCGTACTTCTTGCCCAACTTGAGCTTGTTCACGACTCGGCGATTCACCAGGCGTTGCACTTCCCAAATCCACTTGGCCACGGCCGAATCGGCCGCCATCTGGATCTTGCGATCGACCGGAAGATGCACGACCAGTCCCTTGTGGTACAGCGCGTCTTCGCCCCATTCCTTCTCGATGTGTTGGCGCACGACTTCCAGGAAATACGCGCCGTCGGAATTGGCCTTGCGGTTCTTGATCGCTTTGACAGGAAGTGCCGATGCCTCCTGGGCCTTTTCCTCGGTGATGTAGTTCTCTTCGGCCATCGCCTTGAGCACCGTGTTGCGTCGGCGCTGGGCGATTTCGCTGTGCCGGTCGGGACGGTATTTTTCGGGCGATTGGATCATGCCCGCCAAGGTGGCCGTCTCGGCGAGATCCAACTTCCAGACGTCCTTCCCGAAATAGATCTTGGCCGCCGCCTGCATGCCGTAGGCCCCGCCGCCCAGGTAGATCTCGTTGAGGTAGAACGTCAAAAGCTGTCGTTTGGTGTAGTACCGCTCCAGCTTCACGGCCGTGATGGCTTCCTTGATCTTGCGGGAAAGCGCACGTTGCGAGGTCAGGAAGACGTTTTTCGCCAACTGTTGCGTGAGCGTGGATCCGCCTTGGCGGCGGCGTTTCACCACGGTGTTGATCGCCGCGCCCATGGTGCGGTACAGGTTCATGCCCCAGTGGTCGTAGAACTTGCGGTCTTCGATGGCGAGCACGGCATGCTGGAGGGAAAGAGGGATGGAGTCCAGCGGTACCCAGTTGCGGCGTTCCACGAAGAATTCGCCGAACGCCACGCCGTCCTTGTCCAGGACCTGGGTCGACAAGGTGGGCGAGATGCTCCTCAGGTCCTCCAGCGGAGGGACTTCCTTGTTGTAGTGGATGAAGAGCAACCCAACGACGATCAGTCCCAGGAAGATGGGCGCGATCAAGGCCGCGAGGCAGGCGAGATAGATTTTGACGGAAAACCGCAGGTCGGCGATGGCCATGTTGCAGGAAAGTTAGACCAAGGTTCTTACTTTGCTTGTCTATGTATGAGCCAGGACCGAACGGAAACTCCTTTTCCCCTCTGACAGAACCCGACGAAAGGGGCCGTTTCGGCGACTTTGGCGGCAAATTCGCGCCCGAAGTCCTGATGCCCGCCTTGGAGGAGCTGGAAGCCGCATGGCGTTCGGCCCGACAAGATCCGGCATTTCTCGCCGAGTACGAAGGATTGTTGGCGGATTTTGTCGGACGTCCTTCGCCGGTGTACGAGTGCAAGCGCCTATCCAAGGAGCTTGGCGGCGCACGGATCGTGCTCAAGCGCGAGGACTTGAACCACACCGGTGCCCACAAGATCAACAACGCGCTGGGGCAGTGCCTGTTGGTGAAGCGCATGGGCAAGCACCGTGTGATCGCCGAGACCGGCGCCGGACAGCACGGCGTGGCCACGGCCACCGCCTGCGCCTTGCTCGAGCTGGAATGCGTGATCTACATGGGGCGCGTGGACACCGAGCGCCAAGCCGTGAACGTGGAGCGCATGAAGATGCTGGGCGCCACGGTGGTGCCGGTGGACCAGGGCAGCCGCACCCTCAAGGATGCCGTCAACGAGGCGATGCGCGACTGGGTCACCAACGTGCGCGACACCCACTACGTGTTGGGCACCGCCTACGGTCCCCATCCGTTCCCGTGGATGGTCCGCGAATTCCAGCGCGTGATCGGGCGCGAGGCCCGTGCGCAGATTCTGTCCAAGTTCGGGAAGCTTCCCGCCTGCGTGGCGGCTTGCGTGGGCGGCGGCTCCAACGCCATCGGCGTGATGTGGGATTTCCTGTCGGATCCTGTCCGGTTGGTGGGCGTGGAGGCCGGTGGCCGACG
>JBDKGS010000263.1:0-6240 GCA_039798065.1 Fibrobacterota bacterium | reverse complement strand
GTCTGTTTGTTCCCTGAAATGGCCACCGTGAAACAGGATTTCATCGACGGTTCCGACAAGGCCATGTACTACTCCAAGAAGACCGGCCGCAATCGGGTGACCATGTACGGACCTGAATCCGAGGCCTTGGCCAAGGAGAAGGAAGCCGTCGGAGGCTCGCACTAGCCTCCGTTCGCGCCTATCGCTGCGCGACCGCCGTGGTGGCGGATGGTCGGATGGGCTCGGGCTTGGAGTTGGGGATCAGGCCGCTGAACAAAGCGGCCAGCAACGCCACGCCCAATGCCAGTCTGTACCAGGCGAACGGCACGAACGTGTGGTTTCGAACATAGCCAAGGAGCCATTTGACCACCACGAAGGCAGAAATTGTCGCCACCGTGAAGGCCAGCAACGTGTCGAAGGTGAAGAGTTCGGCGGCTGCGCCCGACTTGATTTCCTTGAGCAGCTTGTATCCGCCCGCGGCGAACATGGTGGGAATCCCGACCAGGAACGAAAATTCGACCGCCGAGGAGCGTGATGCCCCGACCAGCAAGGCGGCCATCACGCAAGCACCGGAGCGCGAAGTTCCCGGGAACGCGGCAGCCAGCAATTGAGCGCCCGCAACGGCGACGGCAAGACCCCAGCCCACCTTCGCGTCGTTGGATTTGCCGCGCGCGAAGCGTTCCACCAAGAGAATCACCGGAACGCCCACAAGAGTGGCGATGGCGATGGGTAGGACTGAATCCGGCAGTTTGAGTCCGGCCTTGTCCAGGACGAGCCCGCCGAAACCGGTGATCAGGAAGGCGACCAGAACTTGCAGGATTTCGGTTCGAATTTCCGGATTCCGCCATCCCTTGAACCAACCGAAAATGCGCTTGTGCAGCACCAACGCCGATGCCAGGATGGGTCCCACCTGGATCAGGACGTTGTAGGCCTCCGATTTTTGGGTGGACAGAAAATGCTCGGCCACGAGAAGATGTCCCGTGGAGGAGACGGGCAGGAATTCGGTGACCCCTTCGACGAGGCCGAGGACGATGCTGTCGATCATAGGATTGGGAAGATACGTTTCCGTCCATGATGGACGATCCGCGGAAACCGGTGCTTGTGTTGGGAGCCAACCCCGCTTGGCAGAAAACCGTCGTTTGCGAGCGGTTGAACCCGGGGGAGGTGGTGCGTGTGAAGCTGGAGGCCACCGGTGCGGCGGGAAAGGGATTCAACACGGCGCGTGCGGTGCGGGCTTTCGGAGTGCCGGTCGTGCTGGTCTCGGCGGCGGGCCCCGACGCTGCCGAGTGGGATGCCGCTTGCAGGACCGAGGGGCTTGAGACAAGGTTCTTCCCCATCGATGGATCCGTCCGGACCGCGACCACCATCAGGGATCTTTCGGCGAGAGCGGTGACGGAAATTGTCGAGGAAGGTCCGGCCGCCGCGGATGGCGCCTTGGAAATCCTGCTTGCAGCCATGGCGGAGGAATCCGCTCGTTCCTGCATGCTGGTGGTGGCCGGGACCTTTCCGCCGGGGCTGGACACTCGACGCGCGCTGGATCAGCTGTCGACTTTGACGATTCCTGTCGTGATCGATTCGGTTCCCGCCGTGCGGGGCTTGCGCGAGCTGGAGCGGGTTCCGGCAAACCTGATGGTCAAGCTCAACGAGTCGGAATGGAAATCGGTTTTCCAGGAGGAGAATCTCGATTCCGCGATCGCCGACGCCCGTCGCTTGTGGCCGCGCGCATCTCTTCTGGCCACCCGGGGCGAGCGGGGAGCCCTCCTGTCCTGTCCCGGGAAGCACAGTCAGATTTTGACATCGGAGCCGTTCGAGGTCGATGCAGAAATCAATCCCATCGGCGCCGGGGATGCGTTCACCGGCGGATACGCGGTGGCGGTTTGCCGAGGCGACTCGATCCTCGAAGCCGCGTTGCATGGCATGGCGGTGGCGCGGGCGTCGTGCCTGAACCGCCTTCCGGCCCGGTTTTCGATGGAAGAGGTAGCCGTATCGACAGATCTTGTTCGGTGCGAGCCGCAGGATGCCTGATGCGCTTCGGATCCTCTGGGTGGCGGCGACGCCCGTGGAAGCCGCCTGCGCGCCCACCCATTCCGCCTGGCGCTCGATCGCGACCGGTTGCGGGCCCGCCGCCGCCGCTTGCGGTCTGGGATTCCATCTGGGGCGCGAAGCGACTCCCGATCTGGTGATCGGAATCGGGATCGCGGGGGCCTATGCCGATTCGGGCATACCGGTGGGGCGGGTGGTGGCGGTGGAGTCGGACAATTTCTGTGACCTTGGATGCGAAGACGGCGAGGCTTTCCTGGATCTGCTGGAATTGGGGATCCCCCAGGTGGGAGTCGAACCCGCCTACACCTGCGCGTTCCCCGCGTTTTTGTCGGGTTTGCCAAAAGTTGTCGCTACGACCTGCTCGGTGTGCACGGGGAGCCTGTCCACGGCCAAGGCGCGTCGCGAACGCACCGGCGCGGCGCTGGAAAGCATGGAGGGGGCGGCTTGGGCCATGTCCTGTCTGCGCGCAGGCGTTCCCTTCGCGCAGGTGCGGGCGGTCTCGAACATCGCCGGGCCGCGCGATCGTTCGGCATGGAGGATCCCGCAGGCCCTGGCGGCGTTGCGACAAGCCCTGGAGGAAGCGTGCGCGAAGATCTGAACGGTGTGAGGCTGGCGATCAGCCCGTGTCCCAACGACACGTTCCTCTTCGAGGGGCTCGTGCAGAAATTGTCGCAGGCGGGCGGGTCCACCGATTTCCTGGACATCGCCGAATTGAACTCGTTCCACGACCATCCCGATCCGCCCGACGTGGTGAAGATCTCGTGCGCGAGCGCACCGTTGTTTCTTGACAGATACCGTCTTCTGCGCTGCGGAGGGGCCTTCGCCGATGCCGTCGGGCCGTTGGTGCTCAAGCGTCCCGGTTCGTTGGGTGCGGGCGGCACGGTCGCCCTTCCCGGGTGGCGGACCAGCGCGCACATCCTGTGGCGGCTTTGGCGCGACCAAACCGGTCTCGGGGAGCCTGCGGAAGATTTCATGCGTTTCGACGGTATTCCCACCGCGGTGTCCCGCGGGTCTTTCGATCGTGGTGTGGTCATCCACGAATCCCGCTTCACCTACCAGAGCCTGGGGTTGGAGGCGGAAGTGGATTTGGGGGCGTATTGGGATGACCTGACGTCGTGTCCGGTCCCATTGGGTTGCCTTGTGGTGCGCAAGGATCGGGGTGAAGCTTTCGCCAGCAAGATCGCGCGCGAGATCGTGGGGTTTGCGCAGAGGGCCTTCGAGCGGGAATCTCCAGTGACGCCGTTCATCTCCCGGCATGCCGCGGAGATGGCACCCGAGGTCCAGCTGCAGCACATCCGCACCTACGCCACCAAACGTTCCCTGGATTGTGGGCCGGAGGGACTCCGAGCCCTGGAAATCCTTTGGAATCATGCCGAATCCAGCATCTCGCCATGGCCGGTCGGGCCTGAGGCGCGCAGGGCGGCGTTGGAAACCGCGATCGGTGGGCTTTGAGCAACGGGAAGCGCCGTCCTGGGCGTCGAGGTTACATTCCGAACGCACCTTGAGCTACCACACCACACCTTATTCCAAAATGTTCTCGCCGCCAGCCTTTCCAATCCGCTCTCCCTTCCGGAGTCGGATGTTGCCTTGGTTTTGGGTGGTGGTTTGGGGGAGTGCGTTGTCCGTCGGGACTGCTTTTGGTGCGCCCGATCCACATTCCCAATCGATCTGTCTGTCGGTGAGCCCGCTGCGGGCGGTCCAAGCCATTCCTGGCGCCACGGATTCCATGGTGCCTGAAGTCTGGCGTGATCAGGTTCTGCGTTCCCTGCGCAGGGCTCGGAGCGATTCGGGGTGGTTTTTCCGCAAAGCGGGCGAATGCCCGGAGAACATGGCGACCATCGACGTCTTCCAAAAACCCGACGATGTCGTTTCGGGCGCCACCGGGCACGAATTGCGCTTTCGCCTGGAATGGCGACATTCGCCGGGACAGACCGAATTTTTTCTTCCGGTTGGCGGCAAAAAACTGCCCTCGTCCGAGCAGATTTCCGCGCAGCTGCTGGCGGTTGCCGACCAGATGATGGCGCGGGTGGAGTTGTCGTCGAGTCCTGGCGGAGCCACGGTGCGTTTGGGTTCCCTCTACGAAGCGCCTCCGTTGGGGCGTTGCCCGATGGTCCTTCTGGTTCCGCCGGGGGCATTGTCCCTTCAATTCGCTTACGGTGATCGGCGGCGGCGGATGGATACGTTGGTTGCCATCGGGGGATTCTACGAAGTGAATGCCGATTTCCGTCCTGCGCGGATCGATCCCCAAACCAACTTCGAACCGCGAAAGACCTGGCCGATGTGGTCCCTCACGGCCTTTGCCGTTTTTGGTGCCGTTTGGGCGGCGCGCGAACAATACGTGGCGCAAAGGGCCTACGACCGGTTAGGGGCCAACAATGAAGCGCTGGAGTTCTCTGGAAAATGGGATGATCTGCGAACAGCTAATATTCTGCGCAATGGATTCTTTGCCGTCAGCCTGGCTTTTGGAACCACAGGGGCCTGGATGGAGTGGTCCGGTGGCAAGAACTGAAAACGACCAGCAAGAATTCCCAGGACGGCTTATTTTGAGCCCAAAATTTTCATGAACCCCACGGACCCGAAGGACGACTCAACGAGCATGACAGTCGGCGACGAAATTCTCGCCGAAAAGGCCGCTCAAGGAGACGACCGTGCATTTCTCGAACTTTACAGACGCCACCGTCGGTATGTCCTCACCCTTGTGGTCCGGACATCCGGACGGCCGGAGGATGCCGAAGACCTCGTGCAGGAATGCTTCTTTCAGTTGCACAAAAGCTTGGCGTCCTTCTCGGGCAGGTCGCAGTTTCGCACCTGGTTCCATGGAATCGTGGTGCGCGTCTGCCACAGCGCGACCCGCAATCGCCTTGCCCAACGTCGCCGCGGCGACGCCGAAGCCGAGCACATGGACGAAGAGCGGATGGAGTCGCAGGCAGGTGGGGATGGACGCGACTTGGCCGGTCAACACGCCATGCGCGACTGGATCCAAGGGTGCTTGGACAAAATGTCGCCCATCCACCGAGTTCCGCTGGTCCTGCACCTTCTCTCCGGACTCGAGCTTGGCGACATCGCCCGTATCTTGGCTGTACCGGAAGGTTCCATCAAATCCAGACTGTTCCATGCCCGCAAGCGCATGGCAATCTGCCTTCAGGAGAACGACCAATGAGTCGTAGCCCCGAAGAAATCAAGAATTGGGAAAACGTGCTTCGCGAGGGATCGTTCGATCTACCCGAAGCCACCTGGCAGCGCATGGAAAACGACATGCGAGGATTCTTGGCTGCCCAGGCTCGTGAAGCGTCCAAGCCCAGGCCGCTGACCTTCGCCCAGAGGCTCAAGGGTTGGCTCGTTCTTCCCACGGTTCGTTGGGGCATCGGCGCGGCAGCCCTTTCCCTGATCGCGATTTCGTTCGTGACAAGAACTGTCGAGAATTCGAAAGCGACCGACTTCGCGTGGGTTCCAGGGCAAGCGTTGGAAACAAATGGTGTTGCCGAATGGAACTGGCTCGAAGGCCGCAGCCGCATCCAAGGAACCAATTCGCGCCTGCTGCTGCGCCAGGCTTCCAACGGTGCGGTGGAAATCGACTTGGAACGTGGCCAAGCCACCTTCCAGGTGGATCACAGAAAGCCCGAAGAATCCTTTTCCGTGAAGGTTGGCGATTGCAACGTCCACGTGGTGGGAACCACGTTCACGGTGGGCATCGACTCCCTGAAGCAATGGGTGTCGGTGGAGGAAGGGAAGATCCGCTTCGAGAGCCGTTCGGGCCAGCGCATGGTCGCCAAGGGCCAGTCGAGCACCTGCAGCGAGGTGGTCGGTTCGGGAGCGCACGCCGCATCCGTCGACACGACAAAAATCGACACGCCTGCAAGGCCTTCCGTCCCTGTTGCGGCCACGAGTTCGCCTGCCGCGGCGAAGTCGGCGAGAGCACCGGAAGTTCGCGTGCCCAGCTGCACGGCCGGCGACGAATGCATCGCGGAGTTGTCGGAATTTGTCCGCTCGCATGGAGCGCATCCGGCCGCAGGCGAAATCGCGTTGCGTTGGGCGCGTTTGGCTTCGCGCAAGGGCGACCACCGCGATGCCCTGGTGGCCTATGGATTCGCCTCCGAGCATCCATCGATCGCGACCATCGCAAAGCTCGAAATGTTCCAGACCCGTTTGCGAGGCTTGGGCCAGCTCAGCGGAATGAACGATTCGTTGGATCGGTGGATTCCGCAACTCCAGATCGGT
>JBDKGS010000262.1:0-6244 GCA_039798065.1 Fibrobacterota bacterium | reverse complement strand
ATCAGGACCACGTCAAATTCTGCGCCTTCCAGGCGCGCTCCGGCGGCGGCAAAAGGCGTGGCGCCTGCGATGAGTCCATCGTTGAAACGCTTCCAAGGACAAGACTTCCAATCGGGGAAGGAATGGACGTTGGGGTGCTGTGGTGCCGATCCGCCGAATTTTGCGCAAGGCACCGTTGAACCCCACCTCCGAGCGATGGCCACCAGTGCATTGTCGATGGCTCGATGGGTGAGCGAGGTGACCAGTACGCGTTTGCCGGCCTTGACGAACATTCCCGCGAGTTCGGCGAGCACGCGAGTCTTGCCCGTGCCGGGTGGTCCTTGCACCAGCGCACAAAGGTCGGTGGAAAAACCCTGCGCCAGCGCTTCGCATTGGCTCCAGTTCAAACCTGCGGCGGCACCGCGTTTGAGTGCTTCGCGGTACATGGATTCATCTACCTGTGGACGGACTTTGCCAAGCAAGAGCGGTAGGATTCTGCTTTGGCCTCGACGGCTTTCGGAGACCTGTTGCAACGCGCTTAGCACGGTGGAGCTGAGATCCATGACGCCGATATCCAGCACACGTTCGCCAGGCAGCGATTGGAGTTCGGCCGCGTAGAGACCTTGTTCGCGCGGGCTTGCATAGAGCAGGAGACTTTCCGCAGTGTCTTCTTCCACGAACGCCGTGATGGCGCGCTCGTCCATGGGGTTGCCGAAACCAACACGCACCAAGTCGCCAGGCCGGAACCGGCTCTTGTGGCCGGGGCATTCCACCTCGATCCAACCATCGCCCTTGTGCACGCACATGGCCCCTGCGATTGCCAAGCCTTCCTCGATGCGACGCTCGAGCGGCTTGGCCCAGTCCCGAGCGGCTTCCCGCCGACCCTCCTCCGACTCGCGAGCCACTTCCATGCGCAGTTTGCGCAGGAGCATCGCCTCGGGCGACAGCGGCTCGCCGACGGAATCCGTCATGTCGTCGGAATCGAAATCAGCCATCGATTATGCCACGACGAGGGATTTCACGGTTACGTCCGATGACTTGATGGGGGAACGGTACTTGCCGGAATACGAGATTCCGTTGAGCAGAATCCGGTAGACGAGATCGAGCACGATGGATGCCTTGCGCAGGGTGTCGTTGGCTTCCTTGAGACTGGAGGGATCGCCTTGGGATCCCATGTTGCGGATGTTCTCGTAGGTCTTGATGTGCGAGGTCTCCACAAGCCCCAAGGCTTTCATCGCCGCCAATACATGTTTGGGCTGGAGATTGCGTTGGTTGACCAAGGCCGACTTCAGCTTCTCCTTGATGGACGGGTGAAGTCCTGCGTTGTCGATGGTGAACAGGCTCTCGTCGATGTGTTGCAGCGTGTCGGAACCCACCGATACCTTGCCAGGAAAACGCTTGAGCAGGTGCTCGACGGCGGCCCCGAGGATCAGACGGAAATTGACAAGGCTGGGGCGCGCCTGGCGCAGATTGGCCAAGGTGTCGGTCTCGCTGCTGGTGTGCTTGCCTGTGTTGGCTCCCACGAACGCCGCCACTGCGTCGAACATCTTGATGGCCGATGCCCGGTCGCCTTGGGGCATGGGGGATAGATCGGGGTTGGAATACAACGGAATCCTGGGAGCGCGGACCATGCGCTTGCCGGCGACCTTCGCTTTGATCCACTGGACGTCGATGCCCGACAGAAAACGTACGACTTCCAGGATCTTTGTTTCGGGGAAGGGGATGCCGGTCTTGAGTTGGCTGCGCATCTGACAATTTCCGGCATCGGTTCCGGGGAGGATCTCGACGGTGCCGAAATCGATCGTGTCGAACGAATCGGCCAACATGCCCATCGCGGCGACAAGTTGTTCGGATCCCACGTTGAGCTCGAGTTCCAGGATGTCGCTGGGGGCCTGGTCGCTGTAGGTGAGCAGATCAACGATGGATTGGAAGTGCAGGCCGGTTGCGGAGGCATGGGGGCGGCTGGCGAGCAGGATGTCGTTGGCTTGGACGCGTTGGCCGTCGACGACGAATGCCGCGTAGAAGTAGCCGTCGTCGGTGACAGTTCCTGTCTGCTCGGACTGCTTTTGGAGCGTGGCGAATTTTTCCAGGATCTTGGCGTCGTTCGCGAACTCGATCTCGATGGACAGATCGTCGGCGATGCGCACCGAGCCTTCGAAGGAGATGGTTGCGGAGCGATTGACGAAGGATGCTTTGTCGGCGATGATCATCTGTGGGTGTTACCTGCGGCTCTATTCTGATGTGGAACTTGTCTTTAGCACTGAAATAGAGCTGAAGCAAGGACGGATCCGACGATGTTTTTATTCGCAGGTTTGATCGGATGTTCCGGGCTTCACTCGACGGGCGAAGGGGACCGATGGAATTCCATTGGCTTCGAGTGCCCGAATTCGTAGCCGACGGCGAATCCACCACCCGGTTGAGCGAGTAAAAAATCGTTGCGAGACAGAAATTGGCGAGTGTGGGAATTGGCAGGAAGATCGCATCCCAACGTGGCATGGACGTGGAACCCGTCGAAAACGCGGACCTTGGTGTGGAGCAACGCGGAAACGAATTGCACCGTTCCCTGGTCGACATCCCTGTAATTGTCGGACACGACCGCGTCGGTGGTGCGGTAGCCGAGCTCCGGCGAAAGGCTCCAGCGTGGCGAAACTCGGAACGTGTAGGCGAAGGATAGCGATGTCATGTCGTCGAAAAAGAGTGTCGGTGACGAAGCTCCGACGCTCTTGTCGCCGAAGGAGCCTTTCGCGATGGTGACGGAATACGACCTCCATCCGATCCGGTATCCAAGTCCCATGGTATTGGAGCCGTACATTCCCGCCAGCAGAATGGGCTCGAAATGCCAATCCGGAAAATGCAACATTGCCTTCGATGCAATCACGGCGGTGGTTGTGGCCAGGACTCCGTACCAGAATTCCTGCGCGTAGTATGACTCGGGATCGGCAGCATCGTATACGGAGGTGCCCCATGCGACGCCGGAGATGGCCATTCCGGAAAAGGCGCGGAAGTCGAACTTGCCATTTTCTGGTAGAGCGGCTTCGAGCGCTGCGGCTTCGGCGGTGCCGAGCAGGGTGAGAGTCAGATCGGGAGGAAGACCGATCATCTGTTGGGCACGTGTCGGGACGGTAATGGCAGCAAGCGATAGGAACGTGAAACGCAGAAATCTGGAAACCACGGAAGTCATTCCTTGTTTCAGGGGAGGATCAAGCGTAGTGAAGTAGCGAGTTTCACATGGCTAAGGTGAAAGTTACTTCGACGCCCGGATCGGCAATTCGTGGCATGAACCTTTCATGAGTCAATTTTTGCCGCATTCCTGATGTCGGACCGCCCCCATCCCCTCCTCCGAGTCCGACACGCTCCTCGTAATCTGATTCGACCACCCCATCAAGCCAGCCGCAGCCCCTGCGCGAGGACCGAAGGCCCGATACGCGAACCGGCAATCTGTCAATAACCGGCACCAGACAAAAACTGGCGGGGATTCCAAAGGGGGCCGCGTCTCATGGAGGGCAGCCAAACGGACCATCGGCCGAGCAAGGCCGATGGAAGCAAATACCAGCTGGTTGACCGAAAGTAGCGGCCCTCTTTGGTGCGGGATTCCAAAGGTGCCGCACCGCACCTTTGGCCCGACGGGGGGCACGGGGGCGCCGGGTCGCGCCCCTGTGAATGCCTGCAGACGCAGTCTGCAAAAAGACAGAGAGTGTTAGAAACAAAAGTCCCGCGCAGCGGAGAGGGGGTGTGCCGGAGGATACCGGCGCAGCCGGAGCCGCAGGCCAGGGGGAGACTTCCCCCAACAAATAAGGCCGGCGCAGCGAATGCACCGACCTTGGATGTCAAAACCTGTCTGGATGACTTAGGCGGCGAAGCGTGCCGAGGCGCGAGCCCAGTCCCAAATTTCGAACAGGGATTCGGCGTACTTCTGGCGCAGGTTGCGGTAGTCGATGTAGTAGGCGTGTTCCCAGACGTCGATGACAAGAAGTGGCTTGCCGGTGGAAGCGATGACGGCGTTGGAGGTCTTCTCGATGGCCAAGGAACCGTCGGCCTTCTTGACAAGCCAAGTCCAGGCCGAACCGAAATTGCCGACAGAATCTGCCACGAACTTCTTCTTGAATTCGTCGAAGGATCCGAAGGACTTGTCGATGGCGGCGGACAACTCAGCGGAGGGCTTCGATCCACCGGGGGTCAACGATTCCCAGTAGAAGGTGTGGTTCCAGACCTGGGCGGCGTTGTTGTAGATGCCGGTCTTCTTGGCTTCGGGCCATTTGGCTTGGGCGGCGAGGAGTTCGTCGAGCGAGAGGCTCTCGAGGCCGGTGCCTTCGAGCAGGCCGTTGAGGTTGGTGGCGTAGGCGGCGTGGTGCTTGCCGAAGTGGTACGAAATGGTCTCTTCCGAGATGATCGGGGCGAGCGCGTTGGCGGCGTAGGGCAGTGCGGGAACGGTATGCGGCATTTTTTGTCTCCTGATGGGTTTGGTTTGAGAATTGGTGTCAACTTGAAGATTAACATACAAGCGATGCGAAAAACCGGCAAAGATCCAAACGGCGAAGGGAATTGAGGGTATGATTGTACCATGTCCAACCGACTTCCGACTCCATTGGATGCCCACCTTTCGGCCGCGCTGGAAGTGGCGCATTCCGCGGGCGAGCTGGTGTTGCGCTTCCAGAAGGAAGGCTTTTTCGTGCGCGACAAGGGCGTTCTGGACGTGGTCACCGAGGCCGACGAGGCCGCGGAAAAGCTGATACAGAAGGAGCTTCTGGAACGTTTCCCGGAGGATGGATTCCTGGGCGAAGAAGGCGCGCTGGTGCAAGGGACGTCTGGACTTGTCTGGGTGGTGGACCCCATCGACGGCACGGTGAACTACTCGCGCGGAATGACAGAATATGGCGTAAGCATTGGCTTGCGGGGTCCCGACGGCGATGCCGAGCTGGGGGTGATCCGATTCCCCGCTCTGGGCAAGACGTATTGGGCGGTGAGAGGCGGAGGCGCTTTTTGCGACGGGCGCCAGCTGCAGGTGAGTTCGACCGACCGGCTGGACCGGTTTTTGGTGCACGAAACCGATGTGTGCCGCACACCCAATCCGGCGGCGTTCCAGCGCAAGATCTTGAAGGCCCACCAAGGTCTTCTGGACAAGGTGATGCGTTGGCGCATTTCTGGTGCGGCGGTGCGCGACCTGTGCTTGCTGGCCGAGGGGCAGATCGACGCCTACCTGATCGACAACTTCCACGAGTGGGATGTGCTGGCTGGTTGGGCGATCTTGCGAGAGGCGGGTGGTGCTTTGGTGGGGCAGGACGGGTCACCGGCCACTTGCCAGAGTCCGAGCATCGTCTTCCACAACGGGGTGTGTGGAGATCAGGTTGTTGCGGCCTTGAAACAGCCGGTTCGGGTGCGAAAGACGCGGGAAATACCGGCTGACAATTCTTAGCACGTGCCAAGTTCCGGCAACGAATGCTAACATGAACACGCATCTCCGGCGGTTCGCCGGTCGTGCTGTGTCGTTTTCCGTCATGAAGCTCCCACTGCCTGGGAAGGATTGGACGTCTCGTGAAGCTGCCCGAATACCCGATCTTTGGTGAACTGGACCGTCATCTGTATGGCGAAGGAAACCATGAACGTTCGTGGGAGAAGCTCGGATCGCATCCTTGCACCCACAAGGGTGGAGTCGGCGTAGGCTTTGGCGTATGGGCTCCCAACGCCAAGCGGATCGCGGTGATCGGCGAGTTCAACGACTGGAACCCCGATGCGCACCTGATGGAAAAGGGCGATGGCGGAATCTGGCAGTGCTTCGTGGAAGGCGCGAAGGTGGGCCAGAGCTACAAGTTCCACCTGGTCTCGGAAGTTGACAATTATTGGGTGGAGAAGAGCGATCCGTACGCGTTCGCCACAGAGATGCGCCCGGGCACGGCGTCAAAAATTGCCGACCTCGCGTATTCGTGGGGCGATGCGGAATGGATGCGCGTTCGCGGTGCGGAAGACCCGCTCAAACGCCCGATCAGCATCTACGAAGTCCATTTGGGATCGTGGGCGAGAGTGCCCGAGGACGAAAACCGGTTCCTCAATTACCGCGAACTGGCTCCCAAGCTCGCCAGGTACGTGAAGGAACTGGGATTCACGCATATCGAATTGCTGCCCATCACCGAGCATCCTTTTGACGGATCGTGGGGCTACCAGGCCACGGGCTACTACGCACCTACCAGCCGTTACGGCACGCCGCAGGACTTCATGGCCTTCGTGGACCACCTGCATGCGGAAGGGATCGGCGTGATCCTGGACTGGG
>JBDKGS010000261.1:0-6253 GCA_039798065.1 Fibrobacterota bacterium | reverse complement strand
GCCTCGTCCGAAGGGAGAGAGGCGGCGTTGAAGGATTCCAGTTTTCCCGCCTTCGAATTCCAATTCCACGCCACCGGGTTCGCGGAGGTGGAGACCATCCGAAGCACCACGCTCGATCCCGCCCTTGCAAGCAGGATGGAACGAGCGTCCTGCTTGAGAGTGATCGTGATGGCATCCCCGCCATCATCCTTGGAGGCCGCGATGGACTGAATGAGTTTGGTTGCCGATGCCGGGGGTGCGAGCTTCCCTGCGAGGCGCGCCTTGCCCAGGCGGATGACGAATTTTTTGCCCGATCCAACCAGTTCCGCCTTGATGGTCGGAGAGGGGAAGCGAAATTCGACGGTTTCGAAGTCGCCGACACCCCAGGCCCGCACATCCTGCAAAGCCGGGACGACGGTCAGCGAAGCGAACACTTGGCTCCCGACTTGGGTCGTGGCGACAGGAACTGTCCAGAAATCCACCATCGGCGACTTTGCCGGCTCCTTGTCGAGCAGGAACGCCAAGGCCGAACCGTCCCACTCGCGATGCTTCACCTTGGCGAAACCACCCTGTTTGCGGGGTTGGAAGCGAAACACCGAAACGGCGCCTCCCTCGAGCTCCCGGGTCGTGGCCTCCACCGAGGCATACGCCGCATTCGACGGCAACGCATGGGTCCCTGACAGCGTCGTACGACTCCCCTGGACTTCGATGCGAAGCGTCCCGTCGGATTCGACGCTCGATCGGGAAAGGGGCTCTTCCGTGGCGCTCAAGACAATTCTTGTCCCACTGCGATCCGCGACGATCCCCGCCGAAGTGATGATTCCCGCATGGGCGGAGAAGACACCTGCAGCGAGGAGGATTGAAAGACCTGGCTTCATCACTTCCTCGATGTGTAGGTGGTGAAATCGAATTCCGCGGCCACCGTGTTGGGTATGGTGCCGTGCTTGTCCGCGTTGTCGATTTCCGTCTTCAAGTTGGCCGAGACCGTGATCCCCATCTTCTGGATGGAGGTCGGATACTTGAAGTTGGCGAATTCCGCGAACATTTCACCGATGGAGTGGTAACTGCCCACGATGGAGATCTTGTAGTTGTTCTCCGAGAAATACGCCTGCTGCACGCTGGGCTGCGGGACAAATTTTGTCGTCACGGTACCGGATCGGCGTGTCACGGTCAACAGATCCTGGAGACGCGACGGAATCCGCTCCTGGTCGGGGAACATCTCCTGGAGCTTGGCGAATTCGGCTTCGGCCGCGGCAAGCTCGACCCGGATCTGGGCCAAACGCTGCACCTGGGTCTTCACCACGGTCAGCTCGCTGGAAAGCTTGTCCTCTTCCGCCGAGAGCTGGGCGATCACTTCCTGACGCGGCTCGTAGATGTAGGTGAAATGGGCGTAGCCCGCACCCACGGCCACAAGGATGCAGAGGACGAACCACTGCGTCAGTTTGTCCTTGAGGTCAACGCGCAGAGCCAAGGCTGTCTCCTTGGATGGGTGTGGTATCGGTATGGATCAAGGGATCCAGAGGACAGTGCAACGTGAAGGCGAAAGCCGCCGTCGTCGACGAGCCTTCCGGTTTCACCTGTTCGATCGACTCCAGACTTGGGGCCAGCAAGAAGGGGCGACGCTCCAGTTGGAGCATGAATCCCGCCACTTCCTGGAACACGAAGGTCCGAGCCTGGATGGCCAACTGATCGGGCTTGTCGGCCTCTTCCTTGACCGAAATCAGCCAAGTATGAGGAGGCAAGCTGGCGTTGATGTCTTCGAAGATACGCACCCAGCGTTTTTTCGAAACCGAGATGCTCTTCAGCGACTGGTTCTTCGCTTCTTGCTTGGATTTCAGGTCCTGGAGCTTTGTGATCTCCTGTTTGACCGTATCGTATTTCTGGATTTCCGTTTTGAGCGAGGCGATGCGCTCTTCCTTGGAGCTTTGCGTCGCGACCAAGGTCATGAAGTGGAGCCAGATGAGAACACCGACCGTCAGCAAAAGAACCGCACCCCAGACCGAACGGCGGTCCGTCAGATAGGTGTAGTCCTTCCGCGAAACGCGGTACTCGATGGGAAGGAGGTTGACTTCGATCAAGGAAGCCATATCAGACCTTCCTCAGAGCCATGCCGACGGCGACGGTCAGCAATGTGCTCACCGTGTCGGGAATGGGATCGGGGAACTTCTCCGGGTCCTTTTGGACATTGGAGAGCGGGTTCAGGACCATCACCTGCGATTCGTGGCGACGCCCAAGGTATTCGGGTACACCGGGAATACACGCGCCACCGCCGCAAAGCACGATCTTCTGAACCTTCGCCGTCTTTTCGGAGGACTGGTAGTACTGGAACGCCAGATCGATACCCAGGGAAAGTTCTTCACAAGAGAATTCGATCGCACGCGCCAATTGAGTGGCGTCGAACTTGTCCGAATCTCGCCCCTTGAGCAAGCCCACGGCCTGCTCGCGGCTGAGTTTGAACTGGCGCATCAGATATTTCACGAAGTAGTCGCCTGCGGTGCTGACGTCACGAGTGCTCTGGTAGATGCCACCCTTGAGGAACGTGATGTTCGTCAGATTGTCGCCGATGTTGATCAGAGCGACCACTTCGTCGGGGTCGCTTCCGCCCATCGAGTAGTTGTAGGCGTTGGCGAAAGCGAAGGCGTCGACATCGATGACGATAGGGCGCAGACCAGCTTCCAGGACGACGTCGATGTACGACTGCATGACCTGGTTCTTGGCGGCCACCAGCAAAACTTCCATTTCGCTGGCTTCGACATTGCGACGCAGGACCTTGTAGTCCAACGTGATGTTTTCCACGTCGAAGGGAGGGCGCTGCCCTGCCTCGAACAGGATGGTTTCTTCGTCGGCCACGCCTCGCTGGGACTTGAGGCTGATCCGGTCGCCCAGAACGCCATAACTCCAAGAGAGCGAGAGGACCACATCCTTGATGGATTCGTCGGTTCGGTGCACAAGAGTGGTCAGGGCCTCGATGAGAGCGTCCCGATTCTTGATCTCACCGCCGACGATGGTCTCCGGCTTGAGTTCCTGGACGCCTGCGGCTTCCAGGATTGGCCCTGTCCGGCGATGGTGCATTTTCACCAATTTGGCCGAATGGTTGCCGATGTCCAGCCCAACCGTGGTTGTCTCACCCTTCAGGCGGCTGAATAGGTTCGCGATAGCGCTCAAAAGGTTTCCTTCCTGCGCGTGAAGCTCTAACCTAGTTTAGGCACTCTTTTGCTAGGAGTCAAGTCGAAAGCGACGTAATTCAAGGAAATACCATGACTTAGGAGGAAAATAGGGTGTCATTTACCCTACATTCCGCCCAGTTCTTTGCCGCTCGAAGACATAACGCATGATGCGCTCTTGCGTCTGCACATCGATGCTTTCAAAGCACAGATGGCATACATGCCCTCCATTGCGGCCGTTGCGACCCGTTCGCAGCATCACGAATCGAACACCTTCCAGCCGCGCGTCGTTGAGCTGGAAGTCCAAAAGACCTCGCGACTCGACCTCCACAGGCTCCACGGAGGAGACCATGGCTCCGCCGCCCGACAAATCCAAAAGCGTGACGTCGAAAGATTGCACTGGATGCGGAGTTCCTTCCGGGCCGATCACCCGACGCATTTTTCCACCAATCAAGACCGGAACGCGGACCCACATCCGCAATTGCTGCCGCGTCAATTGATCGGTGTGTTCCAGGTAAACCTGCTTGAGATCGCGATCGATGCGGATCACTTGGAAAATGGCCTTGTATTCGCCATCACCTTGGCGGCTGAACGCCATGCGGATCCGCATCCCGACAGGCAAGGTGACGGGGTCAGGCGACTCGACCACCAGAAGGTCTTCCTGGTTGGTGACGACCTTTCCGCCACACGCGAAATGTCCATCTTCGCTGGCCATCCGCACTTCTTGCATCTCGGAAATTTGACGCGAGTGCGAGAGGCTCATTTCCGCGGCCAGCCCCTTGAATCCGAGCCTCCGCCGCATATTGCCAAGATGCTCCCATTCCGCAGGCAAAATTTTATGCGAGCGCGACGCCAACCAAGCGTCCAATGCCCGATCGTAACTTGCAGGGATCCGCAACATCGCATCCGGGGCGTGGAGCGCGTCCAGGCACTGGTACATCTGACGCATCAGGGAAACGTCGGCCTCCCCTAACCCCATGCCACGCGCCTGTGACTGAAAGTTTTCCCACTGCGCACGGGCTTTGACCAACTGCTCTCGCCGCTTGCGAAACAATTCCCAACCAACCAGAACGTTCACGCCAACAAGCAGCAGGGAGCCCAGCAGAATCACCTGCCAGGACGTCGGGTCCGCGCCTAGAAACATTCCGTCATAGAACTTCGAGAGCTGGGACGCAGCGCAGAGTTCGTTGAAAATTGTTGGGCTGAGGAAGGTCATGGAGTTTGGTTCCCTGGGTTCCAAGGGCCGTTGAAAAGGCTTGCTGTCGCCTCCACCCCCTTTTCGAACCACGTCTTGAGACAATTCTCCAATGCCGGAAACCGTTTTTCCAGCGCTTGTATCTCAGTTTGGGAGAATCGCGACAATACCCAGTCCGCCAGGTCCCATTCCGGAGGCTTTTGGCCCACCCCAACACGCAGACGATTGTACGCTGGACCAATCCGCGCCTGGATGTCGCGCAGCCCGTTGTGCCCGCCGTGGGAGCCTTCTGCCCTGACTCGAAACCGTCCCAGCTCAAGCAGCATGTCGTCCACAATCACGAAGACGTCTTTGGGGTGAATTTTATGAAAGGCCATCAAGCCCTGAACCGACGCCCCGGACAGATTCATGAACGTCTGCGGTTTGGCAGCCAGAACTTCTTCGCCACCGATCCGCAGTTTGGCCACCAAGCTTTCGCTTCTGCCAGAAGAAAAAGAAACGCCCTGGCTTGTGGCCAAGGCGTCGAGAGCAAGGAAGCCGATGTTGTGGCGGGTACGCGCGTAACGCTCGCCAGGATTTCCCAGCCCCACCACCAATCGCATGATTACGAAACGATCGCGACGGCCTGGCCAGCAGGAGTGAGGATGGTGCCGCCGGGGAACTTGATGTCGCGCACGAAGAAGGCCTGGCCCTTTTCGATTTCCGACACGTCGGCTTCGACCACGTCCACGAGAGCTTCGGGAGAGACCTTGACCTTGACGTCCTTCTTGATGACGTTCAGGTTGCCGCCGCCGATCTTGACGCCCACGGGAACGCCCACGCACTTGACCGGCACCTTGTAGGTGATGGTGTCGCCGGCGTTGACCAACTGGAAGTCGATGTGCAGGACATCGCGACGCAGCTTTTCGCGCACGATTTCCTTGATGAAGGCCTTGACGGTGCCGGTTGGCAGCTCGAGGTCGACCAAGCGGTTGCGGTTGCCGGCAACCAGGAAGATGCGGAACTCGTCGGCATCGATGGAGATGCTCTGGGGCTGGGCCTTGCGACCGTAGACCACGGCCGGGATGCGGCCTGCGGCGCGGATGGCCTTCAGTGCGGGCTTGCTGCACACTTCACGGGCAGTCGTTGCGAGTTTGGACGTCATGGTTCTCTCCTGGTTTTGGACAGATTCTGTCTGTCCGAAAGTTGGGGCGGCTGGAATCGAACCAACATTCGCGGCACCAAAAACCGCTGTCTTGCCGTTAGACGACACCCCAGTAACTCAGATGGGCATGGGCCCCGCTGCCGGTCGGCACCAGCGTCTGCGAACCCCTCGCCGATCCCATCCTTCGAGAATGGACACCGGTGCTTCTTGCGAAGAGAAGAGCCCGAAGATGCTCGACCCGCTCCCGGAGAGCAGGGTCGCCGCCGCGCCAGCCTGGACCATTTCCTGTCGGACCTGCTCGACTTCGGGGAACCGTGGGTAGACCACTTCCTCGAAGCTGTTGAACAGGCGACCGCGCAGGGCTTCCAGAGGGAAGCAATCCTTGCTGTGCAGGGCGGGGAAATTAGTCAATGCTTTGCCGTCCTTCAATGGGGAAGGATGAAGCTCGTCCCAGGTCTTGTACGCCCAGCCAGTCGGCACCGGCACTGGCGGAGTCGCGACGAGAATTTCGATGTCCGCCGACAGACCTTGGCATGGGGTCAATTCGTCGCCCGCACCGGTTGCCCAAGCGGCTCCTCCTCGGACAAGAAACGGCACATCGGCACCTAGCGCCTTGCCGATCTCTTCCAGCCTCCCGGGGGCCCAATCGAGGCCCCAAAGACGATTGCAGGCCACCAACACCGCGGCGGCATCGCCCGAACCACCGCCCAGACCGGCTCCATAGGGAACCTTCTTGGCAAGATGGAGGCGTGCTCCCAAATCCACTCCAGC
>JBDKGS010000260.1:0-6261 GCA_039798065.1 Fibrobacterota bacterium | reverse complement strand
CCTTCAGCTCGTCGCGGGTCATGGGGCCGGTGGTGTCCTGCGATCCCACCGAGGTCATCTTGGGTTCGCAGTAGGTGCCGGGAAGTACGCCCTGCCCTTCGGGAAGGCCGACGGCGCGGCCAACCATCTTCTGCGCCAACGTGAAGCCTTTGGCCGACTTCTGCGGGGTCATGGGCAGGCGGAACAGGGTACTTGCTGGCAGGCCCAGGAATTCGCGGGCACGGGAGGTGAGACCACGCCCGATGATGAGATTGATGCGGCCACCTGCGCGGACTTCGTCCAAGAGCACCATGGTCTTGAGGATGGAATGCGAGACCACTTGGCCGTTCTTCAGGATCTGGATGTTGCCGTTGCCGTGATCGACTTTGAGTTCGATCTCATCGCCCATGTCCACATTGGTCACGTCGATTTCGATGGCCAAGGCGCCCGCGTCTTCCTGCGTATTGAAGAAGATGGGGGCGATCTTGCCACCCAGGCACACGCCGCCGAACTTCTTGTTGGGCACGAAAGGAATGTCTTCGCCTGTCCACCACAAGACGGAATTTGTCGCCGACTTGCGCGAGCTTCCGGTACCCACCACGTCGCCCACGTACGCCACCAGGTTGCCCTTGGCGGCCAGGTCCTGGATGAGCTTGATGGGTCCGCGCTTGCCGTCTTCCTCGGGGACAATTCCTGCCCGGGCGTTCTTGAGCATGGCCAAGGCGTGCAGGGGAATGTCGGGGCGACTCCAGGCGTCGGGCGCAGGCGAAAGGTCGTCGGTGTTGGTCTCGCCGGTCACCTTGAAGACGGTGAGCTTGAGCGATTCGGGTACCGTGGGCCGCGAGGTGAACCATTCGGCGTCGGCCCAGCTCTGGATGACTTCCTTCGCGAAGGTGTTGCCGGCCTTGGCCTTGGCGGTGACATCGGTGAAGTAATCGAAGATCAACAAGGTCTTCTTCAGACCTTCGGCGGCGATGGGAGCCAGCTCCTTGACATCGAGCAATTCGATGAGCGAAGCCACGTTGTAACCGCCCACCATGGTGCCCAACAGCTGCACGGCCTTGGCGGGATGGATGAGAGGGGTGTGCACCTGGCCATGCGCGATGGCGGCCAGGAAAGATGCCTTGACCTTGGCGGCGTCGTCGACCCCGGGAGGCACGCGGTGCGTGATCAGCTCCACCAGGAAGTTCTCTTCGCCTTCGGGGGGATTCTTGATCAATTCGACAAGATCTGACGTCTGTTTCGCATCGAGCGGCAGAGGAGGGATCCCAAGGGCGGCGCGTTCGGCGACGTGGGTGCGATAGGCTGCGAGCATGGTCGATCTCCTCCGATAAAACAGGTCAATGTCCTACACGGACATCAATTTGCAAATATTTCGCATCCCAGACAGGAAACGAATCGTTCGGCAGGGACTCGAAAATCAGAGCGGAACATCCTGAATGCAATCAAAACCGGGGTTCATTCGCCGCCAGATAGCGCCTGCGCGAAGTCCGCTTCCAAGTCTTCCGGCGCCTCCAACCCCGCGCTCAAGCGCACCAGACCGTCGCCGATCCCGCGCTTCAAGCGCTCTTCGCGCGGCATGGAGGCATGGCTCATGCGGCATGGCCATGACAAGATGGTCTCGACGCCGCCCAGGCTCACCGCCGTCAGGGGGATCTTCACCGCCTGCAGGAACGACAACGCAGCGGCCTCCGTCCCCAGGTCAAACGACAAGACCGCACCGGGACCGGTGGTCTGCGAGGCGTGCAACGCGAAGGCTGGATGCGTTTTCAACCCCGGATAGTGCACCGCCGACACTTCCTGTCGCGCCGCCAACCAGCTCGCCAAACGCACGGCGGAACGCTGCTGCGTCTCCAGGCGAGGTGCCAGGGTACGGATGCCGCGCAGCACCATCCAAGAATCGTCGGGACCCAAAATGGCGCCGAAACCGTTCTGCACGGCATACAGACGTTTTCCGACTGCGGCGTCGGAAACCGCCACCAACCCTGCGACCACGTCGGAATGTCCGCCAAGAAATTTGGTGGCCGAATGGATGCTGACATGGAAGCCAAGATCCAAGGGACGCTGCAACAACGGCGTCTGGAAGGTGTTGTCGATCATGGCCAGCACGCCGTGCTTGTGGGCGATGGCCGCGATCCCGCGTAGATCGCAGACGCGAAGCAATGGATTGGAGGGCGTTTCGACCAGGATCGCTTTGGTGCTCGGACCCACGGCCTTGTCCACTTGGCCCAGATCGGATGCATCCACCCAGGTGACGCCAAGACCCCAGCGGGCAAAAATTGTCGTGAGGGCCCGGAACGACCCTCCGTAGATGTCTTCCCCCACCACCACGTGGTCGCCGGTCTGGAACATCATCAGCACGCTGTTTACCGCCGCGATGCCCGAAGCGAACGCGAATCCCGCCACACCGCCTTCCAGCTTGGCGATGGCTTCCTCGACCGCCGCGCGGGTGGGATTGCCCGAACGTCCGTAGTCCCAGCGGGGATTGGACAGCGGATTGTCCTGCGAAAAGGTGGATCCGCGGAAGATGGGCAAGGAGCTGGTTCCGGTGGGATCCTCGTCCCAATGCCCGGCGTGGACAAGATCCGTCAAGATGTTCATGCGTTCTCCAGCGCTTGCTTCAAGTCCAAGGACAATTCCTGTGCGTCTTCCAATCCCAACGACAATCGGACCAGCCGGTCGGTGATCCCCAATTTGTCGCGCACTTCCAGGCAGACGTCGGCGTGGGTCTGGAAGGCCGGAACGGTGATGAGCGACTCCGTGCCTCCCAGGCTTTCGGCGAAGATCCAAATTTTGACACGTTCCAACAACGCCTTGATGCGATCGGCGGTATCCACCTCGAAGGCGACCATCGATCCACGTCCGGGATACATCACGCGCTTCACGCCAGGAAAGCCCACCAACTCCGAAGCGAGCTTGCGCGCCGATTCCTGCTGGCGCTCCACGCGCAGGTGCAGGGTCTTGAGGCCGCGCAGGAAGAGCCAGCTGTCGAATGGAGACAATACGGCACCGGTGGTGTTCTGCAAGGTGGCCAACCGGTTGCCAATGTCCGCCTCGCGCGCCACCAGCACACCCGCGGTGATGTCCTGGTGCCCGCTCAGGTACTTGGTTCCGGAATGGACCACCACGTCGGCGCCCAGTTCCAACGGTCGCAAGAGGATCGGGGTCAGGAAGGTGCTGTCCACCACGCTGACCACGCCCGCCGCGCGGGCCGCGTCGATCACGGGCTTGGGGTCGCCATCCGACAACGTTGGGTTTGTGGGTGTCTCGAACAACACCATGTCGGCGCCCGACAGAATCTGACTCGGCGTTTCGAATAGGTCGGAAAACGACACCCACTTCACCTGAATCCCGATCCCGACGCTCACGCGTTCCAGAATCCGCCAGGTGCCACCGTAGATTTCCTCCGGGACAACAATTGTCTGGCCCGGCGCCAGAAGTCGCAAACAGCAGTCGATCGCCGCCATGCCGGTGCCAAAGACCAGGGCGCGCTCGCCGCCGTCCAGGCGAGCCAACAGAGCTTCGAGAACGTCGCGGGTGGGATTACCAGACCGTGAATAGTCCCAACCGGTGGATTGCCCCAATCCGGGATGGCGGTAGGTGGCCGCCATGTGGATGGGCATCGAGACCCCGCCCGTGCGGGTGTCCCAGCGCGATCCCGCCTGGGCTAGAAGGGTGTCCGGACTATTCGCCTCGACGATCGATCTTGCGGTCTCTGAATCCATTTTGGGAGTATACCTAACCGAGCGCGGATCGCTCGAAACAGCTCGAACCGCCGCCTTGCGGAAACCGGGGTTCACCTCCCCGGCGATGTCATTTTCTGACTTTGCGTTCGAGCCACATTTTGAGCACCACGGTGGCTCCGGCGACCAGAGTCAGGAGCGAGGCCACCGCGAAGGCTCCCGTGAAGTCGTATTCGTTGTAGAGGATCTCGGCATGCAAGGGCAGCGTGTTGGTCTCGCCGCGGATGTGCCCCGACACCACGGACACGGCGCCGAACTCGCCCATCGCACGCGCGTTGCTCAGGATGAGCCCGTACAGAAGCCCCCACTTGATGGACGGCAAGGTCACCCGCCAAAACGTGTTCCAGCCCGATGCCCCCAGCATGGTGGCGGCCTCCTCGGCCTGCACGCCCTGTTCCTCCATCATGGGGATCAGCTCGCGGGTCACGAACGGGAAGGTGACAAAAACCGTCGCCAACACGATGGAGACCGGAGTGAAGATGATGCGGATCCCCCACTCCTGGAGCGTGGGCCCGAACCACCCTTGGGCACCGAACAACAACACGAACACCAACCCCGAAATGACCGGACTGACGGAAAACGGCACGTCGATCAGACTCACGAGGAAATCGCGACCGCGGAACCGGAACTTGGTCACCAGCCAGGCTGCGGCCAGGCCGCAAGCCGCGTTCAGAGGCACGGCGCAAGCCGCGGCCAAGAGCGTCATCTTCAACGCGGCGAGGGTGTCGGGGTGTGAGATCGCCTCCCAGTAGGCTCCGAATCCCTTCGCGAACGCGTTGACAAAAACCGACACGATGGGAACCACGACCACGAGTCCCAGGAAAAGGAAGGTGATGGAAAGCGCCGTGGCCTTGAGCCACCACGGATCGCGCGTGGCTTTGGAACGCAACTGGCTCACGATTTCCTCCGACGCAGACGTCCTTGCATCACGTTGCCCAAAAGCAGGAAGGCGAACGAAACCAGGAGCATGGCCGATGCGACCGCGGTCGCTTCTCCGTACTGGTACTGCTCCAGCTTGGTGATGATCACCAGCGGAAGGATTTCCGTCTTGAGCGGCATGTTGCCCGCGATGAAGACCACGCTGCCGTACTCGCCCACGGCGCGCGCGAAGGCCAGCGTGAATCCGGTCAGGATCGCCGGATACAAGGCCGGAAGGATCACCCTGCGGATGGTCTGCAAGCGCGTGGCGCCCATGGAGGCGGCGGCCTCCTCCACTTCGCTCGGGATTTCCTCGAGCACCGGTTGCACGGTGCGCACCACGAATGGCAGCCCGATGAAAACCAAGGCGGCCACGATGCCTTTCCAGGTGTAGGCGACCTCGATGCCCAGCGGAGTCAGAATCTGTCCAAACCATCCGTTCTGCGCGTAGAGCGTGGTGAGGGTGATTCCAGCCACCGCGGTGGGCAGGGCGAACGGCACGTCCACCAGTCCATCCACGATGCGTTTGCCGGGGAACTCGTAGCGAACCAGGGTCCAGGCCACGATGGGGCCCAAAATCGCGTTGATGAGCGCCGCGACCAAAGCCGCGCCGAAGCTCACGCGAAACGCCGACAAGACCCGCTCGTCGGAAAGTGTCGCGTAGATTTGACCGATCCCGATCGTCGCGCTCTTCGCGAACAGTCCCGCCAAGGGGATCAGCACGATCAGCGACAGCCACGTGACCGTCACCCCCATCGTCAGTCCGAATCCCGGTAGCCTTGCGCTCCGACCCATCCAACGCCCCTCTTGGTTGATTTACCTACAATTCCTGTATGAAGGATAGGTTTAACTGTTTCTATCGTCAACAGGTCCATTCAAAACAATCGCCATTCCGGGCAGCGGTCGTTTTTTCATACAGATAGTTATTCGTATTTTTTCACTATTATTTATGTCTTGAAATCATCCCTCGCCGACTATCTGGAGCTCGAGCCGCTACTTGCGGCCCAGCATGGGGTCCTACTGGCCTCCGACCTCCAAGCCTTCTGGGCCGACCGCACTCCCCAGGTGCTCGCCACGCGATTGACACGATTTGTCGAGCACGGGGTGTTGCACAAGATCTGTCGCGGCGCCTACGTGGGAAGGCCTTTCGATCCGTGGGTGCTCGCCGCTCGCCTGTACCCGGATTGCGCCATCTCGACAGTTTCCGTCCTGAGCCGCCACGCCCTGGTGGGCACGGTTCCCACCGAGCAGGTCTGGTGCGTGCGGCCTGGCCGGGCTCGGGAGCACGTTTCCGGGAACCTCGCGGTGCATTGCTGGTCGCTGGATCCCTCGTTGATGGAATTCGGGATCGAACACCATGGCGCCATCCGGGTGGCCACACCCGAAAAGGCGTTCCTGGACACGCTCCACTTCCATCTCCACGGCCGCACCTATCCCTTCTGCGTCCCCCACGACATCGATGTCTCGCGATTGGACAAAAACCGGATCGAGGGCAATCTGGAACATTACCGGAACCCTCGGTTCCAAACCTTCGTCCGAGGAGTCGTGGGATGATTTCACAGGAAGCCCGCGTCGAAAAGCTCCTGGTTCGCCTGTTGCACCATCTCTTCGAGCGGATGCC
>JBDKGS010000259.1:0-6270 GCA_039798065.1 Fibrobacterota bacterium | reverse complement strand
CATGAAGACGGTCATGCTCTACAATCCGTGGGCGGGCACCGCTCCAATCCAACGGCCTCTGTTCCAAAATGGCGGACAAGATCTGTCCATGAAGGTCGATCCTTCGTATTGTGGCTGGTACCGAATCCAATACCTCGACCGCGTTCCTTCGGCGGTGTTCAAGAACGCCACGACCGGACAAATTCTGGGCGCCGCGGGATTTGCAAGCGCCGCACCCATCGACTTCACAACCGCCTTCGCCTCCAGCGACACCATCTGGGTGACCACGGCGGCTGGCACCGGTGTTCCCACCGTGCGAAGCGCCTACACGGGAGAGCTGGGATTGTGCGAAATCACCCTGCTCGCCGCGACGGTCCGCGACTTTGATGCGACCCATCCCGCCTTCGAACACTCCACCGGAAACGGCGCGAAGGGCATGGTACTGACCACCCTCGGCGCCGACGGGACCCCGCAGCCAAGCGCCATCGACACCTTCCAGAACCAGACCATCTACCAATGGTTCCACGATGTACCCGCGGTGAATTCCACCACCTGTCGCGACATCCCGTTGAGTCTCCAGGCCTCCACTGGCAACTACGTCTACGACGACTCCTACTACTTCCCCATCGACGACTTCACGACCTTGGCCGACGGCTCTCCCAATCCCCGCCGCAACATGGCCACCGCCGACGACAACCAACCGCACAACTTCCACTTCTGCCTGGAAAGCCATGCGCTTTTCGATTACCACAAAGGCCAGAAATTCGACTTCACCGGCGACGACGACGTCTGGGTATTCATCAACCGGCAATTGGTCGTGGACCTCGGTGGCGTTCATGGTGCCCAGAGCGGATCGGTGAATCTCGATCGGCTGAATCTCGTGGAAGGCAACACCTATCCCTTCGACTTCTTCTTCTGCGAGCGCCACACCAGCCAGTCCCACATGAAGATCACCACTTCCTTGAACTTGCGAAATCTTCCCGCGTTCCAGGTGGTCGACACCCTCCTGGGAGGACAACGCGTCGGTTTCGATCTCTTCGTTTCGCAGAGCCAAGGCCAGGGTTGCGCACGCACGAGCAAGCGACAGAAAACGGTAGGCCGCTTCGTCCTCTCGGGCCCCACGGCCACACCGGCCATCACCTTCCCCGCAGGCATGTTCTTTGGCGGCATCGTGGTCGAACCCTCGATGACTCGCGCTTCCATCGACACCACGGCGATGACGGGCCTCGCACCAGGCCTGTACACCTTCCGCATCCTGCCGGGCGCCGGAAGCGACACCGCGCGCGCGCGCACCATCACCTTCACCATCCCCATGCTCGCCAAGCCGGAATTCCTGACAAAGCCCGCCTATTCGGGCATCGTGGGAAGCCAGCTGCCGGTTTCCGTCGTCTCGCGATCGAGCGGAAAGATCGACTCCAACTCGGTTGCGTTCCTGCTCGTGCCCGTTCCCGGGATCGCATTCTTCCGCGACAGCCTGCTGACCTCGCCCATTCTGCCGACCGACACCCTCATGACCGGCAAAAACGGCAAGGCCCGTCGCTTCTGGGTACGCGGCGACGCGGCCGGCACCTACACGCTGCGCACCAGCCTGACAGGAACCGACACCGTCGACACCTACCCCGGAATCACATTCACTTTGCGAGGCTTGCGGTACGTCGACTCCCTGGGCTCCCCCATCGTTCCCGGAACGGGCTTCCAGCGCGACGTCCGCACCTCCGTCAGAATCTGGCTCCAAGCGCTGGCCGGTGGCGCGCCATGCAACACCTGCACCGACACGGTGCTTCTATCGGGCACAACGGGGCTTGCCTTCGGCGCCACCGCGGGTGGCGCGACTCTCTCCAGCTTGCGACTGGTCGCGGGCAAGGCGTCGTTCTGGGTGACCGGAACGGCTCCGGTCGAAAGTGGTCAAATTCTGTCCGTACTCGCCGACTCGTCCGCTGCCGCGGTGATGGAACCCGTGGTCTTCAAGGCCCCGATCCTCGCTTGGTTGGACTCGTCGGGTGCGGCGGTACCTTCCATCGAATTGGAAGCCACCATCCCTCGCAAGCTCATGCTCCGCGTCGCGCCGGTTTTCGACACCTGCGTCACCTGCGACCGGGAAGTGTCGCTGCCGTCGATCCCTGGGATCGTCTATTCCGCCACGGCAGGCGGTGCTCCCGTCGGCTCCACAACCCTTTCGGGCGGAGAGGCGACGGTATGGGTGACCTCCCACGGCTTGGCTGCCACATCCTTGTTCGCCCGTTCCGATTCGCTCTGGGATTCGGCTCGATTGCCTGCGACCACAAGGGCGTTGCGGCTGCGTTTCGTCGATTCGGCGGGTGTCGACATCGACCAGATCACGCTGGAAGTCCTCTCGACAAGATCCGTCTATCTGTCGGCATGGACAAAAAACGGCATCTGCACCGCATGCACGGCGCGCGTCTCGCTTTCGTCCGCCGATCCATCCATCCAGATCGGATCGCCGATCGACAGCTTCGCGGTCGATTGGGTGGATCTCGTGGGGGGCACGGCCAAGATCCTGGTCCGGGCCGCGCTGACCATCCCCAAAGGCGCCCTGGTCAGGGGCGTCGCCGACAGCCTCTTCGCCACCGACAGTTTCCTGCTCGTCTCGACCTCGCGTCCGCCCGATTCGGCCTACTGGTCCGACCTCGATGGCAACGGCTCCGTCGACCACCTTGACGTGTACTTCGCGCATCCGTGGCGCCCCAACAGCTCGGTATCGGCCTGGTGGCCCACCTCCGATGCGGCGGTCTCCTTCGCGTCGGCGCAATTGACGATTTCCGACGATTCGCTCCACGGCACCTGGGTGTTCCCGGCCGGGGTGGCGCCCCTGACGACGTCCGGGCCGCTCTCGCGCGGCATCCTCGCCTGGGACGGCCGCTCCGAGCTGCCCTTCCCCATCGCCGACCGCGTCGCGCCCGTCCCCTTGTCGGCCGAACTCCGCTACGGAGCGGTGACAGATTCCGTCTTGATCCCGTGGAGCGAAGCCGTGGCCGCGGGCTACGAATCCTGGCAGGAAATGGTCCGTCAAAAATCCGGCGTCAATGGATGGATCGGCGCCAAACCTCTTGCGGTCCTGCGCGACCCGGCCAAGGGAAGGCTCGTCCTTCTCTACAACTCGGGCGATGCCTCCATGCCCGGCCCGGGGGACTCGCTGCGATTCTCGCCATCGGGCGCCCTCAAGGACACCCTAGGCAACGCTCCTGGCGCCATCGCCCGAGCCGTGGTGCTCCGCGGCACCGACCGCGGTCCCTTGCAAGCCGTCATGCTGGACTCCGACGGCGACGGTCGCGCCGACCGCGTCGTGCTTCGGTTCCAATCGCCGTTGACCGTCACCCGGAAATTCTCGCTCCGCTGGGCGGGTGGCGCCGGAATCGAAGTCCGCAATGTCGCGGTCGACGAAGCGAAGTCGGATTCGGCAGGACGGATCCTGTCCTTCGATCTCGCGCCATTCCCCTACGGGAAGACCTCCTGCCCCATCGTGGATTGCCTGGAACTGGGAACCATGTACTCGGTCTGGGATCTCGACACGGCCAGCCTGTCGTTCCCCGTCCTGGACGGGGTCCCGCCCGTTCTTCTCGTTGCCGAGCTGAGATACGCCACCACCGACGCCCGGCCCGACACCCTCCACGCCACGTTCAGCGAACCGGTGACAGGATCCGTCAATCCTGGTTCGGACTGGCTGTCTTTCGGGAAACCTTCGGTTTCCATGGTCGGGACCGCGGTGCCATGGACAGGTCTTGTCGGATCGGAGGTGGTGGGATCCGACGGACTCGCCGCCACGTTCCTGGTCGACAGTTCCTGGCACCTCGCCAAAGGAGATTCGATTCGGGTTTCCCCGGCCACCCGGGGCACGGTGCGCGACCTTCCCAAGGTCGGTTCCGATTCCATCGCTCCATGGATCCGGCTGCGTCTGGGCCCGCACCCCATCCGGCTCGACATCAAAGCCAATCCCCCCGTGCGCAGCTACGACGGATGGAGCGTGCCGTCCAACGAGCCGATCTTCCAGATCTTCGTGCGCAAACCAGGCGAAGGCTGGATGGTCCTGCCGAATGGACCCGGAGCACCCACAAGCGCCCCCATGCAGGATACAAGCCACTATTCCGGCGTGGTTCTGCGCTTGAACCGTGCCATGACCGGCGGCGCCTACATCTACGACAACATCGGCGTGTCGGTCGCCAACCTCAAACTGGATCGGCTGGCCGACGCGGTGAATGCCGGGCTGGTTGAAACCGACCGCAGGGGCAACTACGAAGCTCTGCTTGCCTGGAACGGGATTTCCGAAATGAAGGTGGTCGCCAGCGGGGTCTACCTGGTCCGGGTGGTGACGCACTACCTGGAAGACGGTCAACTGGTGTGGAGCAACCAGGTGTTCAAGATCGGTTGGAAACGATTGGCGGAATAGTCCGCTCCCTCATTTCGGATCGGCTGTCGGCGGCTGTGGCCAGCCATTTCGGATCTGCGAAGCAACCTTCCGAACCGGACCTCATGGGATTCGATGCTTAACAGAATCTGTCTTTGACGGATCCTGTTAAGCATTTCTTCGTCAATTCTTGGGGATGAAATCCGGATAATCGGTCCGACCCGGTTCCTTGATCCAGGTTTTGCAGGTGTCGCCGACTTCGGAAAGCTCCCACGAGAGTCCGCCGCTCCCGGCTTTCAGCAGCGCCGATTTCTCGTTCTTGTCGACCCACGACCACTGCGACCACGACACTTTCTGGTACGGATTGGTGTTCAGGAATTCGACGAAGCGCCGCGATTTCTGCCAATCCACGCGACCATTTCCCGAAGACTCCGTAACGCTCCATTCGGTGGCGAACACCGGCACCTTCTCCAGCACCCCGCGCAGATCGTCGGCCATGCCGTGCGTGGCGGCGTAGCCGTGGTAGGTGTACATCACGTTGCGGATGCTGTCGCCGTTGGCATCCACGGTGAGCGGGTCGGCGGCGGCGTGGGCGGTGCGCCGAGACCATTCCGGCGTGCCCACGATGATCACCGTGTTCGAATCGTTCCTGCGGATGATGGGTATGATCTTCTGGGCGTAGGACTTGATCTCGGGCCAACTGACATATTTTGGCTCGTTGCAGATCTCGTAGATCACATGGGGATCGCCGGCGAAATAGGCCGAGGTGCGGTCCCAGAACAGCGAAGCGTCCTTGAGGTATGTGTTGGGGTCGTCTTCCATGTGCCAATCGATGACCACGTAGGCTCCGCTGGAGCGCACCCACGAGGCGATCAGACGCATCTGGGCGTCCCAGGTCGCGCCGCCTTTGGCGTACTCGAAGGCGGGCACCGGAATCCGGACCACGGTCGCGCCCATTTTGTCGACCATGAACTCCACGGCGGAATTCTTGAGATTCTCCTCGTGCCAGTTGATCCAGAAAAAGGACACACCGCGCAGCTGGATGGGCACACCGTGGGCGTCGGACAATTGCCGTCCGATCACTTTCAGCTTGCCGTGTTTTTCCACCAATCCCCCGGCTACCGGCTTCGGGTCGGAATGGAACAGGCCGCCGCAACCCGCGAGCAACGCCACGCCGAATCCGGCGACCAGGCGTTTCAGCGTTTGTCTTTCCAGATCTGCCAAAGCACCCAGGCGATGTAAACCAAGGCCAGGTCCAACACCCAAAACGGCGCCGAAATGATCCAGGCCGCGGTAACGAATCCTTTGGATAGTTCTCCGAACATTGCAGCTATTTAGCTGCCTCCATCGGTTTCGGTCAACAATTCCTGTCCGCATCCGCACCACCTCCGGAGGGCGGCCAGAAATCGGAATCCACACCTTCGGGAGCTCCGTCCAACGCCGCCTCGATCGCCTTTAGTAGCCGTTGGGCCTGCACAGGTTTCGCAACGGTGGTTTCCGCGACGCGTCCTTCCGGGTCGTCCGTCAACCCCACCATCGGAAAGACCACACCGCATCGCTTGACCAATGGCATCCAGGAATTGTCATCCAGGTCGGCGACCACCAGCTGGCATTCACCGGATTCGAGGCTAGCCATGGCCTGCGCGCAACCCATCGTCTCGACGGCCACCAGACCCGTCCGCTCGATCATGCCCGACACCAATCCGCGCAGCACGACACCGGACACGGCGATCAGCACCCGCGCCTTGGGGATCGCGAGCGCTTCGATGGCCTTGGCGACCGCACCCGGCCCCGTCGGCAGCGGCACCAGCTCGTACCGGTAGGCCATCAGATGGATGCGGAACTCCCGAACGTGTTCCGCATCGGCGAGCACCAGGATGTTCGCCGCCGGTGGAAGCGACGCCAACTCGTGGTTTTCCAGCAGTGCC
>JBDKGS010000258.1:0-6336 GCA_039798065.1 Fibrobacterota bacterium | reverse complement strand
GTCTCCATGCGCGCGGTTGGCAAAAACGGCGAGCCCGGCACCGATTACCTGCTGGTGGTTCGTGCGGGCGACCCTGTTCCGCCTCGCATCGATTCGGTGGATGGATCTGCGGATCGGACGGTTTCTTTCGCCACCACGAGCGCGCAGGTACGCTGGAAGGCTTCCGACAACCACAAGGTGGACCTGGTGGAAATCGGCGGCATCGAGGCTTCGGCACTGGATTCCATCTATTCCAGGACGGTGCCGCTCGCGATCGGAGAAAACCTGATCGAGATCGAGGCCTTCGACAGTTCGCGCAATTCCACGCGCAAGGTGACAAAAATCGTCCGATCGAAGGACGATCAGGCTCCGCTGTATGTGCGCGACCTGGGGGCCCACGATACCGACATCGCGAGCCAGTCGGTGAAATTCGTCCTGATGGGGTGGCAGATCACCGACAACCACCGGGTGGAATCGGTCACGATCGGTGGATCGGTCGCCGAGCGCAGTGCGGGATTCTTCTACCGGGTCGTGCCTGTGGAGACGGGAGTGACAAAAATCGCTATGGTCGCCCGCGACAGCTCGGGCAACCAGAGCACAGACACCGTGGTGGTCCGCAAGGACCCGAACCCTGGCTACCCGGTCCTCAAGGCGTTGCCTGGTACCGAATCCAGAACGGTCGGCTTCGATGTTCCGGAATTGGCGCTGGGTTGGCAGGTTCTCAATCCGCGCAGCCTGCGCAGCGTGGCCATCAACGGGACGGAAATTGTCGGAGTCGACGCGGTCTATTCCGTTCGCATCGCCTTGGCCGTGGGTGACACCATCGTGAGGATCCAGGCGACGGACACGTTGGGCGCATCCACGATCCGCGAAGTGAAGATAACGCGCAAGCCCGACACGTTGCCGCCGTTGGTGGCGCAGGGACGCGTCCATTTCTCGACCTTGGACGGCAAGACCACCGCCGAGGTTGCTTGGGTGGTGGAAGACAACGGCAGGTTGGAGTCCGTGAAGATCGATGGCATCCCGGTCCTGCCGGTCGGCAACGTGTACTCCCGGACGTTCGTCGTGCCTTCGGGGCAGGATACGATCCGGATCGAGGCGGTGGATGCTGGCGGGAACTCCTCGTTCGCCAAGGTTGCGGTCGACCGGACGCCCGATACGAAAGCGCCGCAGATCGTGGCGGGGGTCGGGGCTCAGTCGAGGGAGGTCGAAGCGGGAACCGATATGATCTTGGTTTCGTGGACCGTGACAGACGAGAACGACGTCGCCTCCGTGACGATCGGTGGACAGTCGGTTTTGGGCAAATCGGGCGTGTACGCGGCCTACGTGGCTTTGGCTGTCGGGACCAACGCCATCGAGGTGGTGGCCAAAGACGCGACCGGCAACGAGGCCTCGCAGGAAGTGAAGATCGTTCGCAAGCCCTGAGATCGCTGGTGCCCCGGGCTTCGGTTCGGGGCGCGTCGGCCTGACGATCGAGGCGTCGCAACAAGCGATGGACTACATTCTGATCGGCATCGTTTCGGCTTCGGGCGCTCGCTGCGACGACGATGACGAGCGCGACAATTCCCACAAAACGGCCCATGCAAGAAAAATCCCGCACATCGGCATCTGCGACCGCACCTGGACAAAATCCGGCTTCGAAATCCGTCGATCGTTCGCAGGACCACGACCGGAGCTTGGCCGAGCTGTACTATCGGGGGTTCCTGGAAGATCTGGTGGAATCCGGCGATTCGTTGCGGATTTCCATCTTTGTGCGCGAAGTTTTCACCGCACCGGCCAGGCTGCTTTCGGACAAACAAAAACTGTCGATGGCTTGGTCTTTGGCGGAATGGGCCGCAGGACAGTCTCGGGAAGTGCGAACGCTGGTCTGGAAGAGTTTTGGCTCTTGCGATTGGGTCAGGCCGCTCCTGGGAGTGGTTCAAGGTCTCCCGAAGCACATTCGGAAGACGCTCTTGGAAATCGATCCCGATGTCCATGCCGAGGTCATCGCCCCTTGGTTGGGGGATCGGCCTGGCCGGATCCTGCCGCTGCGCGCGGGTGACGCCCGGTCGACGGACGCGGAGGCTCCTGACAAGGAGGCGCAACCCGAGGCCTGAAAACGACTTGGCTCGGCAGTGGATTGCAGTTGGACGTTGACGAACCGCAAATCAGCGAAGTACATTCTCCCCTCTTATCTGAACATCCATTGGAGTCACTGAGCCATGAAGCGTACCTTCCAGCCTCACAATCGCAAGCGCATCAACAAGCACGGCTTCCGCCTGCGCATGGCTACCAAGAACGGTCGTCGCGTTCTGGCTTCCCGTCGTGCCAAGGGTCGCCACAAGCTGACCGTTTCCGACGAAGCCTGATCCCAGGACCCACGGGGCCCTTTCCGCTTCGCGCCGTCCGCTTGCCGGACAGCGAAGCGTGGAGTCAGCTCCGCAAGTCTAGATCACGCGTGCGGATCGGCGAAATCGAATTGCGATGGGTCTCACCCGCTCCCGATGGGGAGTTTCGGATGGGAATCACTCTACGTCGCAAGAACGGTGTCGCTCCGTTGCGCAACCGAATCCGTCGCCAGTTGCGCGAGGTGGTTCGTTTGCTTCCTACGCCAATTTCAGGTGTGTGGATCCAGTGGTCCTTTCCTCCGCGGAAATTGGTCACTCCCACCAGGATCATTCGGGATCAGGCTCTGCAAAGCTTGATCCAAGCCGGCCTGGTGAACGCATGAAGTTCCTTCTTTTGAAGGCCATCGGTTTGTATAAGTGGATGCGTCCTGCCTTGGGTGGGGCGCGTTGTCGTTTTTATCCGAGTTGTTCGCAATATGCCCACGAAGCGATTGTGCTTCATGGTGCCGGCAAAGGATCCTACCTTGCGGCCCGACGCATCGCCAAGTGCAATCCATTCCACCCGGGCGGGCTTGACCTCGTGCCGGAACGGATCTGAGAGGATTCATGGACCGCAAAACAATCATCACGCTTCTGGTCGTCACCGCGACCTTCCTGTTTTTCTCGAGCGATGCTTGGCACAAGATCGTGCGCAAGGTCTTTGGATTGCCCGACCCCCCCAAGGTGACGGAAATTGCCAAGGACTCGGTCGTGGCCGGCTCCAAGGAAATCAAGCGGGACACCACCACTCCCAAGATGGGCGAAACCGCGGCTCCCGCCAGCGTGCAGACCTCCATCGTGGCGAAGCCCGACACTTCGTCTACCCTCGGTGCTGGTTCCTTGACGCAGGCCCAGAGCGACTCCATCGCCAAGTTGGCGGCGCGACGCGTGACCGTGAAGACTCCCGATTACGTGGCCGTGGTGGGTGCCAAGGGTGGCCGCATCGAAGCGTTGCAGTTGCGCAAGGTGACCAATCGCGAAGGCCAGCACCCGTGGATCCTTCCTGAAAACCGCGGCGGCGCCTTGACCGTGAAGGTTGGCGACGACGACCTGTCCAACGAGCTGTTCGCCATCGAAGGCATGACCGGCGACACGCTGGAATTGAAGGGGACGGATTCTGTCACCCTGAGCCTGACTTGGCAGAAGGGCGGCAAAGCCTTCGAACGCCGCTATACCTTCCGCGCGGGGAATTCGTCGGTGGGCTTGGCGTTCGCCAACGCGGGCTGGGACACCCCCGCCTACAAGTTGATGTGGGAAGCGGGCATTCTGCAGATCGATCCGCAGGGCCCCAAGATTCCGTTCGGACCTCCGCACTTCAACAACCTGGAATGGAAGGACAACGAAGCGGTGACCAGCCAGGGCGAAGGCACTCCCATCTCGGCCAGTGGGCCGCTGTCGTGGGTGGGTGTTCGCAGCCAGTACGCCATGGCCGCTGTGATTTTTTCCGGCGAGGCTCGCGATGGCGAGTTGGTGGCAGATTCCGTCTCACGCGTCGATGGCGTCGAGGAAAAGTCCTTCAAGTGGTCGTTCCGCTGGCGGCCGCAGCCCGGCCCCGAGCGCATGGAATTGGCCGTCACTCCGCTGGAGGTGAATGCGCTCAAATCGTGGAACGTAGGCTTCGAGCAAATGCTGTTCAGCGGCTACGCTTGGTTCTTGCGCGCCGACATCTGGTTCCCGCAGCTTTGCCTGTTCGTGTTGGGCATGTTGCAGTTCTTCTACAAGGTTTTGCCCAACTACGGCGTGGCCATCATTCTGCTCACCTTGGTGGCGCGCGCCGCCGTGCTTCCGCTCACGCTCAAGCAGGTGAAACAATCCAAGCGCATGTCGGAAGTCATGCCGCTTCTGAAGCCCAAGCTCGACGCCTTGAAGGAAAAGCACAAAGGCGACGCCCGCAAGGTCCAGGAAGAGACCATGAGGCTGTACTCCGAGTACGGCATCAATCCGCTGGCCACCATGGCGGGCTGTCTGCCCATGCTTTTGCAGATGCCCGTTTTCATCGCCTTGTACATGGTGCTGGGGCGTGCCATCGAATTGCGCAGCCAGCCGTTCTTCGGCTGGATCACCGACTTGTCGCGTTCCGACGTGGTGCTGGAAGCGGTCAAGATCCCGTTCGTGTTCCCGCAGGGACTTGCTGTGTTGCCCATTTTCATGGCCGCAAGCCTTTGGGGACTCAACAAGCTCACCATCAAGGATCCGCAGCAGCAAGCGATGGTCTGGATCATGCCCATCATGATGCTGGTGTTCTCGGGCTCCATGCCTTCGGGATTGGTGCTCTACTGGACAGTCTCGAACGTCTTCTCGATGGCGCAGACCTGGCTCATCAACGCGGGTCCGCTGCCCACTGCGCTTGCTCCCAAGGCAGCGCCAGCAGGTGGTGTTGAAGTCAAGGCCGACCGCAGCAAGAAGAAAAAAGCGTGATCGTTCCCGGGGCAACCCGGGACACAGTCTGCGCTCCGGCCACCGCGCCGGGGCGCGCCGCCTTGGCCGTGGTGCGGATCACCGGGCCTGGCGTTCCAGCCCTGATCGAGGCACGATTGGGACGGAAATTGACCGACCGACGCGCGACCCTGGTGAAATGGGTGAGCCGCGACGGCGAGCTGATCGATGCCGCGGTGGCGACCTGGTTCTCGGGACCCGCCACCTACACCGGCGAAGAGGTCCTGGAATTGTCTTTGCACGGCAATCCGTTGATCGTGCGCGCGGTGTTGGAAGATCTGCACGGGGTTGGAATTCCACTGGCCGCGCCGGGGGAGTTCACGCGCAGGGCTGTGGAAAACGGCCGCATGGACCTGTCGCGGGCCGAATCGGTGGGGGCGCTCATCCACGCCGAGACCGAATCGTCGTTGGAAGCGGCCCGACGGATTTTGTCGGGCGGACTCGCGGCCCAGATCGAGCCGTTGCGCGATCGACTGGTGCAGTTGTCGGCCAGGCTCGAGCTGGAAGTGGATTTCGCCGAAGAAGACGCCGTACCGGGTGGACAGGAATTGTTGCCTTGGGTGGACGAAGCCGCGGAGGCTTTGCGGAAATTGCTGGCCGCGCAGGAACGCATGGATGCCCGGGGACATGCGCCGCGCGCGGTTCTGGTGGGCTCGCCCAACGCGGGCAAGAGTTCGCTGGCCAACGCTCTTTTGGGCGAGGATCGATTGTTGGTATCGCCGGTGGCCGGCACCACGCGCGACTGGGTGGAAATCGCGGTTCCCACGGCAAAGGGAACGGTGGTGATCGTGGACACGGCTGGTCTTGGCGATCCGCGCGACGAGCTGGACGCCCTGGCGCAGGAACGTACCCGCGAGGTGCTGGGGAAGGCCGCGCTGCGGGTGCTGGTGACGGAATCCGGCAGAGACTTGGATGAGCGCGAAAAGGCGATGGTCGCCCAACCCGGCTGGATCGTGGTCCGGACAAAAACCGACCTGCATCCCGGGTGGCATGCGAAGGAAGACGAGATCGGCCTCTCGGTGGCCACCAACGCGGGTTTGGAGATGGTGCGCGAACGGTTGGCTGCCCTGCTGCTCGAGGGCACCTTGGAGCCCGAAGAGATCGCCTTGGTAGGTCAACGACAGAAACAGGCCGCCCAGGTCGCTCTTGTGGCCTTGGCCTCGTCACGGACGGCCATCGAAGAGGGAAGCATTGAGATCGCCGCCTGGGAAGCACGACATGCGCGGGTGGCTTTGGAAGAATTGGTGGGAATCGTCTCTTCCGACCACGTCTTGTCCGCAGTGTTTTCTTCTTTTTGCATCGGAAAATGAGCGAATTCAATCCTACCATCGCCGACAAGTTCCTCGCGCTTTTGCGCGAGAACATCCCATCCGCCGAATTCCGTCACGAGTCCATGGCTCCCATGGCGCGCATGGCCGAATTCTTCGCTCCTTGGCAACCGCCTCGAAGCGCCGGACGCACGTTGCAATTTGCCGACGGATCCCGCCCATTGACGGTTCGCACGCCGCTCATGCTGGCCGCAGGTGCCGCCAAGCAGGCGCATTGCCTGTCGGCC
>JBDKGS010000257.1:0-6351 GCA_039798065.1 Fibrobacterota bacterium | reverse complement strand
CGGATTTCACCGGAAGATACCGTCAGCGGCATCGCGACGTACGCTCTGCGACTGACCAAGGATTCGACTCTGGTCGTGGCCGTCGTCAGCCCCAGGAACACGGTCAGTCTGAGGACCTATCGCGTGTTGGTGTCGACCGATCCAGCAAGCGACACAGCCAAACCCAGTATCGCGTTCGTTCACCCTTTCGGTGGCGACACGACATTCACGACAAAACAAAGCACCTATACGATCGAGGTCTTGCCACTGGCCGCATCCGGAATCGATTCCGTGGTGATTTCGTGCGGTGGGCGTCGAACCCGGTTGACCAGCGCGCCTTGGAAGGTGGCTGTCGATCTGGATGGTGGCTCCAATCCGGTGACCGATACCGTGTTCGCGAGCAACAAGAAAACCGCGTTCGGTTCGGCGACCTTGACAAATCCTGTCTCCGGCTCCGATTCCAAGCCGCCTTTGGTTCGACTGGTGACCCCTTCCCGAGCGTTCGACACCGTCGACTGGGACGTGAGGACCGTTCGGTTGGCCTGGAAGATCTCCGATTCGAGCGGTGTTTCGGGGGCTTGGCTGCAAGGACAGATTTCGTCCCCCGTTGGCGCCGACAGCGCGTGGAGCATCGTGCAACCTCTGAAGCACGGCAGGAACGTCTTCCGTCTGGTCGCCAAAGACGTGCCGGGCAATTCCGATACGGATTCCGTCGTGGTGGTCCGCAAGGAGCACCAAGGGGTTCCAGTGATCGTAAGGGGGATTGGGACGCACGATACGCTGCTCCCCGCACGAGCCACGGTCGCGACTCTGAAGTGGTACGCAAGCGATTCCGATGGTGTTCCGGTCATCGCGGTGAACGGCGTTTTCCCAGGCGAGTCCAAAAATGGATTGAGTGTCCTGCGGACAGGTACCCCCGACTCGGCGGAGATCACGGTGAATGTGAACCTGGGGGCATCGGACTCCTTCCTGGTCGTGCTCGCGGTCCGCGATTCGTCGGGTCGCGAGGCGGATGACGGAATTTGTCTGCGCGTGGCCCAGCAGCCCACGATCACGCGGACCAAGCCCCTCGCTGCCAACGACAGCGTGGCCTTCGATTCCGTCTACTTCCATCCGACATGGAAAATCGGGCGGACTCGCGGGCGTTCGACCGTGACATTGCGGGTCAATTCGGATACCGCGATCGTTTCTTGCGCAGATACGCTTTGCACGGCATCCCCGGGCTTGGCCCTGAGGGGGAATCTCTTGAAGCTGGTGGTTCGCGATTCTGCGGGCGACTCCACCACCGATGTTTTCTCCGTCTACAGACGTGTCGACAACTCCGCTCCCCTGCTGACCTGGAAAGGCCCGAACACCAACCGCCGAGACACCCTACCCATGGGCTCGACCACCTGGCAGCCGCAATGGTCGGTGGTCGCCAACACCGCACTTGAGGTGGCGATCGACGGAACCCCGGCCACCGGTGCAGCTTCGATCTATGGCACCAAGGTGACCTTGCGCCGATCGGCTCGCCCCTACGACACCATCGTGCGCATCGTCGCGAAGGCATCGAACAAAACTGTGGGCGATTCCGCCATTCTTCACATTTCGGGATCGACGATCCGACCCGTGGTTTCCGTTGTCGGTTCCCGCGATGTCGTGGTCAGCGCCGACCAAACCACCTTCCAGGCGAGCTGGACGGTCAGCGATTCCACGTTGGACAGCGTCACGATCGACGGGGTGAGAGTGCGTGCTGCCAGCGGGGTGTTCAGTCGGACGGATTCGATCACCAGCAAGCGCGACACCTTCATGATCCGTCTTGTCGCCACCGATTCCGGTGGCCTTCAGACGTTCGATTCCATTCGGGTGCGTCGTCTTCGTCCGCCAGTCCTTTCCAAGCAGGGTGGCAACTACGCCACGGCCCCAACCGTGTCCATTTCCTCCAACCTTGCCGGCGCCTCCTTGAGTTGGTCGAGTGACAAGGTCAACTGGACACTCGGATCGACAGTTTCTGTCAAGACGTCGCGGCGGCTCTACGTGAAGGACAGTCTTGGCGGAGTCGCGTTGATCGATTCGGCGATCTATCTGCTTGATCCTGTCGTGACGAAGACGTGGGACCCGAGTCTGTCGGCGTACTCGTTGTCGGTAACCGATTCCGGTGCCGATACCATCGAATATTCCGAAGGTTTGGGCGTTTGGAAGCTGTATTCCTCGCCGGTGACCGTGGCGAAGAATACGTTGTTCCGCGCCAGAGCCCGATTGTTCGGTAGGACGTCCAATATCACGTCTAAGCTCGTGAACTTTTCCGCGAACTTGTCGCCGAGCAACGGGGTCGCTTACGCCGACAGTGTGGACGTTCATCTCGATGCGGCAGGTGACTGTGATAGCTTGGTTTATCAGGTCAACAACTCGGCATCGACCAGTACAACGAGTTGCCATGTCGTCATCCCGTTGAGAAAAACCTCGAAGATTACCTACTACTCCTGGTTCGGTGGGGAAGGTCTCTGGGGAAGCAGCACGTACACCGTATCGCACGACACAAGTCTGACATCCGTGTCGTTGGGCGCGGGCCTTCCCAGAGTCACCATCGGCACCGATGGCGTTCCGAGTGTGTCGGACACCCTAGCCTTCGGTGTTCGTTCCATTACGATCAAGGCCGAAACGAAGAGTCCGAATGCCACTGTGACCTACAACGGGAGAACATCGGGTGTCATCGCGGTGACCAGCGACACGTTCACCGTGAAAATCCGCGTCGAAAATGCGGATTCTTTCCGAGTATACCCACTCAAACTCTACTCGAAACGGGTCGGCACCTTAACAGATATCCGCGATGGCCAGATCTATCCAGCGGCTGCAGTCGGCGGACAGGTCTGGATGGCGAAGAATCTCAATTTCCCGGGCACCGAATCGGAAGCGATCGGCGTTTGCTACGATCTGGATGCAGCCAACTGCTCGAAATACGGACGGTTGTACGGATGGACCGAAGCCATGGGCGTCGCGTCGGTCTACGATTCGACCAGGCTTTCGCGATTGGGGACCGAATTCCGGGGGATCTGTCCGGAAGGCTGGCATCTTCCCAGCAAGCTCGAATTCGACACCTTGATCGCCTTCGCCGATGCGTTCGGTGGAGGCGCTGGCTTGCGGAGTGTGAATTGGGGCGGTGTGGACCGGTGGGGGTTCGCTGCGGTTGGCGCAGGAGCGATGGCGAAGGGTGCATCCTTGGGGTCCTACCTGGAAGTGTTCGACTGGCTGTGGAGTGCGGATGAGTACGACGATACTCTGTCCAGCGCCATCCAGATCAATTCCGAGGCGGAGGGTGGAAATGCATTCGGCATGATCCAATTCAAGAAATTCCAATATTCGATCCGTTGCGTGATGAACAGTCGGTAACCTGCACGACGACGGATTCCGTCCTTCAAGAACATGGGATCCCGGAGCTAGGCTTGGTTGGTAGCTTTGAAGGCCATGCCATCTGAATCCGTCGAAAACAACTCGGACAGGACCGGGGCTCCTCGCATCCTGCTGATCGAAGACGAGGCCGGCATCGCCGATGCGGTGGTGTACGGTCTTTCGCGCGAGGGATTCGCGGTGGTCTGGAAGACCTCCATCCGCGAAGGGTTGGAGGCGTTCGACGATTCGTTCGATCTGGTCCTTCTGGATGTGGGACTTCCCGACGGATCGGGGTTCGATGCCTGCAAGGCCATCCTGAAGCGCCGCGATGTTCCGGTGGTGTTCCTGACCGCCCGCTCGGAAGAAATCGACCGTGTGGTGGGGTTGGAGATCGGTGGCGACGACTACATCGTCAAACCCTTCTCTCCCCGTGAACTCGTGGCGCGGCTTCGTGCCCGTCTGCGCGCACGAGGCCCTCGTACCGTCATGTCGGAATCTGTCAATCCGATGAAGGTGACGGAATCCGTCCACGGTTTATCTGTGGACACGGAACGGGCCAAGGCGCGTTGCCGTGGCGCTGAACTGGACCTCACCCGCACCGAATACGGGATCCTGGTGGCCTTGTTGGAAAAGCCGGGCCGCGTGCTCAGCCGCGCCCGTCTGATGGAAATGGCCTGGGACGAAGCTTCGCCTTCCCTGGAACGCACCGTGGATGCCCACGTGAAGAGCCTGCGTGCCAAAATCCGTCAGGTCGATCCCTCTCTCGATCCGATCGAGACCCGACGTGGGATCGGCTACTGCCTGAAGGACGCGACGTGAGGCTGCGCACGCGACTGTTCCTTGTCATCTTCCTGATCACCGGCACAGGCCTGTATTTCCTGATGGACTGGATGCTCACCGACCTGCGCAAGCGGTATCTGGAGGCGGTGGAAGAGACCTTGGTCGACACGTCCAATCTCCTGGCTTCGATTTTGGAACACTCCGGGGATGGCGACTCGGCCTTGGTCCCGAAAACCATCGGTGACGGATTCTGTTCCGCCCAGGCTCGTTCCTTCGAGGCGAAGATCTACAGCCTGACCAAAACCAAGGTGGATCTGCGGGTGTACGTCACCGATGCGCGCGGCATCGTGGTCTTCGACAGCAGGCCCGGTGGCGGCGACGTGGGGATGGACTATTCCAAATGGCGCGACGTGGCCTTGACTCTGGAAGGGAAATACGGTGCCCGCACGACCCGCAAGGTGGCCACCGATCCGCTGACATCCACCCTCCACGTGGCGGCTCCCGTCGTGCGCGATGGAACGCTTCGCGGGGTGGTGGTTGTGGCCAAACCATCGTCGTCCATCAACGTCTTCATGGCCCTGGCGCGACCAAAAATTGTCGTTGCGGGAGTTTTGTCGGGCGTGGGTGTGGTTCTGGCTGGATGGCTCCTGTCCATCTGGCTCACCATCCCCATCCAGCGATTGTCGGGCTACGCCCGCGCTGTGGGGCAGGGTGAGCGCGTGCCGCTGCCACCGTTGGGAGCCAGCGAGGTGCGCGACCTGGGCAACGCCTTCGAAGAAATGCGGGTGGCGCTGGAAGGGCGTCGCTACGTGGAGGAATACGTCCACGCCCTCACGCACGAGTTGAAGAGCCCGCTCACAGCGGTGAAGGCCGCCGCGGAAATCCTGGAGGACGATCCGCCATCCGAAGTTCGGGCAAAATTTGTCGCGAACATCCAACGCGAGAGCGAGCGGTTGCGGGAACTGGTCGACCGGCTTCTGGGGCTTGCGAGCTTGGAAAGTCGTCGCACCCTGGAAAACCCTGCAACGCACGATCTGGCTGTATTGTGCGCGCAGGTTCGACAAGATTTGTTCGAAGCCGCCGCTTCACGGAAAGTGTCCATCGAGCTGGCCGTGCCCGCCGGGATCCTGGTGGAAGGCGATGCGCTGCTTTTGCGCCAGGCGATCGGGAACCTGGTGCTGAACGCCGTCGAATTCGCTCCTTCTGAGACGCCGGTCGAATTGGTGGCCAGGGTCGAAGCGAAGCGTGTGGTGGTGGAAGTGTCCGACAGGGGGCCGGGGGTTCCCGATTGGGCGTTGGAAAAGGTGTGGGACAGATTCTGGTCGACCCCGCGTCCCGGGGGATCGGTGAAAAGCAGCGGATTGGGCCTTCCCTTCGTGCGCGAGGTTGCCCGGCTCCACGGAGGCCAGGCCGGGATTTCGCCGCGCGAAGGTGGTGGCTTGGTGGCCAGACTGGTGCTGCCCGGGCGAAGGCAGGATTCGTGAGAAAAGCGATTTCACGCATTCTTCACAAAGCCTTCATCTAGGCTTCGCAGGAAGTCCATGGTCGCGGGCCATTGTTGAGAGGTCGGGAGTACCGGCATCATTCAATGGAGACGCCTCATGTTCGATTCCCTGCTGCAACGCTTCGGCGGTTTTTTCAAGATCGGCTTCCTTGCCTTCCTGGCTCTGGTGCTGCTGATCCCGGTCCAGATGGTCCGCTCCATGGTCGAGGAACGCACCGATCGGGCAAATTCCGTCAAACGCGAAATCTCCTCCAAATGGGGGGGAGAACAATCAGTCGGGGCGGTTCGTCTGGACATTCCCTGCACCGTGAAGAGCACCGACACCGCAGGCAAGGTCCACGAATCGACCGTGTGGATCCATGCCTGGCCGCAGAAGCTGGACGTGGTGGGCAAGATGGAAACCGAGATCCGCAAGCGCGGCATCTACCGGGTTCCGTTGTATCTGGCGGGCCTTGATCTCCACGGCGAATTCCGTCTGCCCGATCCGGCGACATTGGGATTGAAGGGCGCCGTCCCTCGTTGGGAGGAGGCACAGATCGCGGCGGATGTCGGTGATATCCAATCGCTTGCTCGTCCGGCGGTGCTGGAGGTGGCGGGCAAGGCGGTGGAACTTTCGCCCACCGGCGAGGGGCGGCCTGTGGTGCCGTTGCAGGTGGAGGATCGGGCGGGGGACGACCGGGTTTCGAATGCCAGCTCGGTCTCCGAATTGGAACCCACGC
>JBDKGS010000256.1:0-6374 GCA_039798065.1 Fibrobacterota bacterium | reverse complement strand
TGGGCCTGGAAAGTGGCGAATTTTGCCGAATTAGCCGCACTTTGGGGAGAAATCGAGCCTAGAAACGGGTGAAAAAGGTTTCTATCCCTCCCGCCAACGGGGGGGTTCGCATTACATTTAGGTGCGAATGGCGTCCAAGTCCAAGAAGAACAAAGGGCCTGACAAGAAGGCCTCCTCCGCGTCCAATGCATCCAAGAAGTCGAAAGACTCGAAGAGCAAGGCTCCGGTGAAGGCTGTGACCAAGCCCAAGGCGACCGCGTCCAAGACGACCAAACCCGTTGCGAAGCCGGTTTTCGTCAAGAAGACGCCCGCCAAGCCCGTTGCCAAAACCGTCGCCAAGGCGACAGGCTCGGCCGCGAAAAGCGTCAAGCCCGTGGCCAAGGTCGTCAAGCCAGCCCCCAAAACGGCTGCCAAAGCCCCGGTCAAACCGGTCGCCAAGGTGGCATCGAAAAAGCCTGCTCCAAAGGGGTCTGTGGTCAAAACAGCTTCAAAGGTGCCCGTCAAGACGGCCGCCAAACCAACCAAAGCCGCCGCCAAGCCAGCCGCCAAGGTCTCGCCCAAGTCCGCCCCTGTTGTTCGGGCGGCTCCGGCCAAGTCTTCCAAAACGCCAGCGAAGCCTGCACTCAAAGCTCCTGTCACCAAGCCAGCAGCCAAGCAGGCCGCCACGAAGTCTACGGTTCCAGCCAGCAAAACGCCCCCTGTCAAGGCCACAAAAGCCATCGCAACCAAGGTTGCGCCGGTAGTTGCCGCCAAAGGCAAGGCCCCGGTAAAACCTGTCGAGGCCAAAGCCGCGCCTGCCGCCAAGACCGTAGCCCCCGTTGTCCCGGAGCCCAAATCGGCAAAGGGCAAAGGGCTCAAGATCGAACTGTTCAAAGGCGCTTTTTTCCAGGAAGTGGTGGTGGGTTCACCCGCTACCCGCAAGAACAAAGCTCCTCAAGCCGCTCCCGCCGCGCTTCGCAAGCCCAAGGGCGAAGAAAGCCACGACGAGCTGATCGCGCGGATTGAGCGCGAACTCCTCACCGTGCGCATGACCACCCGCAAGGTGCAGCGCGAGCAGGTGTGCACCAAGTGCTGCATCAATCCAGTCGAACCCGGCTACATGGTCGACCGCGATACCGGGTATTGTATGGAATGCGCGCTGGTTCTTGGTTTGGGTCACACCCGCGAAGCCCGTCAGCAGAACTTCCACCCAAGCCTCATGAAGTCGGAAGACGAAGAGGTGATCGAGCCCGAAGCCGCCGAGTAGGCGCATTCGAGGCCCGACATCCGGTCACGATCCACGAGCGACTCGGAACCACCGGCTCGCTCGTTTCATTTCCTCCACAATCGATCCGCAGAGGTCACCATGTCCGAGATCGCAACTCCCAAGCACTTCCGCCAGCTTTTGGGCCAGACCCTTCCCGCCGATTTTCGCAAGGAAGTGGTCGAGACTCTGCTCACCGACAAGGAAGCCAAGCCTGCCGCCCAGGAAGCCATGTCGACCCTGGCCTCGGTTCGCAAGATGCGCCCCCAGTCGATTTCGCTGTTGGGCCGCCCCGAACGCATCAATCTGTTCTTGACCAGCCTTGGCCAGCCAGCCATGGAAAACGCCGCCATGCAAGCGCTGCAGGTGTGGTTTCTTCGCAAGGGCCGCCCCCTGATGTCCCAAATGCTGGACGCTTGGGCCATTTCGCATGAAAACGGCGAGCTCGCCGAAGACGCGGTGCTGCCCACTTTGAGTGCGGAACAAGTCCGCTCCGCTGCCACCGAAGCGCTCAAGACCCAGCTCAAGCCAGCCGTGATCGCCTACGTTGCCTACAACCATCTGGCCCCTTCGGCCGAAGGCTGGGAAGAGGCTTTCGGAACCGTGCTGGCCGAACTGCTCGCAGGAAACTAAGGCTACAGAGATTGGTCCTTGGCGCCTTTGTGCCGAGGGTCCGACCTGGAACTGCTACATTCGCACTTCGAAGACTCAGCATCATGCGAGGCGCGATGAAAACAGGAATGTTTGTACCGGCCGCTCTAGCTCTGGTCCTGTGTGTTTCGGCACAGGCTCGACGACATGGTACGGCCAGCACTTGCAACGGTGATGGCCTTTTGGCGATGGAAGCCAATGCCCCTTTGCTGAGTTCGGGCGCCCTGACCCAGTTGAACATGGGAGCGCTTTTCGCCACCTCGGGTCAACCCACCGGCAATCTGGTCACGGTGGTGGTCACGAACAGCTCCAACGAAGCGCGCTCGTTCCGCATCTTGTTCGAGCTGAAACTGATTCCCTCCGACCCGACGATCCGGGCCTCGTGCGCCGATCCCGCATCTCCATCCGGACAGGAAGGTTGCTGGATCCAACGCGGTATCTTGGTCAACCAGACCATCCCCGCTAAGAGCGTTTGGGTTCGCACCTCCTCCCAATTGGAATCGGAAACCTACCAGGGCAAATCCATTTCGCCCGAGTCCTCTCCGTTCCAACAAATGCTCGCCAGGGTCGGGTATGTTCCACCTGGCGCGATCTACCTCAACGTGGGATTGCTTTGTCCTTTGGAGTCGGGTCGCCAGGAAGACCTCCGCACCGAGCAGGTGGGCGATCTCGACATCTACTCCGGTGTCAGCAACCCTTTGCAGCCTTTCCTCGCCAGTTACCAGCCGACCCAGCCCCCCCAACTCCTGTCACCTGGACTTTCTGCGTCCAATGGTTTTCCATCCATCGGGACGGGGACCCCCACCTTCGTGTGGGCCGGCAATCTCGACGGTGTCGATTTGGGTGGCGAGTCGGCCTATCGGTTCTCGGTCTGGGACATCCGCGACGATGAAAGCCTGGGCGAAGCCTTGGATCGCCGCCCTTTGCACACGGCGAACGTCGGTCGCTCCCCTCTGACTTGGAGGAACGAGTGGGCTGCGTTGGAATCGGGCAAGCGATACATCTGGCGCATCGACGCACTGCTGCGCGGCCTGTCGAACGACTGGCTTCCCTCCACGCCCTTTGGATTCCGCACCCCCAACGATGCGCTGTCGGGCCAAGGTTTGGGTTCGATTCTTGGAGACGCCCCGCAGACGAACGCAACGATGGGTGTTTCTTCGCCCAGCGCCAGCGCCAAACCACAGCCCACGCCGGAACAGCTCGAGATCATGCAGGCGCTTTCGCTCATCATCGGCCCGCATCGGCCCGCCCTGGAGCGGGCGATGGTCTCGTCGCTTCCCGACCCCAACGCCCTGACAATTTCCGGCAATCCCGCCACGAGGGCCGACTTCCAGGCTCTCGTGCGCGACATCCTGGAAGGTCGCGCGTCCGTTGTCGGAGCCGAGGCTCGGCCATGAAGCTCGCGGCGATCGTGCTCCTGGCGACGACCATCCTTTCGGCCAAGGACATTCCGTTGGCCGTCGTGGTCCGCCTCAAAGGCCACGCCCAGCTGGGTCCGGCCAAGGCGATGAAGCCGGCAAAGGCCGGCGACGTGGTGTGCAAGAACTGGCTGATCAAGACGGAATCCGACGGTCGCGTGCTGCTGCGATTCCTGGCCGACAAATCCTTCGCCGACATGAAGCCCTCGACCCTGCTGGAGCTGGGCGTACGATCCGGCGGTTCGGGAGGCTCGGCGAAGTCCGTGCTGGTCCACGGCGGCGCAGCGGCTTTCGCGCTGCCACCGGGCAACGAAGGCGACAGGGTCGAAACCTCCACGACCGTGGCTTCGGCTACAAAAGGCGCCCAATTCGGAATGTCGACCGCCACCGACGGACTTACCCGCGTGGACGTGCTGACAGGAACTGTCCAAGTCTGCAACCAGATGACCGGCGAGCACGTGGCGGTGACCACCGGCCAGAGCCAGGCTTCGGGCTACGGCGGCCTTGGCCCGATTCAACAGATTTCGTCCGACTCCTCGCTGGCGATCTTCGATGGACAGAAACCGGCAACCATCGCGACCTCTCCTTCGACGAGCAGGCTCTCGGTGCCGTTCATCGATCCCGTCACGGGTCTGACCACGATCCTTGAAGTCGACGTCTCGAGGAATCGATGAGTTCGGCCACGCGGAACTTTGCCGGTATCGGGTTGTGCGTGCTGGCCGCGGCATGGAGCTCGACGGCTTCGGGTGCGGAGACTTCGGCGACGGCGCTCATGGCGTTCCAGCTCCCCTTGCCCGGAGAAGCGATACCCGCCGAAGGGGGCGGGCTGCTCGTGGAGGCCGACTCCACCATCCGACAGGTTTTGTTCAACTGGTCGGGCCCCGAAACAGGCTCGGCCGAAGGCACGGTCCAGGTGGATGGGTATTTCCAGGCCCACACCCCGCCACTCAAATCAGGCAAATGGACACTGGAGGCGCAAGGTTTCGATGCGCAAGGAAAGCTGGTCACGCGGCTCTCGCAGACGTTCGAAGTCGGGGAAACGCAAGCTCCGGGCAAAGTCGACGCCACCGCAGGGGTCGCGCGCGTCACGCAAGGCCTCTACGTTTCGGGAAACCTGGGCGCCAAGTTCGGCATCGCCGAGAACACGCTCCAATCCTACCGCTCGCTCAAGCTGACCGCCGACGGCAGATCGATCCCAGGACCCGAGCGCGAACCCTTCGACCAGATTTTGTCGGGCAACGCGTTGATGGCCTACCATCTGCAGCAAGGCGACTTCCGCCTGAAGCTGCGGACATCCACCGACCTTTCGGAAACCTGGGGGCATTCGGCGAGCCCGAGCCGGTTCGGCGCCGATCTGTTCTGGAAGGATTGGGCCGAAGCACATGTTGGCGACCAGTACCCCGCGTGGAGCCAGATGTTGATGGACGGCACCCGCATTCGCGGCGCGGGAATCGGACTGGCGCTTCGCAACGAGGGCGATCTCCACGCGCGTGCCGACTTCGCCGTCGGTTCGCTGCGACCTGCGGTCGACCCGCAGATCCGGACCTGGGGTGGCGTGATCGACACGCTTCCCGCCCAGTTCAGCCGATCGATCCAAGCGTTCCACATCGGGTTCGGCGACGGGACCCCGGTGGGGCTCAATTTCGCGTTCGTCCATGTCAAGGACAAGACCAACGACGTCGACTTAGATTTGCACGACAGCCTCGGAGGCTCGACTCCGCGGGAGAACGCCGCGATCGGTGCAGATTTTGTCACGCGCCTTTGGAGAAACCGGGTGGAACTGTACTGCAATTCCGCCTTCGCCATCACCACGGAAGACACCCGGCAAGGCAGCATCCTGGACTCTCTGCGCAACAAGGAAGACCTGCCGTTGCCCGAATTCCTGGACGGGATATCGACCGTCAACCTGAGCACGAAGGGGGTGGAGCTGTTCGCCCGTGGTGGATCGGGTGCGGCGGACTACACATGGCAGAATTTGGCATTGCGAACCGGCGCCAGCCTGATTGTTCCGCTGGGCCGCGCAGGGCGTTTGCGCCTGGATTCCCGATGGGTCCACTTCGGCGCGGGCTACCAATCGCTGGCGCGCAGCGTCCAGGAGAGCCCCCGCACCGGTGTCGAATGGAGCGCCACCACATCGCTGGTGAACGACGCCTTGCTCCTGGTGGTGTCGGGTAGCGAAGTCGACAAGCACCCCGATTTCGCGACCTCGTTGCCAACGCATGCCTTGAACGCGAATCTGGCCTGGACTCCGGTGGCGGCTCCGGTGGGATTCCATGCGCAATCGGGAACCAACAACAGTGGTGGCGGCGATGTCTCGCGCAGCGAAGCCTGGAACGGCGGCGGCGGTCTGTTCGGTGCGGTGAAGACGCGCGAATACGGATCGATCTTCTGGCGCACCGGCTACAACTACTACACCAACGCGTTGCGCACTCCGTTGGTCTCGATGGACACGATCGGCGGGGTCAACTACGCGACGCGCCAGCACCGCACCGAGGTGATGACACACTCGCTCGAGGCCAATCTGCGTTGGCGTCCGTTGCGCGATCTGGAAGGCCGCTCGGGGTACACATTGGCGAGCCAGGGATTCCCTGGCGATACGATCCAGGTCGACCAGACCCAGACGCACCGATTCCAGGGTGGCGTCAGTTCCTGGCATTTCGGGCACAAGCTGGAAATCGCCTTGGACGCAAGCATGGTGTATCGGCCGCAGCAACCGGAAGAGAACGCCACCGGTTGGGACCAGGTGGCGCGGGTGAGCTGGAATGTGGGCGACTCGAAAACGTTGCGGCTTGCGCAGCGTTGGGCGCGCCTGAGCGGCGGCCGCCACGATGTCCGCGTAGAAGCGGGCTGGGAAGCCTGGTACTGACAAAAATCGTCCGTTCCTTGGCGCTGCCAAAATCTGACTCATCGAAAAAGGCCACTTCCCGTTCGAGGAGGTGGCCTTTTCGCATCGTTGATTGACGGAATCCGTCAGATCGCATCAAACTTCGAAGTTGTACTTCTTGCGAAAGCGCACCGGCACCGGCTTGCCCTGGTCCACGAGCGGCTTGAACCGCGTGGCC
>JBDKGS010000255.1:0-6407 GCA_039798065.1 Fibrobacterota bacterium | reverse complement strand
CCGACGCCATGGAGGAATGCGCTGTCCGGAACCTGACGATCTCCGCACATGCGACGGAATCCGTCATCGAGATTTCATTCCAGGACAGCGGCCCCGGGGTGCCTCCCGACAAGGCCGAAAGCTTGTTCCAGCCCTTCTTCACCACCAAGGCCGTCGGCAAAGGCACAGGTCTTGGACTCTACATCAGCCGCGGCATCATCGAGGAGTTCTCCGGCACGTTGTGCCTTGGCGAGTCGTCCTCGGGTGCGCGCTTCGTGATCCGCATCCCCCTCGCCAAGGAAGTGTCCCCGTGAACAGACGACTGTTGGTTGTCGACGACGAAGCACCCATTCGCGACTCCTTGGCGCGGCATTTCCGGTTGGCCGGAATCGAGGCGGAAACGGCGTTCGACGGCGAGGACGCGCTGGAAAAAATGGCGAAGGTCCCCTACCGGGTGGTGGTCTCCGACATCATGATGCCCCGCCTCGACGGCATCGGGCTCCTGCGGCGCATCCGCAAGGAATTCCCGATGACCCGCGCCATCATGATCACCGGTTACGTGACCCTGGAAAACGCCCTTTCTTGCGTGCAGAAGGGCGCCGACACCTGCATCTTCAAACCGTTCCAAGACTTGACAGAACTTGACCAGGCCGTCGAATCGGCCTTCGCCTTCCACGAGCGCTGGGAGAAGAAGCTTCTCGAGCTGCGCGGACTGAAAGGAAAGACCTGATGGCCCTGCTTCCCGAAGTCAACAAGGAACTTCTCCTCGATTTCATCGACGAGTCGCTCGAATCCCTGAGCGTGGTGGAGGGCCTGTTCGTCAAGCTCGAATCGGCTCCCGACGACCTCAAGATCATCGATTCGATCTTCAGACCCGTGCATTCCGTGAAAGGGAACGCGGCGTATTTCGGATTGATGCGGATCAAGGAGCTGTCGCACCGGATGGAATCCATCCTGGACCTGGTGCGAACCGGGCGCCGAAGGATCGATCGACCTCTTTGCGATCTGCTTCTCAAGGGGCTCGACGCGTTGAGGACCATCCTTTCGAAGGTCCGCGACGAGCAGAAGGAATACGACGACGAAGACGAATACGTACTGCTTCTGGTCGACCTCGAGGCCGAAGCCGAACGTTCCTCGCAGGCCCCAGCGAACTTCGAAGTCTCCCGCGAGATGTTCGAGCAGAGCCGGACATTCATCGCCAGCCTTCCTGCCGAGTTCCAAAGCCAGGCGCAAGCCCTGCTCGCCCAGCTTACTCCACAAGGCCAGCCGGCGGCCGTCCCGACAAAAATCGACACCGAGAAGCTGGTCGCCCTGAAAGCGTTGCTTTCCGATCCTTCGACCAAACGGCTGGATCTCCAGAAGGAATCGTCGGTGCTCGCCGTGCTCGACGGCCTGTCGAAATCCGTTTCCGATGCGGCGTCAAAATCCGTCCTCAAGGACATGCTCGACATCGCGCGGACCTTCGTCGGGAGCCCGGTGGGACTCGACCCGCTTGCACGGGATATGCTCTCCGAAAAGGCCGCGCAACTGGCGACGCCCCAGGCCGCCCCGGTCGCCATGGCTGCACCGGCAAGCACTCCCACCCCCTACACCACCCCGGCAGCACCACCACCGTTGGAATCGCGACAGGAATCGTCCAGCCCCAGGAAGGATTCGGGCAACCGCACCATGCGCATCACCGAGGAAAGCATGGACAGCTTCCTGGAGCAGGTCGGCGAGTTGATGGGGCTGGAAGAACAGTTCCGGTATCTTGGGAAACGGCTTGTCGAGTCGGGTCCCACCGACGAATTCGCAACCGATCTCCGCCAAGCCACCGAACAATTCGGGCATCTTTCCTCCTACCTGTCGAAAGGTGTCATGGAGCTGCGCAGGACCGAAGCGCGGCCGCTATTGCAGAAGGTTCCGCGACTTGCTCGCGACGTGGCCGACCGCACAGGGAAAAAAATCGAGATCCGCACGCAAGGCGAAGAAGTCCGCATCGACAAATCCTACCTGGAACTTCTCGACGCACCGCTCATGCACATGGTTCGAAACGCCTGCGACCACGGAATCGATTCGGTCCAGGAGCGCAAGGCGGCGGGAAAACCCGAGAACGGCCTGGTGGAAGTCGCGATCATCGAGTTGGAAGAATCACTCGTGATGCGCGTGACCGACGACGGGCGCGGATTGAACATGGATGGCCTTCGCAAGAAGGCTGTTGAATTGGGAATCGTGCGGCCGGAAGCCCCATTCGGCGAGGCCGAAGCCGTCTCCATGCTGTTTCGCAGTGGTGTTTCCACCGCCAGCGAGGTCACCGAGATTTCGGGCCGTGGTGTCGGCATGGACGTGGTCAAACGCGAAATCGAAGGGGCCGGTGGACGGATCGAAGTCAAGACCACCCCCGGCAAAGGAAGCGTGTTCCTGGTCACGTTGCCTCGATCGATCACCACGCGCATTTCGGACGGCTTCCTGTTCCGATGCGGCGAGGAACGCTTCGTGCTTCCCATGCGCACCGTGGTCGAGACATTTCCTGTCAACGCGGCGAAGGTATCGCACGTGGCCGGCCTAGGGTCCACCGTCTATTTCCGCAACGAAATCCTGCGCATGGTGCAGACCTCCGACCTGCTCGAAACCCCGAACCTCGCACCCGACGAGGGCGTCTATGTCCGCATCAAGGTGAAGGATCAATCCTGCGTGATCCAAGTGTCGGAAGCCATGGGTGTGCAGCGCACCGTCATCAAGCCCGTGGAGGAATTCTGTCGCGGGGGCGGCATCTTCGCCGGTGCCGCCATGTTGGGAGATGGACGACTCGCCATGGTCCTGGGCGAGGACGGAATGGCCGACTGGCTCCACGGAGCCTGAACCCGCTCGTTGCCGCGAAACCGCGAAAGACACTCCATCTGCGGAAACGCCTCGTCAGGGGTCGATTCGCGCATCGGTCCAAAAGTTCCGGACGGACATAAGGGGGAAACGGCCTCTGAGGATGATCCACCCGAAGACAAAAAACGTCCCCGGAGAAACCATCTCCGGGGACGATTTTTTATTCGCTCGCGAGGGCCGATTCCATCGGCCACCGACCTATCCCAACAATTTCTGTCCTGATCGACGCGACCCGACGGAGTGCATCGTGGATGCTCCTGCAGCCAGTTTGAATCGGCCCAGCATCCCCAGAAGTTCGTTGGTCTGGCCCGACAACTCCTCGGTCGCCGAAGCGCTTTCCTCGGCAACGGACGAATTTTGTTGGGTCACGTTCTCCAGTTGGTGCAGCCCAGCCTCCACCTGCGAAATGCCTTGAGATTGTTCGCGGGAGGCGACCGAGATTCCACCCACCAGGTCGCCCACCTGGGTCACGTAGCCACCGATCCTTTCCAGAGCCTCCTGGGTGCGCACCACCTTTTCGGCGCCTTGCGACACCTTGGTGAGAGTTCCCTGGATGCGCTGTGTCGTATCGGCGGCGGCCTGCGCGCTGCGGGCGGCCAGATTACGGACTTCTTCGGCCACCACGGCGAACCCTTTGCCCGCCTCTCCGGCACGCGCGGCTTCCACCGCGGCATTGAGCGCGAGCAGGTTGGTCTGCATCGCGATTTCGTCGATGGCCTTGATGATCTTGGATATGTCCTTGCTCGACGTGGAGATGTCCTCCATCGCCGCCGCCATGTCGCGCATCTGCGTGTTGCCTTCCTTGGCAGCGTCGGTGGCCACCCGGGCAAGCCGGTCGGCCTCCTTCGCGGAATCCGCGTTGCCGCGTGTCTGGCTTGCCATTTCGTTCATGCTCGCCGCGATTTCCTCCAACGACGCGGCGGATTTTGTCGCACCGGCCGCGACCATCTGCGAACTCGCCGCGATCTGATCGGCACCTTCCTGGATCTGTCGCGACGAAGTGTCGACAGCTCCCAGCAGGTCGTTGAGGCCGCCAAGGGTCGAATTCAAGGCTTCCTTGAGCCGATCCCAATCACCGCGGTACTCGCCGGTCATGCTCGCCGACAGGTCGCCCTTGGCCATCGCCGCCAGCAGGGATTGCACTTCCTGCACCGGCTCCACGACCTCGGACAGGATCCGGTTCACACCCTCCAGGATGGGGGCGTAGAAGCCATCGACCCGGCCCATTTCACCGCGAACGGATAGTTCACCGTTCACCGCCCCATCGATGATCTTCGCCATTTCCTGTCGGAAGGCCTCGCGTGCGTTCTGGTCCACCCATTCCACGGCAGACCCGATGTGGTCGCCCTTGTTGTCGCGCAAGGTGATCAGGTTGAGCTGGAACTTCAGCCCCCCGACGTCAATATCCGACTGGTGCGGCTTCTTCGCCTCCAACAACCCCTTCTGCTTCTCGGGACGCCCGTGGAAGTGGTCGATGGTCATCCCGATCAGCTTGTCCACCGAGAATCCCGGGAACAATTTCTGGAACGTACCCGAATGTTTGGTCAGGAGAGTTCGCAGGGTGGGATTGAAATAGGTGATCCGGCGTTCGAGATCGCAAACCATGAGAGCGGCGGAACTTCCTTCCACCATCGACTGCAATCTCGCCACATCGCGCTCTTTTTCGCGCAACTCGGTAAGATCCTTCCACTCCAGTGCGTTGCCTACGTAGGCGCCCTTCGAATCCTTCATGGCCGACACGTTCAGGCCCATCACCAGGGGGCCGACTCGAATTTCCGCCGAGTGGGGAAGGTTAGCGGGATTGTCGAGGAATTTGCGCTGGTGCGCGGCATTCCTGTGGAAGATGTCGATGGACACCCCCACCAGCGCTTCCGGGTCGAAGCCGGCGAAAACGGCCTTGAAGTGGGACAAATTCCGGTGGAACAACGCCCGCGCCGCGGGGTTGATGTAAGTGATCCGGTATTCCCGATCGCAAGTCATGACCGCGCTCGTGGAACCTTCCAAAGCGGAGTTCGCCTTTGATGCCGCCAATTCGGCGGACAGTGCAGCTTGTTCCGCATCCAATCCAGCTTTGCGGGCTGCCTCCATCGCCTCGTCGGCTTTATCGGCCAGCAGACCGAATTCGTCGCGACGATGCAAGGAAATCCTGGCTGCACGATCACCTTGCGCGAATTTGAGCAGACCGCGCATGACCGCGTCGATGGGCGCGACGAACGACCTCGCGAACACCACTCCCCCCGCTCCGACGAGCACGACGATCGCGATCGCCCACAGCGCCATCCTCCGGCGCAAATCGCCCAACGGCCCCAATACCTCCGCCTCCGTTTTGAGCGCCACGATCTTCCAATCGCCGCCCTCGACAGAAATTGGCAATGCGGAGACGAACGATCTGCGCCCAAGGTAGTCGGGGATGTTGCGAACGCCTTCCTCGGACCCAGTTCCGGGAAGCCGCAGCGCCAATGCGCTCGACCCCACGGCCTTCACCAAGGCGAGATCGTTCGCAGGAACTCCCGCTCGCTTGGCGACAGCTTGGAATTCCATCGGCTCCTCTATTTCTAGCCTGCTGCGGTTCAAGAGGACACCGCGATCGTCCAACAGGAGCAGTTCCCCCGTCTCTCCGAGTCCCACCTTCTTCCAACTCTTCGCGAACGTCATGATCGCGTCGAGCTCGGTGAGGTTGATTTGCAAGGCCACAACACCAAGACGTTTTCCGTCAACGAATACCGGAGCGGCCACGAACAACGCGGGAGCGTCGTACGAAGGCTGGTACCTTTCGATGGCGGAGAACGCCACCCCGCCTTGCGGCTGCGCGCTCGCCTGCACCACGGCCTTGGCGAGGTTGGTGGACGCCAAGGCTCCATGTCGGAGGCTGTTGCCAAAATCGCTTTCCTTGAACGCGGTGTAGACCACGTTCCCGGCATTGTCGACCAGGAAAAGGTCGTAGTAATCCCAGGCTTTCACAAAACCACTCAACCCTGGATGGTGAATCTTGTGGAGCGAATCGTACAGTCGATCGGCTCCAGGAATCGAAGTCGCCTCGATTCTTCGTCCCTGCGGATTCGGATTGGCTGCCATGTAGGATGCCTGAAGCGTTTGACCAGGGCCGCTTGGAAGCAATCCGCCCAGTTCGGGCACGGCGAGCCCCTTGCTCGACCAGTTCGCCGCAAGCTCCGTGGAATAGAGCTTTTCCAGCAAGCCCTTGGCCTTCGGATCATTCGGAACCTTGTCGAACGCCGCATTGAAATGGCCCAGCGCAGTGGCGATTTCAGGTCGAAGCGATAGATCCATCGCCTGTTTTTTGTAGCGGAGCAGCAGCTGGGAGATTTCCTCCTTGCGCGTGGTCGCCAAAGTGGTCAAGTGCTCCCGATTTTCTTCGAGAGCGGCCCCTTTGTTTTGCTCATACCCTACGAAGGAGGAAACAAACGTGGCGAGCATTGCCGTGGCAACAAGCCCGGCGAGGAGTCTGGTTCGGATGGACATGCGCATCGGCCCTGCCTTTTCGTATTGGGAATCGGTCTCATCATGCCGTATTCCCATCGACAATGCAGCCTTTTTTTCATAAGAAAAAC
>JBDKGS010000254.1:0-6416 GCA_039798065.1 Fibrobacterota bacterium | reverse complement strand
GATCCGGAATCGGATCCGGCTTCCCGTAGGATCCTGCGACTCGAAGAATCGGGGACGTAGGCGAGGGGACGGTTGGCGTCGTCGGATTCGCGCGCCGCCCATGCCTGCCACTGGAGTCGCCCGCTGGTACCCGTGGTCCTGCTGGCGGCGAATGCCCGCTCGTAGTCCATGTCGGCCGATTGGAATTCGGCTTCGATCACATCCGAAGACAAAATCCGTCGATGGGTCGTGAAATCGAGCAGCCCTTCCGCGTAGCGCACCGTGTAGTCCGCGTCGGGACCCCGCTTCATGGCTTGGCCGTTGATGCGCACCCGTTCGGAGCCTGGCACCACGACTCCATGCGTGCCGCCCACCCAATTCGCCAGGACGTACCCTTCCTGGCGTCCACCACTTCCTTGCAGCGTCACCCGTTTCCACTTCGCCTGTGCGCCACCCAAAGTCGCCACGACGGTGTCGATTCCGCGATGCCAGCGGGCCTCGAGACCGCGGGTGCGCCGTTCGAAACCTGGAGCCAGGCCACCCGGAAGCCGCCATTCCTGGTCGCCCAAGCGTCCGCTCCAAGTGGGGGAGCGGACCTCTACGAACATCTCGTCGATTTCCCGCAAGGAGGCGCTCGATCCTTGGGCCGACAACGGCAGGTCGCCGTCGGAAAGGCGGGCCCTGAGTTTCACACCGGGAGAAATCTCCCCTTCGGCGGTCAAGAACAACGTCTGGTCCAGCGCCACGCCACCGTTGCCCCCAACACCCACTTTCACCGTTTTCGATCCGCCGAACCTGAGGTTGGACCCGCTGTCCGCTTTGGTTTTGATCTGGCTGGTCGCATCGACGGGCCGCGCGCTCGCCGCACTGTCGAGGTCCGCGTCGGTGAAGCGGTGGACCTCCATCGGGAGCCACGTAACAGGAATCGTCCGGGCCGTGCGCGATGTGTCCGGAGCGTGTACGACAGAATTTGACAATGTCGAGTGGGCGACGGAATCCGTCTGGGCCCACAAGGATCCAGCCAGGAAGAGCGCCGCGAAGGGGAACAGGAACCGCACGCCGACCTTAGTCGGCGAGCTTCACGGCCTCGTCCAGCTGCACCGAGGCCAGCTGCGAGATGCCCTTGATCTCCTGCGTCACGCCGTAGAGCATGTCGGAAGCGCCCATGGTGCGCTTGTTGTGGGTCACCACGATGAACTGCGTCTGGTGCGCGAACTTGCGCAACAGGTCCACGAAGCGCCCGATGTTCGCGTCGTCCAGAGGCGCGTCGACTTCGTCCATGATGCAGTAGGGTGAAGGGCGGATCAGGTACAGCGCGAAGAGCAGCGCCGTTGCCGTGAGGGCGCGCTCGCCACCCGAAAGCAACGAGATGGCCTGCATCTTCTTGCCGGTGGGACGGGCGTGGATATCGATCCGAGCTTCCAGTGGATCGGCGTCCGGATCCAATTCCAGCTTGCCTTCGCCGCCGCCGAAGAGCGTGCTGAACACGTTCTGGAAGTTCACGCGCACTTGCTCGAAGGTGGCCACGAAACGTTCGCGGGCCATCTTATCCAGGCGTTTGATGGCGCGTTCCAGGCTGTTCTTGGCCTTCTCCAGGTCGTCGCACTGCTTCTGGACTTCGTCCAGGCGGGCCTTCTCCTGCTCGTATTCTTCCAGCGCCTGCGGATTCAGCGGGCCCAAGTTCTTGAGCTTGCCGCGCAATTCATCGATCGCCTTGGGGGCCGCTTCGAAGTCGTAGCCTTCGGGCACAGGCTCGGGCTCGACTTCGTTGTCGAGATCCACTTCCCAAGTTTCGAAGGCGCGTTGGCGCAAGCGGTTGTCTTCGCCAGCCGAATCGGCACGGGCGAGGTCGGCCGCATGGATGGCCTGCGAGAGTTCGTCGATGCGCTTGGTGTGACCGCGCACGCCCGCCAGTTTCTCTTCCACAGCCAGCACGGCGGAGTCGTAGACCTCACGGGCCTGGTCGCGGCGACGCTGCACTTGAACCAGTCCTTCGCGAGCCCGCGAAGCCTGTTCTTCCAGCTGCATGACAGTTTCTGTGCGCTCGGCCACCTGGGATTCGAGCTGGTCGAATTCCACAAGCAGGCGTTCGCGGCGCTCTTCGATTTCCGTCAGTCGGTTTTCCGACGCTTCGGCCTGAGCTTCCAACCGGCGCACATCGCCCGACAAGCGCGCGATTTCGCGCTCGGCCTGACGGATATTGTCTTCGGCTTCCTGCAGCTCGGTTTCGGCCTCGGCGCGGGCCTCTTCGGCGGATCGGGCGGCGTTTTCGCGAACCTGCTTCTCTTCGGTGAGCGTTTCCACCTGGTCGCGGGCCTTGTTCACACGGGCTTCCAGCGGCTCGACAGAAGGTGTCACCACCTCAAGGCGCTTGCGCAATTCCACGGCGCGGTCGTTGGCTGCGCCCGATTGGGCTTCCAAACGGCCAAAGGCGGTGTCGGCTTCCTGGAAGCGACGGCGCGCATCGGTGAGCATCCGGTCGACTTCGCGCCAGCGTTCCTGCAGTTCGCTGCGGCGGGCGCTCCATTCCTGGCGTTCTTCCTGGGCGCGCTCCAGCTCGGCTTCGGCGGTCTCCAGTTCCTTGACCAGGTCTTCGGCCATCTGGTGGCGCTTGAGCAAGCCCATGGACTCGCCCGACTTGCGGCCACCGGCCACCAGGCCCGATCCGTGGGCGCGAAGGCCTGGAGCGGCGAACCAGACGTCGGCGCCGCGGTGTTCCTGCGAAAGCCGCAACGCGGTGGCGTCGTCTTCCACCAGACACAAATTGCCCAACAGCAGGTCCACGGCAGGACGCAACGATGCGTCGCACTGGACAAAATCCGTCGCCCAACCGATGACTCCGGCTCCGGAAACGCTCGGACGATTTTTGGCGGCTTGCAGCGCATCGACCGGCACCAGCACGGCGGTGCCCTTGCCACCCTGCTTGAGCAGGCGCAATGCGGCTTCGGCGGTGTCGCGGCTATCGGAAAGAACGTACTGGAGCGAATCGCCCAACACTTCTTCCACGCGCTCCAACATGGCGGGATCTGCACGGAGGTGGTCAGCAAGGATGCCGCGCACGCCCGACGGTTTCTGGCTATCGGACAGAAGAGCCTTGGCACCTTCACCCAAGCCTTCCAAACCGCGGTTCAAACGTTGGATGGTCTCCAACTGGCTCTTGGCCGAGGCACGTTTGGATGCCGCCTGCTTTTCGCGATCGACCGCTTCTTCCACCTTGCGAGCGGCCATCTGGCCTTCTTCGGCGATGCGCTCCTTGTCGGCTTCCAACGTCTCGACCTGACCTTCGGCCAGATCGCGGTTCTTCTGCAATTCATTCAGCCGCGCTTCGACATCGCCCACCGATTGCTCGGCGCGTTCGATTTCGGCTTCCAGTCGTTCCAGTTCGGTGGTGGCCTTGGCCAGTTCCGCTTCCGAACGCAACAGCTCGGACTGGGCGTGGTTCAATTCTTCCAGAATGGACAATCGCGCCTGAGACTGTTCCTTGGCACCGGCACGCAACGATTCCAAGCGTTCCGAACGCAGGCGCTTTTCTTCGTGGCCGCGCTCCAGGTTGCGCATCGATTCCTGGCCGTTCGAGTTGGCGTCTTCGATGCCGCGTCGGGCAATTTCTGACATCTCGCGGGCTTGGACCTCGGCGTCATCCAGACGGCTCTGTTCGTCGCGGATGCGCTCTTCGGTCTGCTGCAAGTGCTTCACGCCGTCCTGGGCGCGAAGGTGCTCGCCATCCAATGCCTGCAACTCGGCGCGGGCGTCGGCGTATTCGCGTTCGCGTTCGCGCAATTCGGCTTCCAATTGGGCGGCTTCCAGACGCTGTTCGGCGGCACCGGCTTCGGCGGTGGTCATCTCCGAACGCAAACGATCGCACTCGTCCTTCCAGTCGCGGATGCGACCTTCCGACATTCCCACCAATTCCTTCAGCTTGGCGCGACGATCGCGGATCCAAGCCATTTCCAATCCGCGCAGTTCGCCGTTGATGCGCTTCCACGTCTCGACCTGCTTGGCCTGACGCTCGAAGCTCGCTACAGAGCGACGCACCGCACCCAGGTTTTCGGCCACGCGTGCCAAATCCTGGTCGGTCTTCTCGAACTGCCGAATCGCTTCCTTGCGTTGGGCGCGGTAACGCGAAATACCGGCGGCTTCTTCGAACAGCACGCGGCGTTCTTCGGGCTTTTCCTGGACCAGGGTCATCACCTGGCCCTGCTCGATGACAGAATACGACGCCGCTCCAAGACCCGTGTCGTAGAACAGGTTCTGGATGTCTCGCAGGCGGCACGGCTGGTTGTTGATCAGGTATTCCGACGCCCCGTCGCGGTAGGCGCGGCGGGTGATCATGATTTCGGAAAATTCGCTGGGGAGCACGCCCTTGTCGTTCTTCACGATCAGGGTCACTTCGGCCATGTTCAACGGCGGACGGTCCGACGTTCCCGCGAAGATCACGTCTTCCATCTTGTGGCCGCGCAGGGCCTTGGCGCGCTGTTCGCCCAGCACCCAACGGATGGCGTCGATGATGTTCGACTTGCCGCAACCATTGGGTCCAACCACCGAAGTGATCCCGTCGCCCGGGAAGTTCACTTCGATCTTGTTGGCGAAGCTCTTGAAGCCGAAGACGCGCAGCTTGGAGAGGTACATAGGTCCTTGTCAGATCAGGAGTTAGGTCGGTGCCTCGGAAAGGTACTCAAACCCGGCAGCGCGGACTTTACTCGGTCTAGAAGGGCAGAAGAAGAGTTGGGCGCCTCCCCGCCAAAGACGGGGCCGGGCTCCTACGGGCTACCCTCTGGTCGGTGCCGTGCCTACCGTTGTTCGGGCGATTCATGAATCGCCCCTACGGTTCACGGCACCCGCCTGCGGCGGCCCTCCGGATCCCTGGCGCGGCGATCGTTCCGGAAATGGCTGCGACTCGCCTAATTCAGGATGCATGGCGCCTACTGACTGTCCCCCTCCTTGTCACCCATTCGGGTGACCCGCCTACTTTGCGATTCCGTAGTGGTGACAGGGAGGCAGGGTTCCCATCGCCTATCGGCGAAGGGAGGGTATCGAAAGGTGGGGGATGATCCAGGCCTAATCCTCTATCGGCATTTCCCTGGGCGCGATCATGGCGTACACGGCGGGTACCACGAACAGGGTGAGCACCAATGCGGACAGCAGTCCGCCCACCACCGCGATTCCCATAGGAACTCGCGACTGCGATGCCGCCCCGATGGCGATCGCCACGGGAAGGATGCCCAGGACCGTGCACAACGTGGTCATCAGGATGGGGCGCAAACGCGAGGTGGATGCTTCCAGAACCGCGAGCACCGGCGACAAACCGGCTCGCCTTCGTTGATTTGCGAACTCCACGATCAGGATACCGTTTTTTGTCACCAGACCCACCAGCAGCACCAATCCGATCTGGCTGAAGAGGTTCAGCGAGTTGCCCGTGATCCACAAACTGCCAAGCGCACCGGCCAGCGCCAATGGCACCGTGAGCAGGATGGTGAACGGATCGCGGAAGCTCTCGAACTGGGCGGCCAGGATCAAGTACACGATCACGAGCGCCAAGAGGAACACCTGCCCGGTGCTTTTGGAAGATTCGGCAAAGTCGCGCGAGGTGCCGACAAATTCCGTCCGATAGCTTGGTCCCAGGGCTTCGCGGGCGATCCGTTGCATGGCCGCGTTGCCGTCCCCTTGCGTGAAACCTTCCGAAAGTCCGGCCGACACGGTGGCCGAGGGCCATCGGTTGAACCGGAACAGTTGTGGGGGAACCGACGTTTCCTTGGCGTCCACCAGCGATCCCAGCGACACCATCTTCGCCTGGTTGTTGCGCAGATGCACCAAGTCAATTCCAGACGGCGAGTTGGTCGAAGCGCTGTCGAGTTCGCCGATCACGTTGTACTGTCGGCCACCCATCAGGAAGGTTCCCCAGGTCTGTTCGCCGAACGCCAATTGCAGCGATTGCGACACGTCGAAGGGTGTCACGCCCGCCAGTTTGAGCCGATCCCGATCGACGGTGATGTCAAGCTGGGGGCGCGTGAATTTCAGGTCTTCGTCGACATTAGAAAAGGCAGGATCCTGTCGGGCCAAGGCCAGAAAACGAGGCAAGGCGAAACGGAGCGAATCGAGGTCGGCGGCTTGGATCACCATCTGCACCGGCAGCGAGGCGCGCGAACCCGTCTTGATCGTGGGGTCCTGCGACGCGAAGGCGCGAAACCCCGATATGCGCGACAACACGTTCTTCTGGAAGTCCTGGGCGATTTCGTCCTGGGTGCGGGTTCGCTCGCCGGCGGGTTTCAGGAACACCCGCAGCTGGCCGGCATTCACGTTTCCGGCAAAACCAGGCGACGTGTTGGAGATGACCGTGTTGCGTTCCGGAATGCGGGACATGGCGGAATCCGTCAAACGACGCATGATCTTGTCCATGTGCTCGAAGGTGGCGCCTTCGTGCCCGGTCACCTGGACGG
>JBDKGS010000253.1:0-6430 GCA_039798065.1 Fibrobacterota bacterium | reverse complement strand
TGGGACGGCCAGTGGGAAGTCATCGTCGTCGACGACGGATCCACCGACGGCACCTTCGATGTGGTGCGTTCCGAACACGCCAAGGATTCCCGGATCCGCGGTGTCAAATTCCGTCGCAACGCGGGGAAGGCGGCCGGACTTGCGGCGGGGTTCGCCGCCGCCAAGGGCGCTTACGTGATCACCATGGACGCCGACCTCCAGGACGACCCCCAGGAGCTCCGGCCTCTCATGGCTTTGCTCGACCAGGGATGGGACATGGTGTCGGGCTGGAAGCAGATCCGCAACGATCCGGTCGACAAGACGCTTCCCAGCCGCTTCTACAACGCTCTCGTCCAGCGCGTTTCGGGACTCGATCTCCACGATTTCAATTGCGGGCTCAAGGCCTACAAGCGCGAAGTGCTTCCCAATCTGCGACTGTATGGCCAGATGCATCGCTTGCTTCCGGTCATGGCCCACTGGGATGGCTTCAAGGTCACCGAAAAAGTGGTCAACCATCGCGCGCGTCGCTTCGGTGTCAGCAAATACGGATGGGCTCGCGGTTTCCACGGCCTATTCGACCTGCTCACCCTCTGGTTCCTGAACCGGTACATGCGTCGGCCTCTGCACTTGTTCGGTAGCATCGGGTTGGCCGCTATCTTTCTGGGCTCGCTGCCGATTCCGTGGTTCGCTCTCCAGTGGCTCCTCACCGGCGACATGCATGTGCGGCCACTGCTCCTGTTCTCCGTGGGCGGGATCATCCTTGGGGTGCAATTTCTGTCGTTGGGGCTCATCGCCGAGCTGATCCACAGCCGCGAGCGTGTTCCCGAATCGCCGGTGGCGGAGCGACTCTGATTCCGGAAGGTTTCACGCCGACGTTTTTTGTCGTGCTGGCCGCCGCGGTCGGCGGTTGTTTGGGATCGTTCTTCAACGTGGTGGTATGGCGGGTTCCCCGGGGCCTGTCCGTGGTCCATCCGGGCTCGCGTTGCCCGTCCTGCGGAAAGGAAATCCCCTTCTACCGCAACCTGCCCGTGGTCACTTGGATTTTACAACGTGGCAAATGCGCATGGTGCTCGTGGCCCATTCCTCGATTCTACGTCCTGGTCGAGGCCTTCTGCGCCTTGCTGGGAGCGGGATGGGCCTACGCCTACACGCAAGGGCATTGGACAAATTCCGGTCAAGCGGTCGCGTGGGCCGTTTTCGCGTTTTTGGCCGTGCCGATTTCCCTGATCGATTGGGAGCATTTCGAGATTCCCGACGGGTTGGTGGTGACGGCGGGATTCGGTGGACTTTGGGCGGTTGTCGGTCTTGCCGATCCCGAGCTCCGTCTTGATCGATTGGTGGGTGCCTTGAAGGATGGACTGCTGTCGGCAGGCTTCCTGTATGCCATCCATTTTGGCGCCCGGGTCGCGCTTGGTGCGATGGGCGACCTTGTGAGGGCGATTCTGCCACGTGGCGTTCGTTGGTCGTGGCGCAGAGGTTTGCGAAAAGATTGGCTGATGTTGGCATTGCGCTGGGGACGGTTCGATTCGGACATGGAAGCCTTGGGGCTTGGCGATGTCAGTCTGGCGCTCGCTGCGGGTGTGTGTCTTGGGTTTCAAAGCGTCTGGTTGGGACTCGCGCCGGCCGCGGCCTTCGGAGCGTTGGGGTTCCTTTACAGAAAATCCCGTCCGCTCCATGCCACACGAGCCGCCGAACTTGGAATCGACCCGCAAGCGATTCCGTTTGGCCCGTTCCTTTGTGCAGGATTCCTGGTGGTTGCGTGGATGGGCGCCCAAGGGTTCTCCATTCCCTGAGACCCAGCTTCGATCCCCAGAGCGGTGTTCGGGCTTCAGGAGCTCTGTTCCTCTCCAGAGAACGGATCCGCTGTGAAAGGCGACCAAATCCACAGCATTGTCGTGGAATTGCCGATATCTTGTAGACTTGGTTTGGTTTTCCCGAAAGAGGGGGTGTGGTGTGGGTGTGGCAGAGCCAATCGTGAAACGTCAAAGTGCGCGTAGCCTAATCTCCCTGGCATTCCTGGGAGTGTTTTTAACCGCTTTGCCTGCCAAAGCCGACAAGACTCTCATGTTCATGGTCGATTTCTTCCTGCAGCAGCAGACGGATACGATCATCGGCCTGGATGTCTTTCAGCCAGCCAACGAAATCGTCTACAAAGGTGGACGGCCTCCCTCGCTTGTGTTGACCAACGCCTACGAGACCGAAAAGTTTGGCTGGTGGTACGCCTTACCCGACTTTGACGCCAACGATTATGCCATGGGGAGAATCCGGGTCAATACGCTCTACAAGCGTGGCTGGTACCAAAACGACTCCAATTATCGGGCGTCCATGGGAGATACCATCTTCTTCCCCGATACCCAAACCACCTTCGCTTACCAGAATATGAAGACCGGCCAGAATGCCGTTGTCACCCTTGGAACGGCCAAGCCTAAATTTTTCGTCTTCCCAGACACTGCCACTTACCGCGGCCCCAAGCTGTACACCTCTCAGGGCAACAGTGGTACGGAAATCCTCAACATGCGTCCCACCACCGCTGGCTCGAACGGGATGGGTAACATCGACAAATGCGTCGACAGCATTCCAGGCGATACGGTTTGGATCCGTTGGGGAACCCCGGCTGCACCTCCGGGGCAACAACCGAGCGCAGCGAGCATGAAATGCTCCAGCTACAATCCGTTCAGCGTTCGTCATGCCTTGGTGTACTTGCGTAATCCCTGGCCAGGCGCCGATCAGCCAATGGTTGAATACAATGGTCAGAATGTTCCGTTGTACCCGAGCAGCAATTCCGATTGGCTCGTCGCCGATCTGCGGTACCTGCCCACTCAGGGTGCACCGTCGGGTCTGATCCGATTCAAGAAATCGGCCACAAGCAGCAACTACTTCGATTCCGCCGGTGTGGATCAATCGATTTCCATGCCCTTCAACGTCCCATCGGGAGGCGGTTCGTATTACTTCGTTCCCCCCGAAGCTGGCGGCCCCTTGGTGAAGCAGGCGACCATCCAGCCCAAACCCAAGTATCTGATCTACGTGCAGAATCCATGGAAGCCGGGAACTCCCAGGCTGCTTTGGGAAGCCGATCAGAATGCTCACGTGATGCGTCCGACGCAAAGCTGCGGATGGTATGTCTACCCGGTGTACTCCACACCCACTCGCGTGTTGATCGGACATTCGTTCGAAGATTCTTCCTATGGAGTTGCCGGTGTGCAATTCCGTCAGCGCGCCAATTGGGTCGATATTCCCGCTTCGGCCATCAATTCGAAAGGCGAAGTTTACATCCAGACAATGGCAGCGGGCGGTGGACGGATTCCGGCTGCCACAACGACAACCCCCAGCCTGAAAGATTGCTCCACCGATACCCTCAAATTGGTAATGGAGGTATTTGATTTCAAAGGCCGTGGAGAGGTGGGCGGCAATCCCTCCTTCCAAGTCGGTGGTACCGCTGATAACTTGGGCACCGCCAGTTCAGGCCTAGTCAAAGGAATGGTTCAGTCCAGCTTGAGTACCGCAGGCCTTCCGGTTTACACCGGACGCGATTCAGGGTATCAGATAGGTGGTATCAACACCATCGGCAAAGGTATTGCTGGTGGGCCATACGGAAAATCGACACCCAGCAATTGGTTCGATACGACGACACTGAAAGCTGCCGTACCTGGAATTCAAATCGGCCATTCGTGCTTGGAATTGCCGCTTGCAAAAGGCCCTGCCGACAGCGGTTACTACGAATACAACAACCAATCCTTCTATCCGGTCGATACGATCACCGACCGCAGGGGTTATTCCCCTCTGGTGGCCGCCGACAACAAATTGCACAACTTCCTCTTTTGCATGCAAGGCCATGCCGCATTCGAATACACGCCAGGACTAAAGTTTGAATTCCGCGGTGATGACGACGTTTGGGTTTTCATCAACAAAAAGTTGGCGGTGGACCTGGGTGGTACCCATGGACCGGAATCAACCTATGTGAATCTGGATAAGCTGAAGTTGCGGGAGGGCAGCGTCTACCCGTTCGATATTTTCTACTGCGAACGCCAGACAAACGGTTCGTCGATTCAGATCCGCACGACCATGGATTTGCAGCCATCGTGGAAGTACCGGGCGACCCCAGTTGTCACGACAGGGAAAATTTCGGTGAACATCGAAGGGCAGAAAAGCTCCAACTACGTACCGTCTTGCGCCGATCTGACCAGTGGCAAAACTTTGCCTTGGACCACTACCGACGGAAGAATGGTGGTCGTTGGCCCGGATGGCTCGGATTTGAGCGATATCTATACCTTCGACACCGCCCTTTATGGCGGAAACCTGGCCTACAAGGGTGGGAATATTCAGTTGGACACCAACCAGCTGAAACTGCGTCCTGAGCTGATGTGGCCGGGTACCTACACAATTCGCGTCGAATCGCGATTGGGCGATTCGTTGTATGCGATCAATTTCACCAAGATGTATGGTGCGGTCAATGTGACCGGACTGGTTCTTGACGGCAATGGGGATGGTGTGGCTGACTCCATTCGGCTGACCGCCGGGCGTCCGATTTTTGGCGACAAGCCCGAATACCACCTGGTTTGGTTCAATGCAGCGGGACAGAGGGATTCTGTTCTACCTACAGCCTCGCAAGTGCGCGTAATCAGTGATTCGATTGTTGTCGCTCCACTCACGAAGGCGTGGGGAAAGCGGACGCAGATTCCTGTTGGTGCCAAGGTGGATTCGGCGGGTGCGATCCTTTCCCATCCTGGTGGTTTGGTAACCGCATTGGTGAACCCTATCAAGCTTGTGGATGGAATTGCACCGTATGCCGATTCTGCCAGATTGGTATATGGAGTCAATGGCGCTTCGGATACATTGAAGGTTTGGGTCAATGAAAACGCCACCCAGAATCCCGCTGCGGCATTGTCCGATGTTTGGGCCAAGGTGGGGCGTTCTTCCGCACCCCGCAACGTTTCGGTGACCAAGGCGGACTTGGTTCCAGGCGAACGGGAAATCAAGCTGATTCTTCCTGCGGGGCATGGAATTGGAATTTCGGATTCCGTGCGCGTTGCAGGATTGGTTGCCGATGTGCTCTTCAATGCATCGACCAATTCATCGGTTTGGGTACCGATTCGTTCGACCGCGATGGGTTCGGCAGCCTTGTTTGATGCCAACGGCGATGGCCAGGCCGATTCGTTGTCGGTTTACGTCCGAGGCTCCTTGTCGGGCGTGAAGAGCGTCCAAATCGATTGGAAGGACGCAGCTGGTGCTCCCATCCGCAAGACTTGGCCAGTGGCTGGTACGGTCAGCGGATCCTTCGGGGTGCCTGCGGGTGCCTTGGCATTTCCCAAGTACGCCACTTCCTGCCCGGGCGGCGGGTGCCAAGTGACGTTTCTGGATGCGGCAAGCGCCGTTCTGGAAACATGGCCGTTGTACGACAGTGTTGCTCCGGCGGTGGTTCGCGGTCACTACTCCTTCGGTGAGGCATCCGACACTCTTGGCGTGAAGTTCAGCGAACCCGTGACGACCATTACGAAGCTCCCTACCTGGCTGGAATGGGGAAGTGCTGGTGTTCTGGTGGCTCCGGTCATGCATAGCAATCTTGGGCCTCTTGCCATCACGGACTCGGCGTATTTTGCGCTCGATACCGCCAATGGAATTCGTGCCTCCTACGATTCCATTCGAATGGCCAGCGGAATGCGTGCAGGTCAGGTAGCTGATCTAGGTGGAACCCTTGTCGGGAAATCAAGCCCTTGGGCGCCTGTCACCTTTGGGATCCCTCCTATGCTGGTGGTCTTGCGTGACCCGGCTGGTCTTGGGCGCGGCACCGACCTTACGGTTTCGCCGCGTCGTAGCGTTCCAGCGGCTGCCTTGGCATCCATCGCAACCCTGAATGTCGTATGGAACGATGCGCTCGGGCAGGTTGCTACCCAGGCTTTGAACTTCGCCACCTTGGCGCGGTCCGGCGACACTTGGAGCGGTAGTCTTCCGGCAGCATTTGAATTTGGGGCAACAGGCTGCCTTTCCGGTGGCTGCCAAGTCCTTGCCGGGGCATCGACCGGTGAATCCCGTGTGTGGCAATTGATCGACCAGGTTCCACCTGTCATGGTCCGGGCAAGATTGCGTTACGCGGCCGATGGCGTGAATGGCGACACCGTGATCGTGCGCTCGAGTGAACCATGGGAAGGAGCGATTCCGGGTAGCTCGCTCTCCTTCGTTTCCATCAAGGCTGCAGCCGGATTCTCGCTGTTGTCCATGATCAACTGGACCCTGGCGTCCGACGCCCGCGATGCCTACATCCTCATCGATTCGGTCGTGTCCAGCAAACTCGATCGAGGGGATTCGGCCCGATTCCTTGGTGGAGCCTCGGCGCTGGTTCGCGACCGCGATGGCAACCTTGCAACGGACCAAGCTCCTTGGATCCCCATCGAATTCGGATTGCGCCCCCCGTTCCTGCAGATCACGCCATTCCCAGGCAACGGTGTATTGAAAA
>JBDKGS010000252.1:0-6480 GCA_039798065.1 Fibrobacterota bacterium | reverse complement strand
GGTCGCCGGATTCTTCATCCACGGCGCTCCCGACAAGTTCATCACCCCGGGCGGCCCGATGTCCCCCGAGGGCTTGTTCGGACCTCTGCTGCACATGATCGAGATCTGATCTTTTCCGCATAACGGATTTCGGAAGCCCTGTCGGATTTTGTCCGACGGGGCTTTTTGTTTGTGGGGGAAAGGCCTTTCCCCCCGCCTGCGGCTCCGTCGCCCTCCCCCGTTCGTCCTGAGGAGAGCCGTAGGCTCGTCTCGAAGGGCGCCGGGATCCTTGGCTCCCCTTTCTCCGGGGCTGTGGGGAGTTAACCTCCCAACTCCGCTACGCGTAGTCGGGAACCCTGGCCAATCCTCCCACATTCGCTTCGCGACTGCGGGAATCCTGGCCCCGGACCCCCCGTGGCTTCGCCGAGCGGGACACGGTGCGGATCGCCCCGCATTCGACCAATACTCCACTCAAGGCTTTTGGAGGTTTTCACCAATAAGCCCGCCGCACGTGTGGTTACTCGGTGGGTGTCGAGCGGTCGGGAAGGCGGCGCAGCAGTTCGTCCATGTCGCGGCGCAGCGCCTTGAGGTCGGCCTCCATGTCGGATTCTGTCTTGGAAGGTTCGGCGACTTCCTGGATGGCCGAGACGATCACCCCGATGAACAGGTTGAGCACCGCGAAGCTGGTGACCACGATGAATGGAAGGAAGAAGATCCAGGCCCACCAGTGCAGGGCCATGACGGGGCGCACGATCCCGTCGGACCATCCTTCCAGCGTCATGATCTGGAACAGCGTGTACAGCGAATGGCCCAGGTGCCCGAACAGATCCGGGAAATCGGTTCCGAAGAGTTTGGTGGACAGCACCGCCGACACGTAGAACAAGACCGCCAGCACCACAGCGATCGAGGCCATGCCCGGCATGGCGGCGGTCAGGGCGTTGACCACGCGTTTGAGCGAAGGGACCGTGGAAAACAGCCGCAGCGCCCGCAGGATGCGCAGAGCTCGCAACACCGAGAGCCCGCCGGAATGCGGGAGCAAGGAAATCCCGACAATGGCAAAATCGAAGAGGTTCCAGCCAGATCGGAAATAACGCAGGCGTTGGACGCTCACACGGAGCCCGACTTCCACGGTGAAGTAGACGAGCGCGAGTTTGTCCAGAATGCCAAGCAGGCCGCCAATGTGGGCCATGACCGTCGGTGAGGTCTCCAGCCCTAAGGTGACGGCATTGAGGAGAATGACGGTGGTTGTGATCGATTGGAATCGGGGGTGCTCGACGATTCGGGCCAGGGCTCCCTGTTGTTTGTGTTCCATGGACAGCAAAGGTACCCGGTTCGGGGAGTTGCCGCCAGTCGGTGGAAAGGGGGGGGATTGGCGGGGCCACAAATACAATAGCCTCCTCTCTTGCGAGAGGAGGCTATGCATTGGGGAATGCGCGGGATAGAGGGGAGTGCTCAGGGATGGCACCGCATTGCTGCGACGTACTTGAACATACGCCGGGAATTGTCGGAGGGCGTGCTAGGCCGGGCACGAGGGCGTATTTCGTGTATCCCACTGGGATACAGAAAATGTCAGGTCGGGTTCGGTGTCGCCCGATCCAATCGAAGCCGAGGAATTACCTCGATCCCGCGCCTCGCGCGGGAAAAGGGGGGGAGGGAGCTGATCAGTCCGAAAGGTGTTCAGGACCGATCACCGCAGGCAGCACCCGCAGCGGACCGTCCGGATGCGACGATTCCTGTCTTCGCCCCAGGATGTCGTGGACGGAATTCGTCTTGGGTGGCGACGAGTCTCGGATGCGGATGCTGCTGGGCGGGGCCGCTTCCTTGAACGCGTCGAGGGCGCGGGTGGGTTTGCGCGAAGCCGAATCGAATGCGCCCTTCTGGTAGCCGCTCCAGCCGGGTGGGCATTGTGGTTCCCAGTAGAAAACGCCAAGGCCGGTGCCGTAGGACAGATTCTGTACGTCGGGGATCATCATCTTGAGCAGCGCGTAGCTGGAGTCGGCTGCGCGCCAATCCATGCCCACCTCCGAGATCACCACCTGCTTGCCGTAGCGCGAAACCATGTCCAGCATGTTGGTCTTGCACTGGGCCATTGTGGAGCGCCAGGTGGCGGTTTCGGGATACAGGCTCATCCCGATCACGTCCCATTCCACCTTGTTGGTCCTGAGCCCGTCGAACATCCAGCGGAACAGGGCGTTGTCCCATCCGTTGGAGATGTGCACGACCACCTTGGCTTGCGGGAACACCGACTTCACGGCCTTCGATCCGCTTTGCACCAGGGCGGCAAAATTTGTCATCGACTTGGAGGCCTTGCCGTCCTCCCAGAGCATGCCGTCGTTGGTCTCGTTGCCCACCTGCACCCATTCGGGGGTGATCCCTGAGTCGCGCAGCATCTTGAGAACGCTGGTGGTGTGCGCGGCCACGTCGGCCTTGAGCTGCTCGAAGTTATGCGAAGCCCAGGCGCCAGGTTTTGTCTGCTGACCCGGATCGGCCCACGAATCGCTGTAGTGGAAATCGATCATGATCCGGAACCCTTTGGCCTTGGCGCGTTTGGCCAGCCGGGTCACGTCGGCGCTGTCGGACCAGTGCCATTGGGGGTTCACCCACACCCGCAGCCGAACGCTGTTGAAGCCATGGCCTTTCAGGATGTCGAGCAGATCGCCGGCCTTCCCCGAGGCGTCCTTGAAGACAACCTTGGCGTTCTCCATCTCCTGTTGCCAGCTGATGTCGGCACCGCGCGCGAATTCGGGCATCGGGATGGCGGCTTCAATGCGCGAGCCCAGGGTGGCGCAAAACGCGAGGAGGGTCAGGGTGAGTCTCATGGCTAAAAGGTTAGAGTCGAAATCCGTCACGCGCCACGCGATCGAAAAAAGAGCGTTGAAGCCGATCTCGGGTTTGGATCTCTCCCAACTTCCTGCGAGTGGCCCAAAGGGAATTCATCTACCTTCGGTTTTTCCCTGGTACGGATCGTGAAGGAGTCTGTGGATGGCCGGAAAGTTGCGGGCTGTGGCGAAAACGCTCATGTGGACCCTCGCCAAGGGTGTGGCATTGGTGCCTGTTGGCTGGGCGGTATCCGGGGTTTGCTTCGGGGCTGGATTCTGGGTTTTGTCCACCGACAACAGTGCGGGATACCCTGGTGCTGGTGCTGGACCGCTGGGTGCGGTGGCGGCGCTGTTGATGTTGTTCGCCCAACGGCCATGGGCCATGTCGGCAATGGTGGTCGGCGTGGTTGGGGTGGCCGTGCATGTCGTGCTTGCTCAGAAATTCGTGGTCCAATGCGCGATGTCGTGGGCATGGAAAGCGGGGGAGTCGAAATTCCTGGAGCCGTTGGTGGAGCGCAGCGTGGCGGGGGTCGACCGGGCGAGTCCGGGTTGGATGACAGAAATCGTCAAGTGGGGGGCGCTGAAGGCCAATCTGCTCGGCGCTTTGCGCAAGGATCCCGAGTCCGGCGCCTTCCGCAAATGGCTGTACGGGAAGATTCTCGGCAAGCTGCGGGTGGAAGACGAACTCCCCGTGGGACGCGAAGCCTTGACGGGCTTCCTGGTGGAACGCATCCGCAGCTTCATGGCAGAAATTGTCGAACCATCCATGACGCTTTCCGGAGTCGTCATGTTCGGTCAGCTGATGCTCGCGGCGGTCGCGGTTCTGGTCGAGGGGCGTTAACCAGGCAAAGACGGAACGGAGTTCAGAAACTCCAGCCGACACCAAGATTGATGTCGATCACCAGCGGGCTTGCCGCGAACAGGTCGATCGTAGGTGCTTTGGGAATCCTCGAGAAATCGCCAGTCCATTTGACGTCGTGGAGATCTCCCAAACCACCGCCCAAAGCGTAGCCCAAACCCAGGTTGAAATCCCAGCGCAAACCCATTTTGGGAGCGCTGGCCCAGCCCAGATATCCGATCGCGTAGACGTCTTGGAAGGTGTTGTCGACTTCGCCGGTGAGCGTGGAGAATTCCGGTCCGTTGTTCCGTCGCGAAGTCGACTCCCACCAAGTGCTCTGGTAGCTCTCGAGCAGGTAACCAAGGCTGGCCTGGGCATACCAACCCGAGGTTTCGGAGAAGCGGCGTCGCACACCCGCTTCCAGCAGGAGTCGATCGATGGTGGTGTTCTCCTGTTCGTAATCCACCGTCAAGCGGTGCCAGGCAAAGCTCGCCACCGGAACGAGTTGGCTGGCTGGCGCGCGCAGTGCGTCGACCTGGAGGTAGAGGTTGCGATCGCCGTCCATTGGAATGGCGACCAAACCGAACCCCACCGGGTGTGCGACAACGGCCCATGCTGGAGCCGCATCCTGGGCGGAAATTGTCTGCGCCGAGGCTAGGATGGACAGGGCGAGAGGGAGAACGACAGGCTTGTGGAACATGGGGCTTCGGCCTTTCCGGGCATCGGTGGGTATTCCTTCAAGCTAAAGCCGAGGTCGGCCGTGCGATCAAGCCTTGGAAAATTTTCTGTATCCCGCTGGGATACATGCGTGGCGCGACAGTTTCTGACGAGACGGTGTCGGGTTTTCCTGCCCGGCACCTGGTTTCAGGTGCCGAGTCGAGGAACGGCGGCTTCTCGGGGTGGGGCGCCGAACTCAAGGATTGAGATGGAAGCGTGTTACTTGGTCGTGTAAACGAGGACCTTGTCGCCTTGCTTGACACGGTAAAGCTTGCTGACATTTTGCCAGCTGACCGATTCAACGGTGCCTGCCCCGAACCAATTGGCGACCTGGACCTTCCATCCGTTGCGGTAGGCTTCCAGAAGGCCATCAATGATCAATTTGGAATCCGCCCGGTTCGGAGCGTCGACCACCACCGCCTCTCCGGCGAACGAGCCTCCAACCTTCGCGACGTAGAATACCGTGTACGCGGTGGCGCCGACCGATGTGCTTGGGCAAGCGTTTGTCCCGGGGCAGCTGGTTTCGTTCATGACGCCGACGATCGTGTAGTTCTGGGCGCCAGGTCCAATGGGAGCAAGGCCCCCCGAGCTTGTGCTTCCAAAATTCCATCCTCCAGCCTGTGTGATGGCTGCGAATGCGGCGACGGCGAGAAGGATGCGTGCGATCTTCATGGGAGATCCTCTTTCGGTTCATGGGGTGTTTGGTCTCCGCGTTTTGCGGTACGAGAAACATGTGACGGAAATTGTCTCATCCAAGAGGGTCGCGGAAAAATTCTGTATCCCGCTGGGATACATCCCCGTGTTGACAAAAAACGACACGCTGAATTGGCGGTCGTGGGATCCAGTCCGGAAGTGGGTATTTTCTTTGCCGATGTCCACCACGATCCTTTACATCGCAACCTCCATGGACGGACGCGTGGCGCGCGCCGACGGGTCCCTCGATTGGCTTTCGCCTTACCAGGAATCCGGGGAGGATTTCGGTTTTGCCGCTTTCGAAGCCTCCATCGATGCGCAGATCATGGGGCGCAAGACCTACGAACAGGTTTTGTCCATGGTGGACGAGTGGCCCCACGCGCGGCAGCGCACCATCGTTCGCTCCTCCAACTCCGTCGATGTGCGCACGCCCAACACGGAATGCACCTGCGAGTCGGCTTCGGTTCTCCTGGAACGATTGGGGCGCGAGGGCTTCAAACGGATCTGGTTGGTGGGAGGCCCTTCCGCGTTGTCCGATTTCTGGGCGCAGGGTCTGGTTGACCAGATCGAGTTATTTGTGGTTCCCCTCGTTTTGGGGGAAGGTCCGCGTCTTTTCCAAGATGGGTTTCCCTCGAACTGGAGCCTGGTTTCGGCACAGGGGTACCCGTCGGGGATGCTGCATTGCCGGTACGCGAAGGTGCCAAGTTTTCCGGCTTCTGGTGCTACCCTATAGCATGTGAGGCCTGGACCAGGTACCATATGAATCTATGAGCACGCGCCCCAATGTTTTCGCCTACTTCGACAGTCGCCGGTTTCTGCGGGATGCCCAGCAGGAGATCAAAACGCGTCGCAAGGCATTCACGCTGGAGTTCTTGGGCACCCAGGTGGGGCTCAAGTCCAAAGGGCATGTGTCGCTCATTCTCAGCGGGGAAAAGAACATCCCCGACGAAAAGATCCCGCTGTTCGCCAAGGCATTGGAACTGGACGATCGCGAGGCGGTGTTTTTCGCCCACTTGGTGCGTTTCAACCAAGCGGCCACCCACCGGGAACGCAAGCAGCATTTGGACAGGATGGTGGCCCAGATGCGCATCGCCGACCGGAAACTGGTGCCGCGCCAATACGCGCTTTGCGAGACCTGGTGGCATCCGGTGGTCCACGAAGTGCTGCGCATCAAGGACGTGAAGGACGATTGGACCGACCTGGGTGCAACGCTGCGTCCAACAATCACCCCCGAACAGGCCAAAGAATCGGTACAATTGCTGGAAGAGATCGGCTTGGTGAAAAAGGACTCCAACGGGTTCTGGAAGCCGACCGACGTGGTGGTGACATTCGGCGAGGGGTGGAAGTCGGTGGCGGTGCGTGAATTCCAGAGAAACAGCATCGAAATGGCGCAGGGAGCCATCGATCGTTTTCCGGTTGCGGAGCGCGACATCT
>JBDKGS010000251.1:0-6489 GCA_039798065.1 Fibrobacterota bacterium | reverse complement strand
TGCCATTGCAGGAAATCTCCGCCGAAATCCTCCGCAAGATCGGTCGCATTTCGGATTTCGACTCGAATCCTTCGTAAGTCAAGTTTTGTCGATCGTTCGTGGATGGCAGCGAAGCCCACCTGCGACCATGACCGAATTTTGACCGCCAACGGAATGTGTCCGATCGCCGCGAATTAGGTATCGTTGTTCACCTATGCGTCAATCTGCGATCTTCGTGTCCATCGTCCTTTCGGCTCTTCCCGCCTTCGCCCTCGACGAAAAGCCCATGCTGGCCCAAGGGGGCATGGAATTCGGCTTTCGTTTCGGCGGCGATGCCACCTACCAGCTTTTTGATGGTTCCTGGAGCACTGCCGATGCCGCCACTCCCGGCGTGCCCTTGGCTTGGAGCTCGGAAGCCACCTTCAAGTACGGAATGAGCGACCGCTCCGACCTCGAAATCGTGCTGCCATGGGTGTATCGCGACAAGGACTACGCCACGCTCGAAGGCCGTGCCGATGGTTACGGCGGTTTCGATCGCGCACATCTGGCTGCCAAAATCCGTCTGACAAAGACTGTCGAATCCGGACTCGCCTTCGGCTTTTCCTTCCCGTTGGGACACGAGAAGGTCGTCGGGTTCAATCCCGAATGGGGTTTCACCCTGGGTACCTACGGAGGCTACCGCAAAGGCATCTGGTCGGCCGACGCCCTCGCGACCTGGTCCACCACTCCCAAGAGTTCTTCGGGCTTCCAGCCTGGCGACGTGACGCTGTTGTCGGCGCGTACCGGGGTGCAGTTGGACGAAGGTGTCGCTCCGAATTTTGGGCTGTCCTACTCCCTTGTCGACAAGTCCGTACTCGGCAAATCCACGGGGATTCCGTTGACGGGCAAGGTTGCGGTCAGCAAAATCGTGGCGACACCAGGCTGCGTCCTTTTGCTCGACGAAGAATGGAGTCTGGATGTACGTGTTCCGGTGGTGGTTGCCGGAGCCAACACCCACGCCGCCGCGGGCCTTTCCGTGGGAATCGTGGGTTACTTCGAGCCCTAAACAACCGTTTGGCCACTCGACGAGCTAACTTTGCCGCCCTGTGAGCCAAAGACCATGCATCGTAATCGTGGGACGTGCCAACGTTGGCAAGTCCAGTTTGTTCAACCGTTTGTTGGGACATCGGGTGGCTGTCGTGCACGACCGCCCCGGTGTCACGCGCGACCGTCATTTCCGCGAATGGGATTTCGAAGGGCGCCGCTGCGACCTCGTTGACACCGGCGGTTTCATCGACGAAACCATGGACCCCCTGGCCCACCAGGTGCGTCAGCAGATCAATCTCGCCTTGGATGCCGCCGACGTCGTCCTTTTCATGATCGATGCCCGTACCGGCCTCACCTACGACGATCTGCAATTGGCCCGTCAGGTGCAACGCGGCGGCAAGCCCGTGCTGCTTTTGGCCAACAAGGCGGAGAAACCCGCCGACCGCGAATCGCTCACGGAATGCTTGAAGCTGGGCTTGGGGTTGCCAAATCCTGTCTCGGCCACCACTGGCTATGGCATGGACGGCCTGATCGAGCGCCTGCGCCTGCTGGTGCCGGTCGGGGGAGTGCGCCCCAAGGACGACAACAAAACCCGCGTCGCCATCTTGGGACGCCCCAATGCGGGCAAGAGCACTTTGGTGAACCGATTGCTTGGCGAAGAGCGCATGATCGTGTCGGCGGTGCCTGGCACCACGCGTGATTCGGTCGACGCCCAATTCGTCTGGGAAGGTCACCATTTCCAGGTGACAGATACTGCCGGTCTTCGCAAGAAGGCCCGTGTGAAGGACGATGTCGAGTATTACTCCAACATGCGTTCGTTGGAATCCATCCGCCGCTCGCATGTGGTGGTTCTGTTGGTGGACTGCACCGCCAGCTCCATGGACGACGGTCTGCCCGAGCAGGACCTTCGCATTTTGCGCCAGGTGGAAGAAGCCGGCAAGGGCTTGGTGATCGGGCTGGCCAAGTGGGACGCTCTCACCAAGGACTCCAAGACCTACGACGCGGTGGTCAAGGACATGCGGTTGCGCATTCCCGCCATCGCCGAGACTCCCATCATCGCTTTCTCAGGTCTTGATGGACAACGTGTGCCGCGCTTGTTGGCCGAGGTCATTCGCGTTCGCGAAGGCCTGGTCAAGGTTTTGGGTCGCGAGAAGGTCATCGAGTACTTCGACGAGGCCTTGCGCATCCAGAAGCCCCCGTACGCCCACGGACACCCCATCACGCTCACGCGCTGCTGCCAGGTCCATGTGGATCCGCCCATGCTCGCGTTCGAGACCGAGAACCCCGACTTGGTGTCGGAGGCTTACCGTCGGTTCCTGCGTGCCCGTGCCATCGAGTTCTTCGATATCGGCGGCGTTCCGCTGCGTATCGCCTTCCGCGACAAGTTGGAGCTTCGCACCGACGAAGATCTGGCCCGCTTTGGCGGCGACCATCCGTTGCCACGCACGCTCGGACAGAAGTCCGAAGCCCGCCGCAGCCGCAAGCCCAAGGCCGAAAAGCCCAAGCCCGATGCGGGTCCCGTGACTCCTGCGGAAGTGTGGGTGCCCCGCGTGGTGCGCAAGGCCAAGAGCTTGCACGAGGCCAAGCCCACCGAACGCCCAGCCCGCAAGGCCCGCGAGCCCAAGCCGCTGTCGGCCGCCAAGCTCAGCAAGGTTGGCAATCCGACCAAGCAGCCGCGCGCCAAGACCGGCCCTGCGCCCAAAAGCGGTCCCAAGGCGAAGGGTGCGCCCAAGGCCGGACCGAAGTCGGCCATGAAGCCAGGGGCGGCCAAGAAGGCCCCCAACCGTGGAGCCCGCAAGCCTCGCTAGGCTTCGGAGCGATCGGTCAGAAAACGTCAAAAGGGGAGTCCGACCGGGCTCCCCTTTTTCATTCATACGATTTGACGAATTCTGTCGAACTGGTCCAGTCGCTCAAGGCACCCGGAAGAAAGGCCGGTCCCACGGGATGCGCGACACCAGCAGCACCATGGCCAGCCCGTGGAATGCCAGCAGCATCTGGAACTTCTTGCGCGATTCCTTGATCCGACGGATTTTGGCGCTCCCGATGTGCGCCAGCGCGATGGCGGCAACGGCGATGAATGCGTGCTCGACCGCGTAGTAGCGCAATGTCTTGTCGGCCATGGCCGCGCCCATGTTGCTGTAGGCCATCTGGGTGATGGGGGACACGAACGCCAGGATTACCCCAAGCGTCACTTGGATGTCCAAGGCGATGGGAAAGACCTTGCGGGCCTTGTCGTCGGCGGGCAACCATCCGCCTTTGGCCAAAAGACCTGTGGCGGCACGAAAGATCGCATAGGCGCCCGCACCCAAGACGGCCCAGCGGACGATGTTGTGAAGGAACAAGACGATGGTGTAGGTGGTCAATGGATTCTCCAAGGATCGGAACGGTTTACGGCGCGCCGTTCAATCAATAAAAATCCGTCTCATCCACCCACTCAAGAATGGCAGTCAATTGCTTCGGGCATGATTCCCCGCAGCACTGCTGCGGAGCGTGTTTAATCCTCGACGGATTTTGACTTGGATCTGCCGATGCCGAACAAGGCGACCAAGGCCGCACCCATCAGTACCGCGCCGACCGCCCACGACCAGCTGGGTAGATCCTTCACGCCGGTCCAGGTGCTCCACGCCCCAAAGAGCAAGAAGATGGTGGCGCACACGATCTTGACGGGCTTGGCGGGAAGGTGCGTGCCCAGGTAGAACCCGACGGCGATGGCGATGCCGTCGGCGGCCACCATTCCGATGGTGGAACCAAGCCAGACGGGGAAGAGGTGCTTCAGATGCTGGGCCGTCACCGTTGCGGTGGTCAACATGGTCTTGTCGCCCATTTCGGCGATCAGAAACGTCCAGAACACGACAAGGAACGGCGTGGCCGAGGCACGGATTCCGTCGCCGTCATCCTCGTCGCCCCTCAACGTCCAGATTCCAAAGATCAAGAACGAAAGACCGGCCAGGTAGTAGACCCACGGTCCGGCCAGGAGGTTGCCCAAAATCCCGCCCAGCGCCACCGACACGATATGCGAGACGGCGGTCGCGGCGGTGATCCCCAACAGAACCACGCCCGGCCTGTAACGCCCTGCCAAGGTCAGTGCAACCAGTTGCGTCTTGTCGCCCATTTCGGCCAAGAAGACCATCACGAGCGCGATGATGAAGGAATCCATGTTACCGCCTTATTTGGGAGCGAGGGCGGACTGGAGCTGCTTCTTGGAGCTGTCGGCGACAAAACCCGTCTGGTTGGCCAAAAGGGTGTCCAGCGCGCGCCGGATCAACGCCGTGTCGCCCGACTTGATGGCGAGCTCGGAGCCCTGCATCAGGCGGTTCGCGTGGTCTTCCAGTTCCGTCAAGCTGTCGATGCGGTGGTAGAGTGTGCTGTCGTCGGATTTTGTCACGATCTGGGCCGAGTCGCGCAGTTGGCGGTAGGCGTACAGCGCCGCGGGCAGTTGGCGATTCGCGTAGAGGCTGTCGGCGTGTGCGAAGTGGTCGCGTGAGCTCTCGTTCTGCGTCTTGTACCACATCCAGAATGCCGCACCGGCGATGGCGATGGCGACGAAGACCACCATGTCCCACTTCGAGACGAACGGTTCCTTCTTCTCCTCCTCGACGGGAGGGAGCAGATCTTCGTCGGAATTCGGCAGAACGGGTTCTTCGCTCACTTGGGTACGGCTCCTTGTGCGATGCTTTTCCTCGGGGCTCTGATACCCCGAAGGCGACTTCGTGTCATCAGGCCCGAGATTACTGGCCAGAAAATTCCCCGCAGTTCGCAGCGGGGAATTTTAATCGTTCGCCAATATAGGCATCCGTACCCGGCCTGATGCGCGCTTGACGGGATTCGGTGCCGGTGATCTCCATGGCGATGGTGAAGCTTGGCTTGATGGCGTCTTCGAGGCGATCGGCCCATTCGATCAGCAAGGTGCCGCCTTGGTCCAACAGATGATCCAGATCCAAACCCAAAGCTTCTTCCATGGAGCCGATGCGGTACAGGTCCAGATGATGGATCGCGGGAGCCAGGTCGGGATAGCCGTGGACAAGCGCGTAGCTGGGCGACCGGACGGATCCTGTCCATCCCAGGCCGGAAAGAATGGCTCGGACCAGAGTGGTCTTTCCCGCGCCGAGTTCACCTTCGAGGAATACGACTTGGCCCGCTTTCAGCGCCTTGGCGATCGCCACTCCAAAAATAGCCGTCGCTTCGGGCGAGGGCAGCTCAAGGACGGTTTCTGTCACCGAGGGACGAGGGTGCACAGCGGGACCAGGATTTCGGCCATCGAGAGTCCGCCGCACACGAGTTTGCCCACGTGCGATGTGCCGTAGTACTGGTACTTGTTGGGCTGCGTGAAGAACCGGCGTCCTTTGGCCAACGCCATGGGGCCGCGACCGGCATCCAATCCCGCCGAGGTGGGATTCTCCAGGAAGAACGCGTGGCGCTCGTCGCAGGAAATCTCCTTGCCGAACTGCACGCGGAAGCCGTGGGGTTGGTCGTCCGAGCAGAAGACTTCGATGGCTTCGTCCACCGCGGTGGTGCCGGCGTCGGCGGTGACGACCACTTCGCGGCCTTCGCGCTGGAAGCGGCGCAGCAGGTGGAAAATTCCAGCGTGCGCCAACAGGAGCCGCGCGGCGTTGCGGTGTTCTTCGCCGGTGAGCGGAATCGGATCGGTTTCGCCCCGTTGGCTGGAACGCATTTCCCACGACATCTGCGCGAATTCCATCACCACGGCGGTCATCTTCGCGGCGCCCAGGCCATCGGCCTTCTTCGACAAATCCCGTCCCTGCTCGCAGGTCACTGCCACGCGGACGTCGACATCGCCCTCGTTCAGACCGAGCGAGCGCCGCAGCAATCCCGACAGCAAGGCTGGATCGGAGAGTTTCTCGGGGGTCGGCCACTTCCACTCGGGGCGTTCGGAAGCGAGTTGCTTCTGCGAAGCGCCGCCAAAGAGGGCCAGGCGCGAGACTTCCGGAATGCCGGGTAGCAATGCCCATTGGTGTTCGAGTTTGATTTCGAACATGCCTTGCAGGAGCGATTGCATCGCCAGCCACTGGTCGGTGCGAAGTCCCGACAGCACCAGCAGAATGGGGGCCTTGCCATCCTTCAATCGAGGGGCGAATCGCCGCGGCATGAGGTCCCAGACAAAATTCGGCTTGGCGCGCTCGCGTCCCATCCAGCCGTACCAGCGCGATTCCACGAACTGGAGGAATGCCGTTTCCGACTCTTCCTTCTGGCCGCGATGGGTTTCGCGCAGGCCTTCGCTTCCGCCGGAAGCCAAGTCCAGATCCCACTGCGACAGGCGTTGGTGGATCTGCTCCCAGTCCGATGGCTGTAGAGGCCCCAGGATGCGCGCCTTGTTTTCGGCGTACTGGCGCACGTACCGGCTGGTCTGGTGGTGGGTCTGGAGGCTGCGGGCGTTGAACAGGCTCCGACACAAACTGACGATCTGCGCCGGGTTGACGGGTTTTGTCAGGTAGCCGTCGATGTTGCGACCGATCGCCTCTTCCA
>JBDKGS010000250.1:0-6507 GCA_039798065.1 Fibrobacterota bacterium | reverse complement strand
AGCAGGTGTCGCCGCCTCGACGCCTAGAGGCGTGCCCACCGCTTCCGCGACGGTCGACGCCTTGGGGCGTCCAGGCGCGAAGGCCGTGGGGGTAGGTCTGGGCCCGGACGGCTCGATCGCACGGCCGCGACGCTGAAGGCAACGGCCCGTTTTTTCGAAACGAACCCATCCACCGATCAAGCAGGACATAAAATGTCGATCCCTCTCCGAGTGTGTCGCGGCCTTCTTGCCGCCACCTCACTCTTGTGCGCCCAGGAAGCCGTCGATCTCGACGCGCTCGATTCCAAGCCCGCAGCGCCCTCGCGCCGCGCCGGCGATGGCGTCAACGTGGGCGGATTGAAGTTCAACATCTACTTCGACGGCGGTCTGGCCTGGTCCAAGGAAACCGAGCCCGGATCGAAAGCCGATCTGGCCTTCGTGCAGCACCACACCAGCCTGCTGGCTCGCGCCACCACGGAGGACGGGATCGAGGTCTACGCCGACATCCTGCATCCGGCGGAGGTCTTCGAAGCGACCATCCCCTTCAACTTCTTCCTGCCGTCCTTGAAAGGCAACGCGATCCTCGGAGAGGCCTCCATCCGCGGAGGGCGGATCATCGTCCCGTTCGGCGAGTTCGAAGACCACCCCATCTACGGTGGTTGCGTGAACAATTCCCGTCAGGTGCGCGAGGTGGTCTGGAGCGATTACGGAGCGAGTCTGCGTTTCCCCATCGGCATGACGCAAACCGAGCTCTACGCGATCAACGGCGCAAGCTTCCACGATTCGGTGGTCGACTTCGGGCCCAACTACGGCGAAACCAACGAACTGAAAGGCTTTGGTGTCAAAATCCGTCTCGATCCGTTTTCCTGGCTTTTCGCGACCGGATCGTACTTCCACGATTTCCTGCCCAACCACCAGACGCCGGTCGATACCGAGAAATACGTGGCCGATGCCGCGCGCAACAGCGCGGTCTTGATGGGATTGGACGTGGGTGCGCGCTTCGGCGCCTTCTCGTTCAAGGCCGGTGGCGCCAAGGGTTGGGTCAAGGCCGATAGCGTCACGTCCTACGCGAAGTCGGGGTGGTACGCCGAAACCAAGTGGACCCTCAACGAACAGTGGGCCTTGCGCGTCCGTGCCGGACAGGTCGATCCCGACTCGCGCTCCAACAGCGACTTCGACCAGACCAACGTGAACTTCGCAGGCATCTGGACCAAGGGTCCGGTCGACGTTCGCCTCACCTATTTCCGCAACTTCGAGACCCATTGGCCAGGTTCCAATACGCGGCCGTTCAACGCCCATCGAGTCCTGCTCGAAACACTCGTCAACATCTGAGAGGCATCGCCACCCATGTTCAAGAATTGTCTAGCCATCCTGATTTCGCTCGCATTCGCCGCGCAGGCTGCAACCTACACCAAGCTGTCCGACGCGCTCAAGCAGCTGCTTCCCGCCGGACAAAAAGCGTTTAAGACGAAATTTGTCTTGACCGAAGCCCAGGCCGACGCCATGAACGCCTTCGGGAAGGGCGACTTCGCCGAAGGCGACGATTTCGCCGTGTACTACACCAAGGACGACAAGGGACAGGTGTCCGGCGTGGCCGTGGAGATCCTGGAAATCCTGCTGAAGTGGAAGGCCTACCACACCTGGGTGATCGGGGTGACCCCCGATGGCAAGCTCACCGGTGTCGCCGTGTTGGAGCTGACCGACAAGTACTCTTTCCCGCTTTCTGGCGCCGCCTTCCTCAAGCAGTTCCCTGGCAAGGTGCCGTCGCAGATGATTGTGGGCAAGGGCATGGACGCCATCTCGGGCGCGTCCGAATCGAGCAAGCTCCTATCCGCCTCGCTGCAGCGCGTCGCCTACATCGCAACCCAAGCCAAGCTGCCTTGAAGGAGAATCCCATGAAGGTCCGCAGCAAGTTCAAGAAGCACTTCTACGTGATGACATATTCCGTCAATCTGGCCATGATTCCGGTCTTTTTGGTTTGCCTGGTGACGGGCATCCTGATGTTCCCGGGATTCCTGGAACTGGTGGGAATCCGCGCCCGCAAGTTCCCCATGGACACGGTGGTGTTCCTGCACGATTGGTCGGGCCTGGTGCTGGGAGGAGGAATCCTGTTCCACCTCATGCTGCACTTCAAGGCGACGGTCCAGTTCATCCGCCTCAAAGTCCTCCACAAGCCGATTCGGGCGCACGGCTAGCGCTTTTGCTTACGCCTTGTTTGGAGGGACTTTGTCCCTTCCGACCCTGTTGCTTTTTGCAGACTGCCGTCTGCATGGATTCACGGGAGCCGCTTGCGCCGCTGCTCCCGTGACCCTCCTCGGCGCCAAGGACCCTCGTGCCGGGTCCTTGGATCCAGGCACCCAATGGGGAGCGCTGCTTCCGGGCGACCCACTGGCATTCTCACCCATCGGCCATAGCTCGGCCGATGGACCGCAGGGCCGCCCTCCATGAAACGCGCTCCCCCTGGGGACCCCCGACGTCGCGGACTGATTGCCGACCCGCGCATCCGGCTGCGCCGTCGCGCATAGGTTGACGAAATCTGTCAGTAAATCCCGCAGCCTAAACGAAGCGCAAACATCCCCGCCGTATTGCCAAAGGCAATCAGGCGGGCGCGCGAATCTTTGATCAATCGCTAACCTGGCCACGTCACCTGCTCGGCGGGTTCCAAGGGCGCCAGCCCTGGTGCGCGGGTTTCCCAAGGGGCAAGGCATATTGCCCCTTGGGCCGGGTCTGGGGGTGGCACCCCCAGAGAATCCCCGGAGTCGGAGACTCCGGAATAAGCATCGGCGCCAGCCGAAAACGATGCTGTCAGAATCTGGCAATCAAGTCCGCGTGAGCGGATGGTGGTCCGGAGGCGAAAGCCTTCGGGAAATCAGCGCAGGAACAATCCTTCTTCGCGCAGCAGCTCCACCACACGCGGCGACGAGCCACTCTTGTTGAGCGTATACAGATGCACGCCTTCAACGCCTTCGGCGGAAAGCCGCTTGATCATCGCCACGGCCTGGCGCACACCCGCTTCCGTCACCGCCGCCTGGTCGGCTCCCGCGGCCTCGATGGCACGCGTGAGGTCTTCCGGGAAGCTCTTCACGAAACGCTTGGCGGCAGCGAGATTGGTGATGGGCATGACCCCGGCCACCAAGGGCATGGTCACGCCGGCCTTGCGGGCCTGGTCGCGAAAACGCAGGAACAGGTCGGCGTCGTAGAACAGTTGGCTTACCGCGAAAGCCGCGCCCGCGTCCTGCTTGCGGCGCAGGTTGGCGAGGTCGCGCTCGGCGCTTTCGGCCTCGGGGTGCACTTCGGGATAGAACGCGCAGCCCATCTTGAAACCGCCGCGTCGCGCGATGTGCTTGATGAGGTCTTCGGCGTAGGTGTAGCCGTCCGGGTGCGCGACAAATTCCGTCGTACCCTTCGGCGGATCCCCGCGAAGGGCCATGATGGTGTCGATGCCGCTGTCGCGCAACTGGTCCAGGATGCCGTCGAGCTCTTCGCGCGAATGGCCCACGCAGGTGAGGTGCGCCATGGCGGCCAGGCCCAGGTCGCGTTGGATCTCGGCACAGATCTCGACTGTTTTGGAACGCGTGGAACCGCCCGCCCCGTAGGTGACCGACACGAAGTCCAGCTTGAGCGACTTGGTGCGCTCCAGCGTGGCGCGCAGGTCGTTCCAGCCGTCGTCGGTCTTCGGAGGGTAGAACTCGAAGGAGATGGTGGGTCGCGCTTGGGTCGGTAAGGTCACGCTCATACACATATCATAATATCATGATATGATGAAATGCAAGAGATTCTCGATGAAAACCTTGCTTGGGTCATGGTAGGATGGTGTCGACTCCGGGGGTTTCACCTCGGAATTCCGGGCGTTCCGTGGATGCGAATGACCGGGATGGAATTCCCAAAAGGGCCCAATCGGGCTGCGCTCGAACCAAGAAGCCGAGGATGCATACCAATGTGCGATACCTGTCCTTCCATTGACCGTCGAAAGTTCCTCCAGCGCGCCGCCATCGGGGTCGCCGCCTTGACAATTCCTGGTTGGGCATCCGGGGGGCATGGAGACGAGCCCAAGCACGAAGCGAAGCCAAAGCCCTCCAAAAAGAGCGAGAAGCCAGCCGAGGCCGCGCACGAGGCGAAGGAAGAGCATGCACCCGCCGCCGCACACGCACCGGCCACCCAGAAGGTGACGCCCGACGAAGCCTTGCAGCGGCTGTTGGACGGCAACAAGAGGTTCGCGGCGAACCGGAGATTCCGTCCCAACGAAACCCTCGAAACGCGCGCGAAATTGGCCACGGGCCAGGCGCCCTTCGCCGCCATCCTGGGGTGCGCCGATTCTCGGGTTCCGCCGGAAATTGTCTTCGATCACGGATTGGGCGACTTGTTCGTGGTGCGTGTGGCGGGCAACATCGTGGAAGATGCGGGTTCGGGTTCGTTCGAGTACGCGGTGGAGCACTTGGGCACGCCTTTGATCGTGGTGCTGGCCCACGAGCGTTGCGGAGCCGTGAAGGCGACCGTCGAGACCTTGGAAGCCGGAGGCGAAGCCCCGGGGCATGTCGCCGAACTCGTGCGCAAGATCAAGCCCGCGGTGGAAAAGTCCATGGGGGTCCCGGGAGACAAGGTGGAGAATGCCGTGCGCGAAAACGCCAGGCGCATGGCCGCCGAGCTGGCGGGACTGGAGCCCATCCTCAAGGAGAAGGTGTCCCAAGGAAAACTCAAGGTGGTGGCGATGCGCTACGACCTCGACACCGGGGTGATGGAACTTCTCTGACGGAATTTGTCTAAACGGAGATCATGGCGCGTCGATTCCCGCGCGCCAATTTCCGTCATTGTGCACGAAGAGTGGAGCGAAGGAGCTGCGGTTGGATGGACACATAAGGCGTCCCAGGAAGTCGAAGGTGCTCGTCGGCCATCGAGCAGAACTCGTCTACGCTCCCGGATCGAACTTCTCGTTCTCCAGCGCGGCGCGCTTCCTCTCCTCGCGCTTGCTCCACCAGCCCTTGATGAGCGCGGCGAGTCCAACGAACGCGATGATGGCGAATTTCTTTCCCGCGATCAAAATTGCGATCAGCCATTTGAACAGGCCGGCCTTCGCCGCCACCCCGGCGCCGCCGGCCACTAGGGCTGCCACGCCAAGTTTTGACATCCTGTCGGTGTCCTTGTTGAAATCCGCATAGCGGTTTCCCGCCGTGAATTCCGCGGCGGTATTCAACTCCGCCATGCCCGCTTTCACGTTCGCCAACCCCGCCAATGTGGAGACCGCGTTGATCTCAAGGACGCCTTCCCGGCCCAGGATGCGCACGAAGTAGTTGAGGGTGTGTTCCGGGCTTCCCTCGAATTCCAGATCCTTTGCCCAGAACAGTTTGCGGGTTGCCGCGTCGTAGTGGGGCGGTTCGGCCCATCCGTGCAGGTGCACCTTGCTGTATCCAGCCTTGGCGCGTTCGGCGTTGTTTTCTTCCGACGATTCCTTCATGTTCTTCAAGATCTCGTCGAAATCCGTCTTGGCCGCGTCTTCGTCGTCGACGTGTCCGTCGTCGGAATAGGTGATCACCGCGCCCCAGCCATCGGCGGCTAGCGGCTCCTGGCCGGGCCCGAACACCATCCCCAGAGTGCTGCTTCCTTCGGGGTTCCCCCACAAGGTTTCCAACACCGTTTTCGCTCCCTCCTCGTCCAGATAGCGATAGCCTTCGGGCAGCTTCAGTTCCGCTTTTCCGCCGGGAAGCTGGATGGTGCCTGTATGCCATTTCAGTCCCGCCTGGATGGTTTCCATCTGTTGACGGATTTTGGCGGTGTCGATGGGCTGCATCGAGTCGGGAGGCGCTTCCGTCGCGCACGCGAAGGAGGTGGCGAGGGCGATCAGCGAGGCGAGGAGTTTCATGCGGAAAGGTCCCGGAACGAGAAAGCGCGACAAAATCCGTCGTCGCGCGAATGGGGGGCGTCCAGCCGCCTGCGCGACCGGATCGGTCAAAAACCTACTTCGCGAATCCGATGAAGCCCGAAGTGGGAATCGCTTGGCGAAATTGTCGATCCGGAGGGTATGTTCTATCTGTTCGCAAGCCCCACCATAAAGCCCCAAAGGTTCCCTGGCAATGACTCGATCGATCGCCTTTCTGACGCTTCTTCTTTCCCATGTGCACGCCAGCCCAGTTAAAGCCGGCTGCGACCTCCAAGGATCGGTTTTTGTCACGGAGTCGGAAGCCGGCTTTTCGAATCGGACTTTTGAAAGCGTCGGTTTGAAGATCCGTCCCGGCATGGAAATCCCATTTTCGGACAGGGTCTCCGTGCGAGGGCTGGCAGGCTACGAAATGCGGCGCTTCACCGCGACGTACGTCGCGATCGACGCGATCGGTTCCGAAGATTTCCTATCGCACTACCTGACTTTGGACGCCGTGGGGCAATTCATGGCGACGCCGAACGTTAGGGTGTCGGCGGGCGCGGGATACGCGGTGCATCTGAAGACGAGCGCGGCCCATGATTGGGTGGGTCTTCTCCCGAAGGAACAAAGCGACGTTTCGCTTTTCGCTGGAGTGGCCTATCAATTGAACCAAA
>JBDKGS010000249.1:0-6518 GCA_039798065.1 Fibrobacterota bacterium | reverse complement strand
CGGGTACCGCCGAACGGCCCAACCCCCACCCCACGCGCACCGGCGTCTGGATGATGGCGATCTTGGGGAAGACCAGACCGATTCGTCCCATCCATCCAACCAGCGAGTCGAGCGTGGGCGCCGGGCGCAGGGTGTCGTCGTTGCGCAGGAGATCGAGATGGCCGCTGCCGGTGGGATCCCAGAAACTCGGACCCTTGGGGAGGATTGCCGGTGTGGCGGTCGTCGTGTGCAGGTCGATACCGGTCCCTTCCATGAGGATGGACAATTCCTGGTTCACAATCCCCATGGTGGCGGAATCCGCCATGGCGGACGGGACGACCGCGACAGGTACGAGCGCCAGGGAGATCCGTCTGCGCGGCACGACATGCACGACCACCGTTTTCCGGGGCCGACCGACCAGCGACCGGATTCGAAACGTGTCGGAGCCGGGCGAATCGGAGGCGATCCGCAGCCTTCCATCGCGGAGGTTGGCCATCGAGCGCGCGCCATCCAGCCGGACCAGGCTTTGACCAAGGTGGATCGTGGCCGTGTCGCCCTGGGGAACGACGATTTCGAGGGTGTCTCCACGCCTGGAGCTGCTGCGATTCGACGGCTCGATGGACGTGCTGGTCGACCAGGAACCGAAGATCGCGAGGCAGATCGTTAGGACGGAAACTGTCACTGCCCGCGCAACGCCATCATCAGGCCGCCCGCGACTTCCAGATCCTGTCCGGTCACGTACGATGCCTGGTCCGAAGCCAGCCAGGCCACGATGTCGGCGATTTCGTCGACGCGCCCCGCGCGACCCAGGGGGACCCGCTTCTCGATGTCGTCGGGAAGGTCGACCGAGTTCTCGAGCTGGCCCGGCGAGACCATGTTCACCCGGATGCCGCGCGGGCCCAGCTCGAGCGCAAGGCACTTGGTGAGCGAGAGCAGGGCCGTCTTGGAAATGGAATAGGCGCCGGTGCGGGTGGTGCCGGGCAGCTTGGAAATGCCCACGTAGCCCAGCGTCACGATGGAGGAGCCGGGCGCCATGAGGGGTGCGAGCATGCGGGTCAGATGGAAGGGCGCGGTCAGGTTGGTCGACAGAATCCGGTCCCAGGTGGACGGGTCGGTCTCCAGCAAGGGGCCGGTCGCGTAGATGCCCACGTTGTGGACCAGAAGCTCCAGCGAAGGGAGATCGATCGAATCCGACAATTTCTGGCATCCCGCCAGATCCGAGATGTCGGCGAGGTGCACCGATGCCGTCCCTCCCGCGTCGCGACAGGTTCTGGCGGTGTCCTCGGCGGCTTGGGCGCTGCCGGGTTTGCCGTGGATGCACACGTGCCATCCGTCGCGGGCAAGCCGCAAGGCGATGGCGCGGCCGGTGCGCACGCACGAACCCGTGACGAGCGCGTGTTTCACCGGGAGCGCCCGAATCGCACGACGGTGTCGGCGGCCTGGGGGACCGCGGCGGGTTTGTGGACGGCGATGGACGCGCGACGCACGATGGGATGGCGTTCCAGGATCAGGTCCACGGCTTCGACGGCCATGGTTTCGATGAGCTGGTAGCGCCGTTCCCTGACAAGTTCCGTCAATTCGCGCGAGACCACGGTGTAGTCGACCGTGTCGTCGACATGTTCCGACGAGGCGGGGACCTGGAAGTCGATGTCCATGGAAACGTCCAGGAAGACCTTCTGTTCGGTCACCCTTTCAATGGGGAGGATTCCCACGATGCAGATGATTTCGAGCTTCTCGAGTTCGATGGTTCCGATGTTCATTTGGGGATGGAAGATACCAGAATGTCGCGATCGCGTCGAATTGTTGGAACTTGATCGGCGCGGATGGCAACAAAAAAGCACCGACCAATGGTTCGGTGCTTCGCATTCACTGCCGGATCCTCGGTGAGGCCCCTCCGAAAAGAGGCTTCACCGAGGAGGGTCAAACAAGATGGCGGTTGCATTCCCCGATTGCTTTCTATCCCCGCTGCCAGAGCTTGTTTGACCAGCGACGCGCCTGGGTAAACCCTGGAACATCCCTCCTCTTGGAGAAGAAACTATGTCGAATTTTTTCAGTTGGCTAGGGAAATTGTCAACGATCTTGAAACCAAGATGTGACACATCGCGGTGAACCTCCCGAGGTAGCCAATTCCTGACAGGGACTTTGACGGGGCTACCTTTACGGGCATAGTGAGGATTTCCAAGATCGGTCCGATGCTCAAGCTGGTGCGCTTTGGGAACTGTCTGGTGGCTGCCGCCACGAGCCTTGCAGGCTCGTGGGCAGCGAGTCAGGATATGTCACGCGACAAGCCTTGGCTGCTTGCGGTCTCGGCCATGCTCATCGCCGCGTTCGGCAACGCGTACAACGACATCTGCGATCTGCCCGCCGATCGCGTGAACCGACCCGACCGGGTCCTGGTGCGCGGCGACATCGATATGGTCACCGCCTTGCGCGTGGCGGGGTGGTGTCTTGCGTTGGGTCTGATGATCTCTGCCTATGCCTATGTCGACGCGCTCATCATCGCGGTGACGGTGGCCACGGTTCTGTTCATCTACGACAGAAATCTGAAATCGACCCCGCTGCTGGGCAACGCATCCGTCGCGGCGACTTGCGCCACAACGGTGGCGTACGGTGCCTTGTCGGGCCCCACGTGGAACCGGCAGGTCGTGGTTCTCATGGTGTGCGCCTTTTCGCTCACCCTGGTGCGCGAACTTTACAAGGATATCGAAGACGAAGAAGGCGACAGGGCCATGGGAGCTCGGACGTTCCCCATCCTGTTCGGCGAATTCCGATCGGCCCTGGTGGCTTTGATCCCGCTGGCCTTCACCATCTATTTCGTGCTCTACCGCATTTTCAGTTCGGTGCCCAACTGGGGGGGCGCCTATGTGGCGGGCGTCGCGCTCACGGCTGGATTGGTATGGACCGCCGTCCGAAGCCTTTCCACGCACGGCGCGGCCAAATGGGGCATTCGTTCCAAGGAAGTCAAAATCTGGATCATCCTGGGCGTGGTCTGGGTGCTCCTGTGGCGTATTCCCATCTGAGATGGATGGCGATCCGGACCGTCCACGTTTCCACCCGCGTACAAGGAAGCAAGCATCCATGCGACGTTTTCTGATCACCTCGGTTGCCGTGCTTTCGGTGTCGGCTTTCGCGACCAACTCCTTGTCCAATGGTGGATTCGAGAATGGCATGGAGGGGTGGACAAACGAAGGCGGTGAGGTCTCGCCCGATAGCCACGACGGCGAGCTCGCCTTGATGGTGAGGCAGACAACCGCGCGCTGGGCGGGGGCCTGGCAGAAAGTGTCAATTCCCGACGGAGTGCGGACCGTGAAGGCCAGCGGATGGCTGCGGTCGGATTCTGTCCGAGGTGGGCAAGGAAGTTGGGAACGGGGGCGGTTGTCCATCGAATTCCACGACGCCAATGGTGACACCGTGGGTGGATTTCCGCTTGCCGTTGGACAAGTGCGCGGAAAGACCCCTTGGACGCGCATGGAGCGCACCTACGCGGTTCCACAGGGTGCGAAATGGCTGAAGCTGGAGTGTGCCTTGGGCAATGCCACGGGAACTCTCTTCTGCGACGACATCGCGGTCGTCCTCGAGCCCTGATCGACCGGGTCCCGGTTTTGGGGGAGCGGCGGAGATTCCCGTTTCCGTTACCTAGATTTGCGAACGAATCGAGATCGGGTCCGGTTTCCAAAGGGTTGACAAATTCCGTCGCCTTGCCGGTTCGACCGGGCAATTCCCCAATCGCCAGCGGAGCGCATGAATTGATTCCCAAACTTCGCACCCTATCGCATTGCGCCATCGTGTTGTGGTTGGCCATCCTGGCCGGTTGCGCCATGCAGTCCAAGTCGGAGACGAGAGGAGGCTTCGCGAGCGAGGATGAATTCCACGCGCCGGCCCCTCCACCGGCATCTCCCCGCGAAATGGCCAAACGCCGCGCCGGTTTTGCGAACCAGGCGCAGGTGGTGGATATCGGTGCGGGCAAACTCGACCTGTCCGAAATGTCGGCAGCGCCGGGTGAAGCAGCTCCCGGAGCCGAACCGACGGGTCCCGCGACGGACAAGCCAGTCGTCAAGAAGTCGGGACGCCCGGCGCGGCTGGTGGTCTTGACAGGATCCGTCAAGCTGGCCACGCCCGAGGTGGACTCGGTGCTGGATCGGGCCGAAGCCGTGGCCGCGAGCCTTGGCGGGTACACCGACCGCCGCGACGGAGCCGTCGTGGTGTTGCGCGTGCCGGTGGAGAAATACGACGCGGCATTCGCTGCGGTGCAAGCCCTTGGCCGGGTGCTGGACCACCAGACGCGCGCCCAGGACGTGTCCGACGAATACACCGACATCGTGCTGCAGATCAGGATCAAGCGGATGTACCTGCAGAAGCTCCAGGAGATCTTGGCCAAGGAAACCGAGATGGATCGACGCAAGCCGCTGATCCAGGAAATCCAGACTTTGACGGAATCCGTCGAGCTGCTGGAACGACGGCAGAATGCGTTGAAGCGCGACGTGGCGTTCTCGACCATCACGGTTTCGTGCGAACGCGTGCAGACCCGCTCCAGGACAGGCTACGCCGACGATCTTGCCGTGTTCCGCTGGATCCATCAGCTGCAAGCCAGATTCACCGACGACCGTTCCCCGAACGGGAAACGACTGAAATTGACGGTGCCCTCCGGCATGGTGGAACTCCCGCTGCGCGATTCCAAACTGGAGTGGATGGCCGCTTCGCCAGATGGCTGCGAATTCCGGGCGCGAGCCCTGGACAACCAACCGGTGGGGGATGCCGATTTCTGGCGCGAGGCGCTGCGTTTGCGCTTGGCGGGTGGTTTCCGATCGGCCGACACCCTTTCCTTGGGAGGCTGGAAGGCGTTGCAGCTGCGAAGCACCGATCCGGTCGCCTGGGGCTGGCTTTTGGCGGTGCGGATCCGCGAGGACAAACTCCAACTGGCGCAAGGCTTCTGCCCCGACTCGGCGTTGGATCGCAGGATGCGCCCTGCCTTCGAAAAGGCGTTGCGCGAGGTGACCCCATGAACACCAAGATCCTGATCCTGCTGGTCGCTCCCCTTTGCGCCCAGGAATTGTCGCCGCTCGACACGATCGTGCCGGTCAAGCCCATGGCCGTGGAACTGCGGCAGACAGTGCTTTCGGGAGAGCGCGAGGCGGCCATCGCCAAGGTGGTGGAACTTGCCGAAAATCGTCAAGGATGGTTCCAGGCCCGCACCACCGACCGATTGGAGCTGCGCATCCCGCGCGACTCGCTGCCGGGATTCGAGCTTGAACTGGCCAAGCTGGGACGTCGGGCCGAACGCCGCTATTCCACCGAAGACCTCGCACGCGATTTCGAGGAGCAGACCCTGGGGTTGGCCGGGCGCGTCCGCCTTTTGGAAACCTGGACGCAGGCCATGGCGAAGGAGAGCCAGCGTCGCGAGGCTCTGGACATCCAGCTGGAAATGGCGTCGTTGGCTTCCGAGATCGATCGCAGGAAAGGGCGGCTCAAGCTGTTGCGCGACCGGATGGAATACGCCCGCGTCGTGCTGGATTTCAGGTTCCAGGGAAGGTCGGTTTCGGCGCGTGCCGGACGCACCGCGTTTCCGTGGCTGAACGACCTGGACATGGACCGTTTCCGGGGGAGCTTCCGATGAACCGACAGATTTTGTTCGCCGCCGCCCTTGTGGTCGGGTTATCGGGTTGCGCCGTGTTCGAAGGAACCCAGCCCACCGGATTCGCACCCTGGAAGAACAACAACACACGACGTCATCGGGCCGCCAGCCCCGACGGTGTGGCGTGGGAGATCCACTCCGAAAAACACGAGCCGGTGGCCGATCTCGATTTCTGGAAGCGCGCCCTGCGCGACCGGTTGGGCGGACGCGGTTACAGGATCGTGGACAGCATTTCGTTTTCCATGGACGGCCACCCCGCCTTCGCGCTGGAAGCCGGGCTCGACGACCGCTCGTGGTTGGTGGCCGTGGCTCCGCTCGAAAAACGGATCGTGGTGGTGGAAGCCGAAGGCTCGGTGGAAGCCTACCAGCGACGCCGCGCCGACATCGTGGCCGCGCTCCCCAGGATCAAGCCGCGCTGAACCGGACGACATTTTCCGTCAGTTGACGGAAAGTGTCTTGTGCGGAACGCTAGGCAGGGGAGCGGACCAGCTCCTCCACCTGCTCCAACGTGGGCGGATGCAGGCAGCCGGGCGTGGTGGTGCACACCAACGCGGCCACCGCCGAGGCGAACCGCACCGCATCGCGATCGGACATTTCCTGGAGGATCGCCCACGACAGTCCTCCCCGGAAACTGTCGCCGGCGCCGGCGCTGTCGACCACTTCCACCCGGAACGGTTCCACGGTATTTTGACCCGACGATTTCCGTCCGAACAGGATTTGTCCCGATCCCGAAGTGAACACGACGAGTCCCGGACAGGCTTGCAGGTAGCGCGCGAACAGCGCTTCGCGGGCGGCTCCGTGCGCCACCGCGTCGGGGAATTCGCGGTGCAGGAATTCGTTGGAGACCACCAGGATGTCGGCCGTTCCGGCGAGCTCGCCGTCGGGGCCGGTGTCGCAAGTGGCCAGC
>JBDKGS010000248.1:0-6539 GCA_039798065.1 Fibrobacterota bacterium | reverse complement strand
CAGAAGAGCATGTTCCTGATGTCGTTTTCCGGCAAGGACGGAATCCGTCTTTGGCCCGCACCGTCCCTACAATTCCTATTCTGAGAACCACCATGCTCGACCTCCCCAGACGCCCACGTCGCAACCGTCGCAATGCGGCCATCCGTTCGATGGTGCGCGAAACCTCGCTGTCCCCGTCCAACCTCATCCTGCCGTGCTTCGTGCGCGAAGGCGATGGAGTGGAAGAACCCATCGTTTCCATGCCCGGCTGCAGCCGTTTGAGCCTGGACAAACTGGTCGAGGCCGCTCGCGGCTGGAGCGCGCTGGGAATTCCCGCGATCGCTTTGTTTCCCGTCACCCCTCCCGGCGCCAAGTCCGGCGACGCCAAGGCCGCCCTCGATCCCAACGGCCTGGTCCCGCGCTCCCTGAAAGCGCTCAAGGACGCCTTGCCCGGATTGCAAGTGATCACGGACATCGCACTCGATCCGTTCACCGACCACGGTCACGACGGATTGATGTCCGCCGATGGACGGATTTTGAACGACGAGTCCATCGAGGTGCTGGCCGAAATGGCCGCTCTCCACGCGCGCTGCGGTGCGGATTTTGTCGCCCCCTCGGACATGATGGACGGGCGCATCGGCGAGATCCGGTCCACGCTCGACGCCGAGGGCTTCGCGGACACGGGAATCCTGGCCTACACCGCCAAGTACGCCAGCGCCTTCTACGGACCGTTCCGCGACGCCTTGGATTCGGCCCCCAAGGCCGGCGACAAGAAAACCTACCAGATGGACCCGGCCAATCGCCGCGAAGCCCTTTTGGAAGCCGATTTGGACGAAGCCGAAGGCGCCGACATCCTGATGGTGAAACCGGGTCTGCCCTACCTGGACGTGCTGCGCGAATTGCGCGATCGCACCACGCTTCCTTTGGCCGCCTACCACGTTTCGGGTGAGTTCGCCATGCTCAAGGCCGCGAGCGCGAACGGCTGGATCGATTACGACCGATGCCTGATGGAGACCCTCTACTGCTTCCGTCGCGCCGGTGCCGACATGATCCTCACCTACGGAGCGGTGGACGCGGCAAGGCTGCTGGCGTGATCCGCCGATCGACCGTGTTCCTGGCGGCCATGGCCGCCGTCGCCTGGGCGTTTCCCGCATGGTATCCGACGGATTTTGTCGTCCAACGGACCGATTCTCCCGAACTGTCCCGGTACCTGGCGACCGAACGCCTCGACTTCGCGGAACCGATCCACATGATGGGCACGGCCCAGGTGGACGAAATCCGTCTTGCCGTGCACGGATGGGTCCCGGCGGGAGCCAAAGCGACCGTTTTCCTGGTCCACGGCTACTACAGCCAATCGGGAATCTGGTCCGAACACATCCGGCGCCTGCTCGCCGACAGCCTCGCGGTGGTCGCCTTCGATCTGCCCGGGCACGGCCTCTCCGACGGGCAACGCTTGGACGTCGACTCCTTTGGGCAATACACCAAAGCCCTGCGCGCCATCGAAGATTCCATGGCCAGTCGCGCTCCAAAGCCGTGGATGCTGGTGGGCCACAGCATGGGTGGCGGCGTGGCGATCGACAGATCCCGGCAATCGCGGTTCCCCTACGCCCGCGTAGCGCTGCTGGCACCCATGATCCGCTACGACGGATGGACGTGGACGGGCTTGGCCCTGCCCGTGGTGGGGATTTTCAAGGACCGGATGGAACGCAACCGGAAATTGTCATCGTCGTCCGACACGGCCTTCCTGAACCGGCTCTCGAACGACCCGCTGGAAGGCTGGTTCACACCGCTCCATTGGTTGCGGCAGGTCCGCGCGTGGAACGCAACCCTCGCCAACGTCGAGTTCGCCCCGTCGGATTGGCTGTTGGTCCAGGGAGGGTTGGACAAGACCGTGGACTGGCGGTGGAACATGGACTGGTTGCAGACGAAAATCCCCGGATTGAAGACCGAATTCCTGCCGCTGGCGCGACACCACGTGCACAACGAGGGAGGGGCCACGGGAATCGCCGCCCGAAAAATCTTGGATGACTTCCTCACTCGGCCACTTCCCAATCGATGAAATAAGGGTTAACCTATTAGCTATGACCGGAGCAACAGCAATTCTCACCGGCAAGACCATCCTGGTGGTGGAAGACGATTTGAGTCTTTCGCCCTTGTTGCGTCTTCTGGTTGAAGATGCCGGAGCCACGGTCCACTTGTCCGAAGAGCCCAACAACGCTCTCAAGGTGGCAACGGAATTGAAGCAGATCGACGTGCTCGTCAGCGACGTCGTGCTTCCTTCGCGATCCGGCTTCCAGTTGGCCGAGGAGATCGCCGGGATCCATCCGGAAACCCGGGTCCTGTTCATTTCCGGTTTCGGCGATCCCGAGATCGGCGCACGCGATCTGATGATGCCCTTCGACACTTTGCTGAAGCCGTTCATGCCGGAAGACTTCATCGCCAAGATCGTGGCGCTGGCCGCTCGCAAGCGCTGACATATTCCGACTTCGTGTAGTTTGCGTGGAATGGTTCCACGCTACGCGACATCGTTGACGGTTCTAGCCGCATTGACTTCTGGTGCCCTTGCCGCCTCGCGACCAACCATGCGGTTCTTCGCGCTGGGAGACTGGGGTCGCGAAGGATGCCGGGAGCAGAAGGCAGTGGCCCGGGCCATGGGGGCCTTGGCCGAGAAGACCAATCCAGAATTTGTCGTGGCTTTGGGCGACAACTTCTACGAGACCGGGGTGAAATCCACCACCGACCCGTTGTGGAAGACCAGTTTCGAAGACGTCTACACCGCGCCTTCGCTGCAGGTTCCATGGTACGCCGTGCTGGGCAACCACGACGGATACGGGAACCCCGACGCCCAGATCGAATACGCCAAGACCAGCAAGCGCTGGCGCATGCCGTCGAAGTGGTACACGGTTCGTCAAAAATTGTCCGACGGCACCGCCATCGAAATGTTCTTCCTGGATTCCGACCCCTACCAAGGAAAGACCGCCGATCGGCTGGTGGCGGCCGGATATCTGAAACCCTCGGACACCGCAGCCCAGATCGCCTGGATCGACAGCGCACTCGCCGCCTCGAAGGCCCAATGGAAACTGGTCTTCCTGCACCATCCGCTGCGCTCGCACGGCAAACACGAGGCCGAAGCCAACGCGATGGCCCAACGCTTCGAAGCCAAGTTCGCGAAGGCCGGGGTGGCGGCTGTATGGGCCGGCCACGACCACGACTTGCAGCACATCCTGGAACCGGGCGTACCGGTGCACCATTTCGTGTCGGGGGCGGGCTCGCAGGTGCGCAAGGTGAAGAAAGGCGCGAACTCGCTCTTTGCCGCCTCGGTGCCGGGCTTCATGTCGATTTCCGTCAGCCGCGACACCATCGCCGTGCACGTGATCGACAGTTCGGGCGTGGTGCTTCACACGGCGAACATTCCCAGGCCCGCGAAATAGAGACAAAAAAAACGGCGCCCCTTTCGGAGCGCCGTCGAGATAAGACAGATTCTGTCGAACGATCAGGTCGTGGACGCCCCGCGGGTCATGAGGATCTTGCCGGAGCGGACCATTTCCACCACGCCGTAGCTGCCCAGCAACCCCAGCACGTGGTCGATCTTGTCCGATCCCCCCGAGATCTGCAGAACCAGCGACTCGGAACCGAAGTCGACCGTGACCCCTTTGAAGTGCTCCACGATCTCCAACACCTGGGTGCGGTTCTCGGGGGGGCACTTGACCTTGATGAGGGCCAGTTCCTTCTCGATGACCTGGTCGCCGGTATGGTCGATGGCGCGAACCACATCGACAAGCTTGAACAACTGCTTGATGATCTGATCCAAGGTGGCCGGATCGCCGGAGCAGGTGATGGTCATGCGCGAGAAGTCGGAGTCCTGCTGGGTGCTGACCACCAAGCTGTCGATGTTGTAGCCGCGGCGCGCGAACACCAGCGCCACGCGCACCAGGACACCGGGCTTGTTGGAAACCAGGACGGATATGGTGTGGCTTGCGGATTGCGTGCTCATCTCAGGTGCTCCCCGTGGGCTTGGCCATCTTCTGCTTGGGCCGTTCGATCAGCATGTCCTTGTAACCGGCACCCGCGGGCACCATCGGGAAAACGTTGTCTTCCTTCACCACTTCGGCGTCGATGAGGCACGGACCGTCGTTGTAGGCCATCGCCTGCTTGAGGATGCGCTTGACATCGCCGTTGCGACGGATGCGCCAAGCCTTGACGCCGTAGGCTTCGGCGAGCTTGACAAAATCTGGATTGCCCACCATGTCGACCCCGGAGTACCGGTTGTCGAAGAACAATTCCTGCCACTGGCGGACCATGCCCAAGTAGCTGTTGTTGATGATCAGGATCTTGAGCGGGACCTTCTGGAGAACGGCGGTGGCCAATTCGCAGAGGGTCATCTGGAATCCACCGTCGCCCACGATCGCCCACACCGGCTTGTCGGGGCAACCGAGCTGCGCGCCAATGGCCGCGGGGAACCCGAAGCCCATGGTGCCCGCGCCGCCGGAGGAAATCCACGAGCGGTTGAAGGTGCTGCGCAGGAACTGCGCGGCCCACATCTGGTGCTGGCCCACGTCGGTGGTGATGATCGCCTTGCCGCGCGTGAGCTTGTCCAATTCGTCCAAGACCATTTGCGCCTTGAGTCCGCCCTGCTTGCCGTAGCGCAGCGGGTACTGCTTGCGCCAAGCCGAGCATTCCTTGACCCAATCGGCCGAATCGAGCTTGCCCACCAACGGAATCAACGCTTCGATCCCCTTCTTGGCATCACCCACCAACGAAGCGTCGGGCTGGATGATCTTGCCAAATTCCGCCGGATCGATATCCAGGTGGATCTTGGTGGCGTTCGGACAGAATTCGGCCAACTTGCCGGTGATGCGGTCGTCCCAGCGCGCGCCGATCGAGAAGATCAGGTCGCAGTTGAGAACCGCCTTGTTGGCGTAGGCCGTGCCGTGCATGCCCAGCATGCCCATGTGCAGAGGATGATCCTCGGCCATGACGCCTTTGCCCAGCAACGTGTTCACGACCGGAGAACCGAGCTTTTCGGCCAACTGGGTGAGAGCCTTGCCGGCACCCGCGATCACAGCGCCTTGGCCGATGTACAGCAAGGGCTTGCGCGACTTGGCGATCAGATTGGCGGCCTTCTGCAACTCGTTGCGATCCGGCATCGAAGGTGTTTCGTACCCAGGCAGGTCCACTTCGTCCACGAACGGCGCGGTGCACGGCCCCGAGGTGATGTCCTTCGGGAGATCGAGCAACACGGGCCCCGGACGTCCGGTGGTCGCGATGTGGAACGCTTCCTTCATGATGCGAGGAAGGTCGTTGGTCTTCTTGACCAGGTACGAGTGCTTCACCACCGGGTAGGTGATGCCGGTCACGTCGGCTTCCTGGAACGCGTCCTTGCCCAGCATGGGCGAGATGGTCTGGCCGCAGAGCACGATCAGCGGCGCCGAGTCCATCTGGGCGGTGAGGATACCGGTGACAGTATTTGTCGCACCGGGCCCGGAGGTCACGAGGACCACGCCGGGCTTGCCGGTGGCGCGAGCGTAGCCGTCGGCCATGTGGGTGGCGCCCTGTTCGTGGCGTACCAGGACGAACTTGATTTGTGGAGCATCGACGAGCGCATCGAAGAGGGGGATGGCCGCGCCTCCGGGATACCCGAAGACATACTCCACCCCTTCGCGGATGAGGCATTGGATGATGACCTCGGCCCCGGTGGGGATCTTCTTGTCCATTGTGTACGTTCCTCTGTTGAACACCTCTTCCCTTTGTCAACCAAGCTCCGAAGCCTTCTCGGGTGGCGCGACAAAGAGACGATTTTCATAATCTGCCATTTTTCGAGTCATTTTGCAAGAGCTTCGTAGCGATACCCAAAAATCAAGCAGCCAGATAGGACATATCAATGACAAAACCTGAAGAACCCGAGAATCACATCGAATTTGCCGACAAAAACCCACAAGCAGCACAGACCAGAACTCGAACCCTGCCGATTATCACCATCATTTCAGCTTCCATTCTGGTTTGGATGCTCCAAAGCATTCTCGCACCCTTTATTTTCGCCTGCATCCTCGCCACTTTGACCTGGCCTCTTCGCGAGAAGATCCAGAAAATGACAGGTAATCGCTCCGGATTGACCTCTGGGATCTTGATCATGGGGATAATTGCACTCATAGGAGCTCCAATTGGCGGCATTTTCCTGCTTGCGGTCAGTCAAGCACAGGAGCTCTTCTCAAAAACCACTCCACAACAAGCCTATTCTTGGTTGGGGGAGCAGAGAGATCGACTGGATCACCTGCCTTTGGCCAACCAACTTGGGTTCACTTCCGATAAACTCCTGCCCAAACTGCAAGATGGCATGAGTGATATCGCGAGCTGGGGCATGAATATGGCCGTAGGAGTCGGCTCCAACATCATCCATACCCTGGTTCTGCTGGGAATCACCCTCATGAGCCTGTATTACTTGTATGTCTCTGGGGAAAACTTCGTCAATCGCACCAAAAGATTGATCCCCCTGCCAGAATCGCAGGTAAGCGACCTCTTGGAAGTCTTCAGGCGCACATCAAAAGCGATCTTCAAAGGCA
>JBDKGS010000247.1:0-6539 GCA_039798065.1 Fibrobacterota bacterium | reverse complement strand
AGCGCCCAGGCGCGCGGACGGGATGTATCCGAAGCATCCCGGCAGAACTGCGAAAAATCCAGGCTCATGCGCTCCGCGCCGCGAACACCGGCATTCCGATCGGCGATCCAATTCCCGTCGGAATAGATGTCGTGGACCATCCCTTTCAGCAATGCCGGCGGGGAGTCGCTCCAGACTCGCACGGCGATATCGTCGTCGCTTTCCGAGACGTATCCCCTGCCGAAGGTTCCCAATCTGGAAACCAGGGAAAAGCCTTTCGCGCGCTGGACAGAATTTGCCCACCTTGAACCCGGATGCCACCAGCTCCAGCTCGAGCGGACATGGAAGATTCCCGCCAGACCGATCGCCAGGGGCAGCACGACGATCCAACGCCACCCCCCCGCGGCCGGACCCGGCGCGTGGAAACGAGCCCTTCGCACGGCTTCCACCGCCAGCACCATCTGGACTCCAACGCAGACGATCCCGATCCGTCCCGCACCAGCGGAGAACACCAGCTGCGCCCCGATGACGCACCACGCCACGAGCACGGTCGATCCCCCGCGTCCCAATGACGGAATCTGCCAGCTCGCCAGCAGGATCAGGCACCATCCTCCGATCCTCACGAGTTCAGCGAATCCCCCACCCGGCTTTCCGCCGATCGCCGCGGCAACCCACCAGACGCTGCACGACAGCAGCACGACCCATCCGATCCATCGCCGATGCACCGCCGGCCCGCGACGAAACGGAACCATGGCGAGGATGACGACGCAAACCACCGCCGGAATCAACGCGTTCGAACTTGTGGCCACCCCCACCACAAGCGCGACCTGCATCCAAGGAAGGATCCAATCGCGGGACGTCCAAACCGTTTTCTGTCCGGCGCCGCCGATCGCCCCGCTCACAGCACCACCTCGGCCCCATCCAGGTCGCGCGGCGCCACTTGCAGCGTGCCGGACTCGCCGGCATGCGCCCCACGGTCCGAGACGAGCAGTACCCGTTTGATGGGATTCGCCGACTCGACAGATTCCGACACAGGTTGGCGCGCCGACACCGCCACCGAGAGCAACGGCATCCCTTGCGGCACGCGCGGATGGACCTCGGCGGGTCGTGGCCAGGCACCCCATCCACACCGGGGAACACCCGCGAAGACGCGTTCCACGTCGGCCTCCCGATCGCATCGAACGGGCATCGGCACGCCATCCACGAAGAGCCCCCCGAGCCAGCCTCTGCGACAAAATTCGACAGCGATTGCGCAAGCAAGCCGCAGCATGGGTTCCAACAGCGATCGCTCCAGCAGGCCTTCGCAGCCGGTCTCGACGGAGATCGCGACGCCTCTTGCAGGAGCGCTGGCATATTCGCGCACCACCGGAGCGTTCCATCGCGCCCAGGCCTTGTGGTCCAGGTCGCGCAGGCGATCGCCATCCCGGAAGGCCCGAACCCCCTGGAAAATCCGTTCCGCGTCGTTGCCCCATCCCACGGCCTCCAGGAAGGCCCGCCCACCTGTTCCCCCGAAGAGGAATGTGGATGGCACGATGCGCAGCGGCTCCGGGGCGACCAGGACCTCCAACGGAGCGAAATCGATGCGCCTGGCGCGGGTCAGCCCGAATCCGTCGGAGCGGACCGCGCCGACACCGGGAAACCCCGTCGGGCCGCGCGACAAGCACTTGACGGAAATCGTCAAATCGATCGATTCGCCGGCGCCCAGTGTTTCCGCCTGCGCGATCCGCTCGCGTCGCTCCAGCCCGTTTTCGGCGCGGAACAACCCCGCCCCCGCCCATCGCACAGCCCCGACGGAGCGGTTGGTCACCCTGAGCTTCAAGTCGACGTCCGCACCAGCCACCGCGCGCCCTGCGCCCAGGTACTCCACGTCCAGCGCCGGAGAGAACAAGGTCGCGGCAAGACAGACTCCCATCAACGCGGTCAGCAAAGCGAAGACCACCCAACCCGCCGATCCGGGGAGCATCGCCACCGGCAGCGACGCCAGCCACAGGAACCCCACGGACTTGCCGGATTCCGTCAATCGCTCCGCGAAGAACCCGTGGACCTCCTCGATGGGATTGCGCCGTTTGGAGCGCCTGGGCCAGGTCGAGACGATCCATGACAGGATCCGTCCAACAGCGCGGAGACGCCGCATCTCAGACGGGAACCGCGACGGTCCGCAGCACGTCTTCCACGATCCTCGCGCCCGAACCCGCCGCCCCTTCCCGCGCCACCACCCGATGCGAAAGCACGGGCCTTGCCGCCTCCTGCACGTCTTCGGGCATCACGTGGTCGCGACCGGCCGTCCAGGCGATGGCCTGCGACAACGCGCCAAGGGCCAATGCCGCCCGCGGGCTGGCTCCCAGCCGCACCGAAGGGTGCGAACGCGTGGCGCGGACCAGGGCCACCACGTAGCCTTCCACGTCGCGATCCATGTGCAACGCGGCCACTTTGCGACGCGCCTCCAGGATGTCGGGAATCGTCAACACGGCGGGCACCTGCGAAGAGGCGGGGCGCAGCGAACGACGAGAAGCCAAAATCTGTCTTTCCGTGGCTTCGTCGGGATACCCGATCTCCAACCGCACCAGGAACCGGTCCATCTGCGCCTCGGGGAGCGGATGCACCCCGTGGAACTCCACCGGGTTCTGGGTGGCCAGCACCATGAACGGGTCGGGCAGCGCGTGCGGCTCGCCTTCCATGGTCACCTGGCGCTCTTCCATCGCTTCCAGCAAAGCGCTCTGGGTGCGCGGCGAAGCGCGATTGATTTCGTCGGCCAACAGCACGTTGGCGAACACCGGCCCCTTGCGCAGTTCGAACTCGCCGGTGGCAGGACGGAAAATGGCGCCTCCCGTGACGTCGGCGGGAAGCAGATCGGGCGTAAACTGGATGCGACGGAAATCGGCACCGATCCCCACCGCCAGGGCGCGGGCGAGAGTGGTCTTGCCCGTGCCGGGAACGTCCTCGAGCAAGACATGCCCGTCGGCCAGAAGCGCCTGGACAAGAAGGCGCACTGCGGCGCTCTTGCCCAGCAACACGGACTCGAGGGATTCGATCAACGGCGCGATGGTTGGGTCCATCCCACCAGTATACTGGATCCGGAGCGTCCAGGCTGGTGGGTCGCCGTCCCTACCTCACGACCCAACCGATCTTGTAGACCTTGTTCAGCCAATCCTTGCCGAACAGCGATGTTCCCGGCAACGCGTCGCGGCGCAGGATCAAACGCATCGCGTAGACTCCCGACACGGCCTTGCCCCCATTCGTCGACTGCCCGGTCCAGGCAGCCCAGAATTCGTACTGTCCCGCCGGATCGGTCACGATGGAACCGGCCCGGGCGGCGCGATCGAGAGCCCCGAAGTCGAGCCCCGCCACGAAGGTGCCTTGGTGGTCGAAGACCGACAGAACCCCTCCGATGGCGGAATTTGTCCGGACATGCGGCCCGATCCCCACGAAGTCGGAGGCCACCGGGGTTCCATCCAGCCGGGTCCACTGGAGGCTCCCGAAAGGACGAACCAGCAGTTCGATGGGCGCCGAAACCGTTGCGACCGGTTTGGCCTCCACCCAGGTGCCGGGTAAAAAGTCGAGATCGAACCGGGGAGGCCTCATCCCGAAACGCACCGTCGCCAGATGCCCCGTGGCGAGCGCGAGATTCGCGGCGACGTCGCGTCCTCCAGCGATCCCCGGCATCACCCTCACGAGGTCGCCTTGACGGAAATTGGTCGACAGGGGATTGGCCGGATCGAGTTCGATCCAGACCGTCCGTCCGTCGGGCGACTGGCGCACGCCAACTCCGACCACGTCCCTTTCCGCGCCGCTCGCGTCGACGACCTTGAAGAAGGTGGAGCCCGCGAACGCCGTCGCCTCGCTCAGGCGCACCACCAGCGTATCCAGAATCTGTCCAATTGCCGCGTAGCGGACCGTGGCGGCCGTCGCCACCGGGGCGACGCCGTCGAGGAGCGGGAAGGCGAGACTGTCCACCGAACCGTCGGGGAAGGTTTCGCTTTGGATGCCGGTCCTGAATCCCGAGGTCATGCCGAAGGGGAACGGATCGCCCAAGGTCACCACCAAGGTGTCGTCGGCGGCGTTCCAGACGCCGTCCAGAGGGCTTGCGCGCCGGACCACCACGCCCGAGGCGGTGTCCAACCCCGAAAAGACGAAACCGTGCTCGCGACGCGGCTTGCGGCTCCACGCCAGCTTGACGGTTTCTGCCCGACCGTCGCCGTCCAGATCCTGGACGATGGCGACCACGGGAGCGGGATCGCCCGCCTGCACATGGATCCACGGCGCGTTGGGCGCCGCAGTGTTGCCCGACTTGTCGAGGAAACTGCCGGCCAAGGCGGCAGACGCCAACCGGACCGAGTCGCCATCCTGGAACGTCCCCACGTCGGCGACCAGAAGCCACACGGTCGAATCGGCCTGTTGGATCTTCTGCAACGCGGTCCATCCCGCGAGGTTGCTCGTTTGCAACTGGGCGCCCGATGCGGATGTGACATTTTCCGACACGCGGATGCGCAGCGTGTCGGCGGTCGGACCTCGGCGAAGCGTCGCAGTCAAAAGCACCGGCCCGACGCTGTCGGCGGCCAGCAGCGCGTCGCGCCGGCCATCGGCGACCCCGCCTTGCATGACCATCGCGTTGGCGCGGATGGAAGGCCACGAGGTGGCTCCCCACGGGAAGGCGAGCGCGGCAGTCAAGATCGTGCTGTCGGCGGATCGGACCAGCGACATCTTGGGGAGAATCAAGACGGAATCTGTCAGACCCCATTCCACTTTGACGGAATCCGGCAGCTCGGCGTCGACCACCGCGCGCCGGAACTTCAGGCGGACGACATCCGCCTTCCCGTCTCCGTCGAGATCGGACACAACCGCCGCGTCGAACGGAACCGATTTGCGGCGGATGGCGATGGCACCCGGCGCGCGGCAGCTCTGCGCGACATTTCCAGCCGTATCGGACACCAACGCGGGATTCGCCCAGGTCGCCACATCGCCCGATGCGAACGAAGCGCCCGCCGCGCTCCACAGCAGGAGCGCGGGCTGCTCGTTGACGACCGTCGTCGCGCCGGGAGCAGGCACCGGAGCACCCGCGCGCAGCACGCCGAAAGGCCAACCTCCCGCCGAGACCACCGGCTCGGAGAAGGACGCGCGCACGGTGTCGAGTCCGGTTCCGAATCGCTCCTGCGCCGAGATGCCCAACAACACCGGCCCGACCCGATCTACGACGGAAAATGTCGATCCGGTGTCCAGATTCCGCCCACCGGTCGAGACATGGACAACCAGACGCCCCGTTCCCGTGGCGTCTCCCGCCAAGCCCGCCAGGGCGGCGACCGACAAAATCCGTCCACTGCTAAGGACGGAAGACACGGGGACAGCCAGGATCTTGCCCTGCACGAACAACTCGAGAGATTTCAGATCGACACCCGCCGACAGCGGGCCCGAAAGAGCGATGGAGATCGAGTCGGGAACCCCGTCGCAATCCGCATCGCGGGTCCAGGCGCTGTCGACCGAAGGCCACGGCGGCGGCGCCGAGAAGCGGACCGTGGTGGATGCCGAAAGCACGGTGGAACCAGGAATCGCCGCCGCAGCGAAGACCGTCGCCGTGTCGGCGACGCTGTCGGAAACCCAGATCTGCGCGATGCCGTGGGAGAACACCACGCCCGCCACTGGAACTCCACCCGTCGCCGCCGACCAGAATTTGACACCTGTCGCGCTCGCCGCGACGCTTGCGGCTGCGGTCGTATCCAGCACCGTTCCCGACGCGTCGAGAAGTTTCAAGGTCAGCGGCTTGCGCTGGGTCGTCCAGACATCGAGAGGCGTGGCTGGATCCCACTCCAGATGCAACGGACGCGGCGGCACCTTCATGGTGTCGACCGTCACCGAGTAGCGCTGCCACCTGCAGGCGCACAGCGGCGTGTTGCGATCGGCCCAGAAGGCCCACTCGTGGACGGTGGTGCCTTGGGGGTCGGGGAAGACGTCGGCGAACCGGACAGAATCCGTCCGCGACAGGATCTGCGTGGCGCTCACGAACGGCACGCTGTCGCGCTGCACCTGCACCAGCGGATTGTCGGGCCATCCCCAGGCGCGCCCCTGGAAATGGACCATGAACGAATCCTGTCGAACCGCCGTGGCAGGACTTGGCAGCGGCTTTTCGAAGCTGAAGTCCACCTTGCGCGGCTGTTTGGGAAGGTCGCCGTCGGGGGTGTACCCGAAGATGTGGACCCCCTTGTAGTAACCCGCGATGTAAGGGTCGTCGACGAACACCTGCTGGTTGTTCTGCACCGGATCGGGCCCCGGCCACGGGCGCGACATGTCCACGCCACCGAACGCGACGGGGCTGGTGTGCGCGACCACGCTCCAAGCATTGGAGAAGGTCGTCCAAGGGATGGATTTCCAGTTGGAGTTGTCCATCTTCAGGTCGAACCGCTCGGAGGCGGCCACCTTGAGCGTATCGGCAAGCACGATCGGGAAGTACCAGACGCCCGGCATTCCCGTCACCGCCACCGCCTTGCCAACGGTGATGTTGGGATTGGTGTTGGTCTGGGAAGCCTGGCCGGTCACTTCGAAATTGATCTTGTCGGTGACGTGGACCT
>JBDKGS010000246.1:0-6563 GCA_039798065.1 Fibrobacterota bacterium | reverse complement strand
GACTCCTTCTCGCCGTCCCACACCGTCTCGTATTTGTCAAACTTCGAATCGTAACGGATGGCGATCGACGTTATCGTCCGCAGGAGGCGTCCATACTTCGCGATGTCGACCATATCGGTTTTCCCCTGCCCATCCTTGTCGTACATCTCCGTGATCTGGAATGACATGTGGTACGACTTCTTCTCTCCAGGAGGGATCTTCTCTGCTTCGTAGGCGGCGTAATCGATATCGGAGCGCATCCTCGGCGCGAAAGTGGAATCGCCGTACTTCACCTCGGCATCGAGAATGTCCAGGAATTGCCCGTAGCTCGGGGGGAAGATCGAGACGGATTTTGTCGAATGATTCGCGATGGTGACGTTTGCGCCGAACGATCCCGGCTCCTGCGCAAGAAGAGTCACTCCTTCTCCAAGAACGATCCGATCCGATGGTTCCAGACGGACGTAGATGGAATCGATGGTCAAGCGCACACCAGGACCGCCATCGGATCGCGAATCGGCAACGCTCGGCTTGGCGGGCAGAAGTCGTTCCTTCAATTCGAAGCTTCGGTCGGATTTTGTCGAGTCCGACACGATGATTCTGCCTCGATAGACAAAACCGGAATCCGTCGTCGTCTTGTGCAGCACGAATGTCGTGTCCAGGATCTTCGTGTCGGCTGCGGCTGCCGAATCCTTCGATGCCACGGTGTCGGACTTCGGATCGCGGCAAGCGCTCAAGGCCAGGAGGGCGAGGAGAACCGCCTTGTTCAAAGCCGATGCTTCCTCGATCCGTCGTACCGTGCGACACCGATCCATTTCCGCTCTCCCCCGGGTGCGCAGCGAATGTCGGAATTTGACTTGCGAGGCGAGGTTCAAAATTCGGCGCCTTGCGCCTTGAGCAACGAGTCGGCTTTCGCAACCAAGGCAACCATCGGAAGTACGCTCCGGCAATTGTTCCGTGACTCCTCGCGTCTCGATGCCATATTTGCTTCGACCGCGGCCAAATATGCCGAATCCTGTCGCGACGGCTTCGGTTTGATCCGGATCTCCCGCAGGATCGGCTCGTAGCCGGTCTGCCAGAGCGAATCCTCGAAAGACAATTTCTGACTTGCGATCCTCGGGGCATCGAACGCGCAAGCGATGGACCCGTACAATTCGTGCAACAATCTCCAACGCGCCACCGCGCGGGCGGGCAGCTTTTTGACATCGCAGTCGAGGCAGTTGTCGCACATCGCCAGGATGCCTTTGTCGGAAACCACGCCATGCATTCCATCCAGCGTGCCGCATCGCGCATCCTGAGCTGTCGCCACCAATGTGCTGACATACGCCACGATCCGCCGGTCAACCGGCATGCTTTCTCCCACCGGTTCCCGTTGGCCGATCCTGCATTCCCTGCGGACATTCTCGACCTGGAACAGGAGGTTGCAGCTCGATTCGATGCCCCCTCCAAAAGAGACGCCCACCGGCTGCGCCTCCACGAAGTCGAGGGCACCCAACACAAGAACCGTCATCGAGATGCGGGCGAAACCAGTCTTCCGGAACATGTCACTCCCCCACCAGAGGGTGGTCGGCATTATTTCCAACTGCCCTGGCTGTTCAGCCCCTGCGTCGGAGCGCTCCGATTCGACGGGATGCCGTTTTCCGACACGAACAGGTTGAACTCGTAGGCCGCCTGGTTGTGATCGGGAAAGCATCCGAACATGTTGTGGCACCAGCCTTTGAACACGATTCTGTAGGTGGCGCTGTCCACGGGCTCCTTGGTGACTTGCGCCGCCAATGCCGTGCTGTCGGATTCTGTCGTTCGGATAAGGACCGGAGTCACGAGCGCGACCGCGTTTTCCGTGTGCTTGGCCAGCCACAGCTGCGCCGCCTCCCATTTTTTGCCGCAATCGTCGGCGCCCGAACACGTGGGCACGGAATTGTTGATGGCGTATTGAAGATTGGGATTGGGTTGGCTGTAGCCACATCCGATAAGCATGGAGCCCGCCAGAAAACAGATTCCCGTCGCGGCGAAGCCGAGGTGGGAATTCCCGCTGCGATGTTGCGCCCAATAGGATCTGTTCATGCTCACTATTCTAAGCGACTTCCGGCCACCTGCACAGTCCGAGTGTGTGTTCGATCACATTTCCAGGCCACTCTTGGGAAACCTAAGCCTGATTCTGATACAGAGTTCGATTCATGAGCGTCGAGCCGAACGATTTCCGTCACACAAGGACCAGACCGCGCTGCGCAGCGCGAGAGGGGGTGGCGGAGGATCCCGCCCCACCCGCCCCATCATCGAAATGGGAATTTCGCTCAGGATGAGCGGAACTTGTCGGTACCAGGGCGGAGCCGCAGCCAGGGGCAGGCGCCCCTCCTCTATTTGCCCGTCAGAACCACGCGGTACGATGCGGAACTGTTCGCGGATTTCACGAAATAGACACCGGAATGGCTGGCGAGCCCCGCGACCTGCTCCTGCAGGTTTTTGGACGGATCGACCGATCCGAGGACGGTGCCGTCGAGATTGTACGCCTTGGCTCCGCCGGATTTTGTCCATCCTCCCACTGCGAGATCGCGCAGGCCCGACGTCCCCTTGGCGACAAAGGTTGTCACGCTCTGGGCATCGAGCGTGGAGGAGAACTTGCCGCCGGTGGCGGTGACAGCGCCATCGTTCTTGAGACTCTTGCTGGAAGAGGTGGAGTACTTGGTGAAGTCGGTCGCGTTGGTGCCCGAAAGGGTGACGTTCAGCGCCGCGGACGAAGTGTTCTTGTTGACGGCGACCACGACGACGGTGCCGTCGGCCTTGTTGAAGTAGGCCGAGACCAGCACATTGGTGGATGGGTTTTTCGTGGCGTCGACCCGATGGAATCCGGCGCGGACAAATTTTGAATACTGGGCCATGCACCAGCCGCGCTTGGAGATGTTGCCGTCTTCCTTCATGGGGCTGTACTTGCGGCGGATGAACCACCACACGTAGGCGCTGAACTGGCCTTCGACCATGGAATTGTGGATGTCCGTGCCCACGTCGAGCGCCATAGGCCAGAGGTCGGCGTCGTTGCTGCTTTCCGTGTAGTGTTCGGTCATCCAGCGTTCCTTGCCGGCAGGAGCCGCCTTGGAGTCGAACAGCGGATACGCGAAGGCGCTCACTTGGGTTCCATAGGTGTGCGTGCCCAGGATGTCGATGTTCGCGAGAGCCTTGGGGTCGTTTAGGATCTTGTCGTAGAGGTCCTTCTTGTACTGGAACGATTCCGCCGAGATCACCTTGGTGTTGATCTTCCCAGCGTGGTTGAGCGTGAAGTCGTAGACCTGTTCGGCGCTCCAGTAGGTCCAGTCGCTGGCGTAGTCGGGTTCGTTGGTGATGGAGATGGCGTAGAGATCGACTCCGTTGGTCTTCATGAACGCGACGAAGTCGTTGAGGTGCGTGACATAGCTGGAGAAGGCCGAGGTGAGCATGGTGTACTTGGCCGTGGAAGAGCCGGTGTTGGTGCGCATGCTGGCCGGCGGATACCACGGGGTGGCGAAGACGATCGCGCCTTTGGCAATGGCGGCCTTGGCAGTGGGGACGGCTTTGGACCAACCGTTCTTGTCGTCGCTGACCCAGATGCGGAGGATGGTCATACCCAGTTGGTTGTCGCCATTGCCAAAGGCCGTGGTCTGCTGGGCCGCGCTGAGATCACTGCCTTGCCACTCGGGGATGCTGATGCCGCCGAAACCGCGGATGATCTGCTTTTCCGACGCGACGTTGACGGTCACATTCTGTCCAAACGAGACACCGGACAGCGCAAGAAGCGCCGAAACGCCCATGATGATCGAGTTGGTCCGCGCGTTTTTCATGGTTTTTCCTTCGCCTGGGATGCACAAGCCGTTAGCCCCCGATTCGCGGTCGGGCACTGGCTATCTTCAGAGGATACCCTCGCCCGAAGGCGGACGGACGCCCGATCCACGACTCCCCTGTTGTAATTTCGTCCACAATCCGGCGCGCTCGGGCAAATGGATCCGAAACCACATATGGCAAGCAGGACGGGGGGATCTGGCTCCCCCTGGAGCGACTCTACTTCGCGTATACGAAGCCCAGCATGGCCCGGTCGACGGCGCGGCCATGGTCGTACAATACGGCCGATAGGATGTAGGCCCCCGGCTTCGCGACCACAGCCGCGAACGGGATGCGCGTGGTGCTCGACGACAATTCCCGGTCGGTGTCGTACAGAATCTGTCCTGCCGTGTTCGCGACGGTCACGTGCGCCTGGTCGCCCCGCAACCCATCTACGACCAGTTCCTGTCCGTGGATTGCCAACGACGGAGACACCGCGGCCATGCCGGCTTCGATGCCCGCGCCGCCGCATGCCGCGAGCTCCGGATCCTGTCCGCCAACGGTGTTCAACCCGAAGAACTTGATGATGGAATCTTCTTCGTAGGTCATTCCGTGCGGCTGGCCCGGTGCGGTCCACGCTTCCAGGACCGTGTAGCCGCAGGTGTTCTTCCAGGACTCCCGGCTGTAGCTGTAGGCCGCGGTCTTGATGCTTTCCTTGGTGGTGGGCGCAGTGGGCAGGCCCAGCACGTTGGTCCACTCCTTCACGCCTTCCTTGAGGTTGTTGTAATCGATGGTCGCGTCGGCATCGCCATGGAAGATCTGGACGCGCGGCCTGTGCCCCTTGTAGTTGGGGTTGATAGCCCGAACGTAGTCGCCCCAATCCTGTGCGGTCTTGCTCACCTTGCCCGTAGCGCAAGGGCCGCTCCACTGGTTGGAGCTCGCGTAGCTCTCGGCCCAACAACCGCAAGGCACACCTGCGCGAGGTGCGCCTGCCACGAACATTTCCGGATAGACACCCAACAACGCCTGCGTCATCATGGCGCCCGACGAACCGCCTACAGCGTACACCCGCGTGGAATCGCCCTTGTACTGCTTGAGCGCGTAGCGAACCATCTGCGCCACCGCGTGAGGATCTCCGCCGCCGTCGTGCGTGAGCGCCTGCTTGGATCCCACGTCCCAGCAGTTCTGACCGGGATTGTCGGGAAAGATCATCACGTAGCCGTTCTTGTCGGCGGTCGCAAGGAACTTGGTCATGTTGCCGGCCTGTCCGCTTGCGCTGCTGCCGCACGAGTGGCTGGACACCACGATGGGCGGCTTGGCCGCGAGCTTGGCTGGGACATACACGTACATCTTGGTGTAGCTGGGTACCGTGACACCATTTGTCCAGTTGGCGCGGGGAACTTCGGTGAGAGTCACCCCATGCGACGCCGTCGCTGCGACAATCCCGCCGCAGACGAACGCATTGACGATTTCCGTCATATTCCTCCGGTCCATCGATGGCCTCCGTTCCGCATACGCCCATACGTGCAGTGGGTTCAATTTCAAGCCTCTCGCAATCCGACGCCCAACGACCGATCGAAACCCTCGTTCGATCTTCGTTGGCGACAGCGCCCTTAGGAGCCATCCTTCAACTTGAAGTCCCCGACCCAAATCCCGAAGGAGGCTTTTCCACGGAGGTGTTGCCGTTTTAGCAAGAACGCGTCGGCAACCGGACTGTCAGCGCCTGTTCTTCCTCGTTGCGGCCGAGCGGTTTTGACGCAGGCCTTCGACTTCCGTCTCGGTGAGAGGGCGCACAGCTCCCTTAGCGAGATCGGCTACAACCACGTCGCCAATGCGCACACGGATCAGTCGCTGGACATCAAGTCCCATCGCGGCAATCATCCGCCGGATTTGACGGTTCTTGCCTTCTTGCAAGACAATCTCGATCCACGACCCTTCGCCTTCGCGACGCAATGTGGTGACAGAAATTGCCTTGAGCCGTTCGCCTTTGTCGATCACCCCTCCGATCATGCTCCCGATCTGGTCCTCTCGGAGGAAGCCGTCGATGCGCACGTGGTAGGTCTTCGAAACGTGCCGATCGGGATCAAGAAGATCGGAGGCCCATTTCGCATCGTTCGTGAAAAGGAGAAGCCCCTCGCTGTCCAGGTCCAAACGTCCGACCGGCCCGACATGCGTAAGGCTCAGCCCTTCGAGACAGCTGTACACGGTCGGACGGCCCTTGGGATCGTCGGCGGACGTCACCAGACCCCTGGGTTTGTTGCAAACCAAGTAGACATTGGGCACGGCCTCCAAATGCTTGCCATCGACCAGGATCTCGTCGCCTTCGAACACGAGCCATTCGGGATCGCGTACGATGCGCCCCTTCCAGCTAACTCTCCCCTGTGCGACAAGTTTTGTCGCTTGGCTGCGCGAAGCGAAGCCGGCTTTGTTGATCGCCTGGGCGAGACCGAAGTGCTTGGGAGGTTTCAGAACCACCAAATTACTTCGCGGCCGCTCAGGGTAAGGCTGAAGTGGAGAAGCCGACGTTTGGTGTTTTCCAAGCAGCAATGCGGAAACGGCATCCACAAGGCGACCGCGGTCGGGAAGGAGTAGCCGTTAGGGGCGGTCGGATGCTCATTACATGATGATCAAACGATTTCCGCCTTAATGTTATCACACTACTCCGTTAGGGATAATTCCGTGGCCAAGTTGGCAGTCGTTTCATTACATGAATTTATTGGAGAATTCATATTTATGGTTGTTGTTAACAAAATTTCAAAGAAGTTTGTCAAGAAGATTGATTTTGCAATCACATAAAT
>JBDKGS010000245.1:0-6566 GCA_039798065.1 Fibrobacterota bacterium | reverse complement strand
GGGCGACCTGGTCGAAACATCCCGTCCCGGTCTCCGGACTGGATCTGGTCAGCGTAGCCCACGGTGCCGGCGTATACGTGGCGGTGGGGCGCGTCGGAAACAAGAACGGTCATATCCTGTCATCGACCGATGGCTCCGATTGGGTGGATCGCCTCGTGACGACCACCAGCGAGTGGCCTTCGTCGATCGCCTTCGGTGGCGGGAAATTTGTCATGGTCGGAAGCAACGGAACGATCATGACTTCGCCGGACGGCTTGAATTGGACAAGACGAAGCGCGGGCACAACCAGCGATCTGTACTCCGTCACCTACGGCGGAGACCGTTTCGTGGTATCGGGGGTGAACGATACCGTGCTGGTCTCCGTGGATGGCGCGGCTTGGGTGGGTCACCGGATTGCCAGGAGCAGCGGCGGATTTTTGGACATGATCTTCGACGGCAAATCCTTCGTGGGCGTCAGCGGCGAGGGCACCATCATGACCTCCCCGTTGGATGCCACAACCGGTGTTGTCTCCACCGGGAAATCAGCGGAGTTGTTCGGTGCGACCCGGGTTGCCGACGGCTTCCGAATCCATCTCGCCACGGCTTCGCGAGGCGATGTCGCCGTTCAGATTCGCGACCTTTCGGGCAAGGTCGTCCACGAAGTGGGTGCATCGCCGATTGGACAGAAATTGACGATATCGACCAGCGGATTGGCGTACGGGAGCTATGTGCTGTCGGTTCGCGAAGGACGGAATTTGTTGGGAGTCGCGAAAGTGGCCGTGACCCGTTAGATTCCTGGACGGAATCTGTCGCCTCTAGGATGCTTGACGAAGATTGTCCATCACGGCCTGTACGTGTTCGGCCCGGTCGACCGCGACACGGGGCCAGTGGCCCGTCCTGGCTCGGACCGGCATTCCCGCCTCCAAGGCGCGGAGCGGTTCGATGCGCCGGTCGGTTTCGATTTGGGGAACAGGCAGGTTGGCAAAACGGGACAATGCTTGCAGCGAGCCGCCGTAGACGCCCACGTGGATGGCGAAATTCCGTTTGGCCGCATCGGTGGGGAGCGCACGGAAGAAATCGAGGGCACGGGCAGGCTCTTCGGCGTCCAGCTCGATCTTGACCACGTCGTCGTCGGTGCGGTCGGATTCCGTCAGGCCCGTGTCGGCGGCGGTCCAAAGCGCGTTGGGATCGGCGGGCAATAGCTGGCAAAGTTCGCGCAGCAAATCCAACGGGAAGACGGGTTCATCGCCCTGCAGATTGAGCACCCAGGGCGCTTCAAGCTGTTGTGCGACCCAGGCGACGCGGTCGGTTCCTGTCGGGAAGGATGGCGTCAGGATGGATTCGAGGCCGTGCGCGGTGCAGGCATCGACAATGACTTGGTCTTCGGTCGCCACGACAATTTTTGCGAAGCATCCGGCATCGATGGCCCGATGCGCGGATCGGACCACCATGGGCAGGCCGCCGATGTCCACGAGCGGTTTGCCCGGAAAACGCGTCGAAGACATCCGCGCCGGGACGATACAGGTGACAGTCAAGGTTGGTCCAGCCACATCAAGCTTGAGAGTCAATTCGCGGCGCGCGAGCTGGAGTCAGACGACGTGAAGACGCTTTCGAGACGAAGGAGCCGTACTCACGTACGGCGACCGAGATCGAGGAAGTGTCTGAACGAGTATGGCCCAGCGCAGCCGGCGCGATCAAGCGGCGCCGATGACTTTGGGAATCGCGAAAAATCCTTCGACGGATTTTGGCGCGTTGGCCAATGCTACGTCGCGGTCGAGGCTCTGGTGAGGCACGTCTTCGCGCAAAGGGCGTTCGCCGCTGTCGGGGTGCATCATCGGGGGAACGTCGGACAGATCCAGGGCCGACAGTTCGTCCATGTGACCCAGGATGTGCTCGAGCTTATCCTTGAGCACGGGGATTTCCTCGTCGGCGATGTGCAGGCGGGAAAGAAGGGCGAGCTTGCGGATGGCGTCTTCGGTCAGTTCCATGGTGGCGCTCAAGGTAGAAATCGACAGGAAACGAAGAAGCCTCGCCGGAAAGGCAAGGCTTCGAGGGAATTCGTCGTTTGACAGTTATTGGTTTGGGGTGATGCTGGCGACGTGGAGGCCGGACTTGCCGAGGATCACAAGTTGCCCGCGCCAAAAGCAAATTCCCTTGGGCGGCTCAGGGGTCGAAACGTACTGCCAGGAATCCAGAGCCAGGGGATTTGCGATGGCGAGGTGTTTTCCGGCCCCGCCGGAAAGGGCGATGAAATTTCCGTTTCCGCTAAGTGTTGTTCCTTCGCTGGAATAGAAGATGGCTTCGTTGGTCTTGTCCGTGAGACTCGGGATTGCCCATTGCCCATTGAGGAGCGTCCAAGTAGAAGTTGGTCCGGTGGGGATGATCGAGGCGGTCCAATAGTGCGACACGAAGGGGCGAGAATCTTGTCCAGCCAGAAGAGTGTCCCTTGGTCGAACTGACCAGCCTTTGCCACTCGTCGAAACCAACATCCCTTTGGATTGGGAGAGTTGGCCAACCACAGGGTTTTTGCGCTTGTAGCAAGGGATCAAGGCAAGTTCCGTTGCCGTTGCGTTCAGCCGAAAGGACGTGATGCTGTCCAAGGGAAGTTCGAGTGCAACGGAATCCCAGGCGATTCCATCGGCACTACTCAGGATCGCAGCGCTGTCGTAGATGTTCGTCCGGACGATTGTTGTGTTGCCCATCGCGGTGTCATCGAAGTGCCGTGCCGATCCACGACCCTTGACCAGCCATACCCTTCCTTTCCAGAAAAGTGGGCTGGATTCCATCTCGGGAATGTGGGGAAGGGTCGCAGTTGTCCATTGCCCGGTAGGATTCAGAAGGCGAAGCTGGTATGCCTGTGTCGTGTCGGTCGTATTGACCCATTGCGAAACAGAGAGAGCATCGGCGAGGGTGTCCAGTCGGGAGTATTCCGGCAAGGCAAATCCAGTTACAGGTATGGGGTTGCTCCAGTTCACGCCCCAGCGACGGATCAAGGCTGGACTCTTCGCGCGCACATCCACTTTTTCCCATCTAGGGCCGGTGGTCCCGTCTTTGGATTGGGCGGCGACCCAGTAGGAAAGGTTGGTTTCGATGGAATCGAAAATCGAATGGAGACCCGGGTGACCAAGGCGAGCGAAAATCGTATCCGACAGCGAGCCCGAAGAGGAAGTGGCGACGGAGTCGATGGCTGAATTCGATCCATTCGACCGATAGACCAACCAGTTTGCCTTGCGAGCAAAGGATGTGTCCTGCCAGGTCACGGTGACAACGCCAGTCGCCGAATCGTAGCTTGCGGCAACTTTTTTCGCCAACGGAAGTCCGTTGTATACGAGCGAGATGGTGTCGACGTCGATCGAGCTGTCGGATCGGACTCGGACAAGCTTGTGAGTGGGTGTGTATTCGGTCAGGTGGCTGACCGCGACAAGATCGAGGTTCCCCGCAGGCGCTCCGTCCAGCCGGAATGATCCGGAGGAATCGACGTTCGCGTAGAGGTTTGTGCGCATGAGGTGTACCCAGGCGATCGCGGGGGAGTGCATCGGTTGCACGCGCACATGGCCGGTCAATGTGCCGGTCGGGCGCAAAGTATCCACGGGGATCATCACCGTGTCGCCATCCGAGAACACGGAGTCGATGAAGACGGCGCTGCGCGAAGTGTCGTCGGCAAGAAGACTGTAGTAGCCGCGTTTGAGTTGCAACGGAATCTGTCCATTCAGGTCCACTTGGGTTTGTGTCACCGGCAGGGAATCGCCGATGTCCTGGTTGGCCGCGAAGACGCGGACCCGCGCCCCGACGGCGACCTTGCCGTTGGCTTGGAAGAGGGTTCCCTTGGTATGGGTCTCGTTGTTGGTTCCCGCGACGGGATCGATCGACTTGTCGCAGGCGGCTAGGGCAAAAATTGTCGGGAGCAAAGCTCCCCATTTGCGGGCGATCATGGAGCGATCTCCTTTGAGCTTTTCTTGAGCGGGATCAGGGAGGTTTGGAACAGGCAGACTTCGGTGGGGGCGGTGGTGTCCTTGTGGACCATCGAGCGGATTTCGGCGCGCAGTTTCTCGAGCTTGCGCTCGATCTGCGTGGCGACATCTTTTGATACCGAGATCACGTTGGTGGCCACCAGACGCTCGGGGGCGTCCTTGGCCAAGAGGCTTTTCTGAGCCAATTCCAGGTGTTGCAGTTGCAGCGCCACGATCAGGTCGTCGCGGGTGCCTTCGGGCGTGGAGATGGATGTCTCGGTGGGCTTCCAGAATCCGTCATCGTTCAATGCGATCAGCGCGAGATCCGACAGAAGTTGTAGCGAGTCACGAACCTGTCCGGGTGTGAGGCGCGGCACGACCTCCTTGGCGATCCGGTCGGGCTCGTCGCGGTAGTTGTCGGTGTCGAGCAAGGCGCGGATGGCGCCGTGGCGCCAGTCGCGGAAGAATTCCATCTGGCGGTTGTCGAGGATGGTGCGCGGTGTGCGGTTGAATGCGACCACCTGATCGAAGGCCAACTCCCGTTCATCGACGGATTCTGCCTGATTGAATCTCACCAGGGCGCGGAAGAACTGCGATTGGTCGCGATCCAGATCCAGCAGGACCACGAACCGTTCCACGAACGTTGCGGTCAGATTTCGTCCGGCCACGATGTCGGGATAGAAGCTTCGGGTGTTGGGGAGCCCCAGGCGACGATGGACTTCGGCGCCGGTGAAGCGGGAATCCTCGGCTTTCTTGGCCGACAACCAGTCAGCTAGGTAGCGCCGGAAGTCGTTGTATGCGTACAGATTTGGAGAACTCATAAACCTTATAATAAAAGGCTTTAGAGGCAGTTAATCGCCAAAGTGTGTGCACAATTTGTAGAAGTCAAAAAAAGACGGGAAACCTTTCCGTTTCCACGTCGCCGTCGATTCCCTATCTTCCCCGGTCCTTCGGTTCCAGGTCCGGGAGCCGCCCCCAATCGGGAGACGATACACGTCCATGCGCCTGTTCATCGCCGAAAAGCCTTCCGTCGCGAGAGTCTTGGCTGCCGAGCTGGGAAATCCGCGCAAGTCCGACGGATACATGCAGTGTGGGACGGATTTCGTCACCTACGCTTTCGGTCACTTGTTGGAAATGGCCATGCCCGAGGTGTACAATCCGGAGTACGCGCGTTGGCGAGCTGCCGACCTGCCCATCGTCCCGACGGATTGGAAGCTGTTGCCTAAAGGCGACGATGGAGCCAAAAAACAGCTTGCCTTGATCGGGCGCATGCTCAAGGACGCCACCGAGGTGATCAACGCGGGCGACCCTGATCGCGAAGGACAACTTCTGGTCGACGAGATCCTGACCGCCTACAAGTACGCCGGGCCGGTGCGGCGCTTTTGGGTGAGTTCGCAGGACAGCGTGTCCATTCAGCGCGGTCTGAAGGCGCTCAAGGAAAACGTCGAGTTCAAGGGCTTTGCCGATGCCGCCTTGGCCCGTGGTCGTGCCGATTGGCTCATCGGCATGAATCTGTCGCGGGCTTTCACGCTCAGCGCGCGTCGTGGTGGAGCCGACAAGACCCTGCTCACGGTGGGACGCGTGCAGACGCCCACGCTTGCCATGGTGGTGGCGCGTGATCGAGAGATCGAGGCCTTCGTTCCGGTATCGTACATCACCATTTCGGCGCAGTTCAAACACGAGAACGGCGAGTTCAAGGCGCGCTACAAGTTGCCCACCGCCGCGACGCCGGATTCTGACGCCCCATCGCCCGAGGAGCCGCAGGACGGTCGCCAGGACGAAGATGTGGCAAAACCTGTCGAGAGCCGCCTGACCGATCCTGAGCAGGCCAAGAAGATCCTCTCCGACGTGAAAGGCAAGACGGGAATTGTCGTCACCTGCAAGACCGAAGAGAAGAGCGATCCGCCGCCGCGTCCATTCTCGCTGGGTACGTTGACTTTCGCCGCCTCCAAACGCTGGGGCTACGGTGCAGAGGAAATCCTGAAGGCCGCCCAGAATCTGTACGAGTCGAAACTTGTCTCGTATCCGCGTACCGACTGCGAATTCCTCCCCGAAGCGCAGCACCAGGATGCACCCGCCGTGTTGGCGGCCATGAAGACAGTGTTTCCGCAGATGGCCAAGCTCATCGACCGGGCCGACCCGAAGCTGAAATCGCGGGCCTGGAACGACGAGAAGGTGACCGCGCACCACGGCATGATCCCCACCCAGCACCGAGGTGAAGTGGGGCGCTTGCCCGAGATCGAAGCCAACCTGTACCAGCTCATCGCGCGCACGTACCTCGCTCAGTTCTATCCTGCCCACAAATACCTGGCCACCGCCGTGACGGTGGAAGTGGAAGGGCACACCTTCGCGGCCAACGGTCGGGTGGTGGTGGATCCGGGCTGGCAGGCCATCTTGAAGCCCGACGCACCGGAAAAGGACAAGGACGACGACGACGCGGCCCAGACGCTTCCTGCCATGAAGGAAGGCGACAAGGCGCTGTGCACAAAATCCGACAAGAAGGAAAAGAAGACCAAAGCTCCGCCGCGCTTCACCGAGGGCACGCTGGTGAAGGCCATGGAGACGGTGCACAAGTTCATCGACGACCCGGAGCTCAAGAAGCTTTTGAAGGAAGAGGACGGCATCGGGACTCCCGCC
>JBDKGS010000244.1:0-6648 GCA_039798065.1 Fibrobacterota bacterium | reverse complement strand
GCGTTACGGTTCGCTGCCCGTGGTGCGCCGCACCGGAGGCCTTGCCGACACGGTCTGGAACTACCAGGAGTGGGACGGCGGCGGCGACGGCTTCGTGTTCGACGACTACCGTCCCGAATCGCTCTACTACACCCTTGGCTGGGCGGTGAGCACGTTCTTCGACCGCCAACACCACTTCAAAGCCATGCGCCACCGGGTGATGAGCCGCGATTTCAGCTGGGATGCCGACGTGGGCAAGTACGAGGAAGTCTACCGCCACGCCATCGCGAAGATCCGATAGATCCGCTTCAGACCTTCATCTCCGGCCAGACAGGAAGTGTCGCCGACTCCCACGCTCCGTCGCGAAGACGCCACGACAGAATCTGCCTTCCATTGGTGATCGCGATCCACTTCGCGGGAAGCAGCCGCAGGTAGCGACGCACCTGCGCCACCACGGCCTCGTCCAGCGCGACATCGGGGGCTTTGCACTCCACCAGGAGCACCGGGACCATGGCCGATCCGCTTGCGGCGAACACGGCCACGTCCACCCTGTCCCTGACCTTTGGGTCGTAGGCCGACAATGCCAATTCCTGTCGAAGACAGGATTTGGGTACTCCCAGGCGGTCCACCAGATGCCGGATCACCGACTGGCGGACGACCTCTTCCGGAGCGCCTCGCGGCTTCATCCGCGCGCGAGCACTCCGAACGAAGACTCTTCCTGCACGGCCAGCAGCTTGAGTTCGGCGCGTTCCACGGCTTCGCGCAGCGACGGAAGGTTTTCGCCTTCGGCCGCCGAGCGGGTCGACAACCATTGGCGGTACCAGGCAAGGTTCGCCGCGAGGTTCACGCGGAAGGTCTCCAGCTTTTGGACGTCCTTGGCGTTCTCGGGATGGGTGTCGACGCGCAGCTTCTCGAAGTGTTCCAGGTACAGGTCAAGTTCCGCCGCGAACACGTGCGGGCGATGCGACGGCACCAAGGACGGAATCCGTCCATAGATGTGATCGACCATCTCGACGAACGAGTAGTACCTGTCGAACCACACGATGTTGGGTCCCGGACAGATGCTGACCGGAAGGTTGCGCGACTCGGGAGCCGGTTCGCCCTTGAGCTTTGCCGTTTCCTGTCGGATGTATTCCGTCGCGCCGTTGCCCAGCTGGTGGCAGATGCATTCCTTGACGGCGATCTTGCGCGCGTCTTCCGACTGGATGCCGCCGATGGCTTGCAGCTTGAGGGTCTGGTACTCCTTGGACGCGGTGCAGATGGGGGTTGGCGTGAACTCGGTGTTCATGACCAGGAAGCCCTTGGGGCAGGCCGATCCGGGCTTGCCCTCGTCGAACTTCCTCCACAGCTCGGTTTCGGCGCTGGAGCCGCGCAGGTTGTTGAACTTCACTCCCAACGGAGAGCTGTCCGACAGGTAGATGTCGCCCTCCTTGGACTTCGCGAGCTGCTCGCGGGTCTTGTCGTCGATGGGCGTGGCCTCGGGAACCAGCAGGAATGGCGAACCCCAACCGGTGGCGTCCATCCCGAAATCATCGATCATGCGCTGCTGTTCAGTGGAGTTGCCCAATCCGCCCTGCACGGTGATGGCCGCTTCGTGGGCTTCGGCGGCATCCGACCATTCCAGGTTCTTCTTGGCGTAGGCGGCCTTCACCATCTTCAGGAACTCTTCGCGCAACCGGTGGCGCTCGCGACGGAATTCGTCAACGATGGGCCCGATCAGTTCGCCATCGGAAGCGAAGGCGTGCCCGCCGCAATTGAGTCCCGATTCGATGCGGAATTCGCGGACTTCCAGCCCCTTCTTTGCCAGGAATCGCCCTTGCGTGAGAGCCGATCGGAAATCGGAAACCTTGATGACGATGCCTTTTTCGGCCTCGAGTTCGCCTTGGCGATAGAAACCGGCGAATTCTTCGATCACCCCGTAGAGCGTGGGGTTGATTCCCGCCGAGAAGATCATGTTGCCGGGATTGCGCGAAAGCGCGAAACCTTCCAAGGCGAGCTTGGCGTCCGACAAACGCGCATCCACCATGGTGCCGTCCTGGAGCACTGCGCGCCGATCGAGCTTGGTCATGATGTTGGCGTCGATGGAGCCGGGCTCCATTTTGGCGGTCAGCGCGTCCTCAGCGGCTGTTCGAGCCTCGCCCGGAGCCATTTTGAGCAACGCCTTGTATTCCACCTTCAATGGCGAAGTTTCGGGCAGAAGCTCGAACCAACGCACCTTGTCGTAGCCGGGCGCGAAGGGTTGCGCCTTCAATTCGGCCGTCTGCAACTGCACCTGGTCGAACAGGAAATCCATGTAGCGCGTGATGCGCAGCGCACGAGCCTTGGGGTCGCGGGGCGATACGGATTCGAAAGCAAGACCACGGCGCTGGCAGTGCAAGCGGTGGACTTGTTCGATCATCACATCGTCGACCAACGAGATCACCGACGAGACTCCCCATCGAGCCACCCGCAAAGGGGTGTCTATGGAGTGGCCGGTTCCCATGACGGGAATCAGGAAGCGATGGGTTCTGGGATAGCTGAGGCGGCTCGATATCGGCATAGGCAGGATTATACCCAGCCGCCGGGGGCGGTGGGTGTAAAATGGTGTCATATCGCATGCAGCGAGTTTCCCACCGCGGGATCCGGCACCAAGAACCCACTCCCCAACGCAGCGTTGTTCCCGTGGTGAATTATTGGAACATCTGGTGCCACACGACCCCTATGCTGATGCGAGGGCGAGATTCCCTCGATTCTTCCTTGTGGATGGGGCGGGAAGGGCGTTGCGATTCACGCATGGCCTCGCGATGTTCTTGTTCGCGACGGCAGCGATCGCGTTCGGCTTCCAACCGGATCCGTTCGCGTTCCAGAGCGATCCGCTCCCGCTCTTGCTCGATGCGATACGCTTCCCTCCGCTGCTGCGCGAACTGCTCGCGCTCGAACCGTTCCCGGTCGCAGCGCTCGCGCTCCATGCGCTCGTGCTTGCAATGGAGATGGCCGCGGTCACGCCATTTGTAATCCCGATCACCACCGCGATGATCGAAATGCGGACCGGAAAAAGCGGCGGTTGCAAAGACGAGTGCCAGGCCGATGGTGATCTTGCTGTTCATGGAAAACTCCAGTTGGTTGATGGGTGGAAGGCGATCAAGCTTTGGAGAGTTCTCTCCGCCGCTTCATGAACGGATGGGAGATCAATTCGCGTGCCAGCCACACGCCCACGCACAGGAAGACTCAGATGGCTGCGAAGCCTCGGAAAAACCGAGACGCTTGGTTCCGTTCCCTCTCACTTGACCCAAAATCCACTTTGAAAGTGCTCGCATGAGCACTATATTTGCTCCTATCCCCCTATGCACGACTCGACTTCCCCCGCCTCCAGCCGCATCGATCCCCCCACGATCACCCGCCTCTATTGGCTGGCGCTCACGCACATCGAGCGCGTCGGCTCGGTCCGCGCCCAATGTCTGGTGGAACGCTTCGGCTCTCCGCAGGGGGCTTTCGCCGCAAGCCGCATGGAACTTTCCGATTTGCCCTCGGCTCTGCACAACGACACCATCGATGCTCTGCTAGCCGGTCCCGACCTGCTTTGGGCGCGCCGACAGGTCTCGATGGCCGAATCCCTGGGAGCATCGGTCATCTGCCTGGACGACCCCGACTACCCCGAATCATTGCGACAAATTCCGTCACCACCGCCGGTGCTGTTCGCACAAGGCGTCCTGGGCTTGGTGTGCCCTCGGGCGGTGGCGGTCGTGGGTACCAGAAAACCAAGCGTAAACGGCCAGGAAACCACCCGACGCCTGTGCCGAGATTGGGCAGCCAACGGCATCCGCATCGTTTCCGGCCTGGCTCGCGGCATCGACGAGATCGCGCACCGCACGGCGCTGGAGCAAGGTGGCGAAACCATCGCGGTCCTGGGCTGTCCGCTGGACGGATTGGGAACCGATGGACGCGGAAAGCTTGCGCAACAGATCGCTTCGGCAGGTGTGATCATCACGGAACACCCCTTTGGGGCGCCCGTGGTGCCGGGAAATTTCGTGCGTCGCAACCGGATCATCTCTGGGTTGGCCCAGGCCGTGGTGGTCACGGAAGCCCCCATGGGGAGCGGCGCCCTGATCACAGCCCGCAACGCTCTGGAGCAGAACCGCGAGCTGCTCACTTGTCCTGGCCCCGCCGACAGCAATACCTTCGAAGGGAATTTTGCGCTGTTGCGCCAAGGTGCTGGTCTATGTGCACGACCCGACGACCTTTGGCACGCCATGGGCTGGAAAGCTCGATCCGTGCAACAAGACAATCCATCCGACTCGCCGGTGGTTAGATTGCTGCGCCGTACCGACGCCAGCCTGGAGGAAATCGCCCTGGAGACCCAAACACCCATCGCGCAGCTGCAAGGAGAATTGGTCCTGCTCGAAATGGCGGGCCGGATCCAGAGGATGGGTGGGTCCAGGTTTCGGATCGTGGCGTGAACGAGCCAACCCCAAACTCCACCACAGCAGCCTCGATCGGAAACAGCCGCACCAAGCGACTCCCCATCGGTCGATGGATTCTGGTTCTTTCGGCGTTTTTCACCATCTACGCCTGGACGTTCGGCCCCTATGGGGTGGTGCGCCAACAACGCACGGCTCAGCGATTGTCGTTGATGCAAGCCCGCAACGACTCCTTGCGCGCCCATGTCCTTGTGCTGCAGGACAGCCTCCGGCTCCTGTCGTCGGATTCGGCTACCATCGCTTCCGAGGCGCGAAGATTGGGATTTGTTCTGCCGGGTGAGATCGCCATTCGATTCGTCGACACCACCGCCGTGTCCAAACGCAAATAACCAGCAACCGCGTCATCCCATGCGCGAGCATCGATCCGATCTATTGATCAGCCGTGACGGACTTTTGGCTTGGAACTTGGGACCATTGGCGCCTCCAACAGGAAGACCGTCCCTCCCACCGCACCGCGAGCATCGTAGATCCAGGATACGGTGACTTCCGTGGGCAACCAGCGCCCCTCGCGAGTCATCAGCTCCAGGAGCAAGGTCCGAAAGGTTTCATTGCCCGAAGGAAGCGCCAAATCCAGAAGATCGACCGGTAGCCCCGGGACCCGCGCGGGGATCTTGGACAAAGGCTGCCCCACCACGTCGGATGTCGACCATCCGAACCGTTCGCGGGCCGACTGGCTCCAGAAGACCGGAAGTCCCGCTGGATCCAAGATCAGCAACGGGGGGTCGGTCAGCGCACTCGAAAGCTCCGATTCCGCCAGGACATGCGCCCAGATTTCGGGATCCAAACCGGTGACAGGGAGAGATTCGGCTTCCACGAAAGCGCGGATCTGTCGCTCGAGAATTTTCCTGCGACCTTTGCCGACCCGGACAAACGGCAATTTTCCGCACTCCATCCAGTTGATGATGGTCTGGGAGGTCACTCCCAACAGCTTGGATGATTCTCCAGTGGTGAGCACATCCCCTATTTAAATCAATCCACACCGGCAGCAACGCCAAGGACGCTGATTCTTCGATCAGCGCTTTCGAGCCGATGAAGCCGGCGTGAAGGAATCGGACCCGGCAGCTTTCAACCTACACCCCGCCTCCAGCGATTCGCCTGGTAGCGGATCAGTTCCGCACGCGAGGCGGAATCCGCCTCATGCGGCAAACGCGCAAGGAAGCTGCCGACAGTTTCCGACGCCGACCGGGCATAGCCCTGTCGACGCAACAGCGACTCGGCTTTGTCCAACCGAAGCGTCCAGACTTGATCCGCGTTCCGTCCTTTCGCCACGCGTCGCCGCAGCCACGCGACCAATGCCACGAAAGCCAACAAAACGCCTGCGAGCGAACCCCAGCCACCCCAGGTGGTGCCTTCAGCCAGGGTTTGCCAGGCTTCCAGTCGCTCGCGCCAATTTCCGTCGCGCATGTCGTGCCACGCCAGGACGACCCACCCAGCGACAGATTCCGTCAACAATCGGATGCGGCTTCGAGACGGCGCCGGAGTCGCGCCGACCGGTGCCGGATCCAACGTCTGCCAATTTCCGTCGATCGGTTTCCACTCCGCCCAGGCGTGCGCTCCGCCCTGCCGGTAGATCCAACCACGTCCTCCCGAAGGCTCCGGACCCGAGTATCCCGTGGCATACCTGGCCCGGATGCCTGCGCGCCGCAGCAGCAGCACCGCCGCCGTGGCATGGTACTCGCAATAGCCGCGCCCGATGCGGAAGTAGGTTCGCAAGGGGTCAACCCCGGGTTCCACCGGCACATCGAGATCGTATCGGAACCGACTCTCCATGGCTGCGGAGACCAATTTGACAATTTTTGCCTGCCCGACGGCTCCCGTGGCATCCACGGAATCACGGCCGATCGCGACTAGGAAGGAATCGAGGAGACCTTCCAAATCCCGAGGAACCCGCAGATCGGAAACGCTCGTGGACGTGTCCGGCATGGCCGCGCCATACCAGGTCCAGCCTCGGGCCAGGCCTTCCGCTGGAGCCCGAAAAACCCCGGACATCCGCACCGAGAGGCTGTCGGCAACCACTCCCACGCACCCGGTGCCCGGCGGGGCGAACAGCACCGGAACCCGATCGTCGGTCGCCAGCGCCCAGGCACGCGGACGGGATGTATCCGAAGCATCCCGGCAGAACTGCGAAAAATCCAGGCTCATGCGCTCCGCGCCGCGAACACCGGCATTCCGATCGGCGATCCAATTCCCGTCGGAATAGATGTCGTGGACC
>JBDKGS010000243.1:0-6667 GCA_039798065.1 Fibrobacterota bacterium | reverse complement strand
CCGTCCCGTACAAGTTCCCGGCCGACTGGAGCCAGTCCCTGGACGGCCGCGTGCTGGATACCTGCCTCTTCCCGACCACCATGACCGCCGACGCCGACTACGTGTACCTGGGCTACGTCGACAAGGGTCCCGACGCCCACCGTAACGGCGAGGTCAGCCTCTTCGACGCCCGCACCGGAGTCCGCACCGGCTACATCGCTCCCGGCCCCGAAACCAACTACCTGTCGGGCTGGTTCGACCTCTGGCACGCCATCAACAGCTACACCATGCCCGACGGACAGAAACTGCTCATGGCCGAAGAGGACTACGGAGGCAAGGTCAACGTCTACAAGTGGTGCCCCACCGGAATCTGTCAGACAAAATCCGTCCAAATTCCCGCAGCACCGTCCTTGCGCCAGATCGGCCGAACCTTGGTCCTGGAATCCCCCGCCGCCAGCCACTGGACGATTTCCGTCCGAAGCCTGACCGGCCACCTGCTTTGGAAATCATCCGGCACCGGCCCCGCCAGCTGGAGCCCGACGCCCGTACGTGGCCCCGTGGTTGGCACCGTGAGCAGCCCGCAAGGCACCAGCTCCACCTCGCTATTCCTTCCCTGATCCGACAATTTCCGGGCGCCCCGGCAACAGCCGGCCGGGCTGTCGTGAACCGGGCCCCGCCTGTCCGGATCGCATGCACGACGGGTCCCGGCCCCCGTACATCACCTCCGGGATCGCGTGGCGATCCCTGCGGTGCGGGGGCGTCCATCCCTGGCGCAGATGCGGCTGGACTCCCCGCACCCGGAGAATCCAGCGGAATCAATGCATCAAGGTGCTGATCTGCATTCTGGTGGAACCCGCGGTCAGACGCAGGAATCTCATCCCCGTCCCTTGAACCGGTATATTCCTGGCGCCGGTTCCCGTCCATCGCGACAACACCCGGCCATCCAGGCCGCGCATTTCCAAGGTCCAGGCCTGCGACGCCGGCATCTGGACCAGAATTTGTCCTGCGCGGAATTGCAGCCTAGTGCCCGTGATTGGCGCTCGGGAAGAGGACGTGCCACCGTTCGGAAGCCGGATCGCTCCGACAGGATAGATGGGGGTGTTGGTGCGGATCGAAAAGACGGCTTCGTTCGTGTGCCTCTCGCAGTGGTAGATGTCGATCGGTACCACAGACGGCAAAGGCACCCGCAAAGATCCGTAATGAATCGTATCGGCGACGCTGGCATGCTGCCCACCCATATCGACGACAAGCTGGCTGTCCACATAGATCCAGGTGTCATCGTCGGCTTTGGCTTCGAGCAGGTAGCCTGGTCCAGGCTGGATCATGCCACGAACCACGAAGCAGAACGCGAAGTTGTGACGAATGCTGTCGCTTCCGAGAATTTGATCGTAAAACAGGGGATTGATCCGGAGCGAATCGAGTGGGAAGAAATTCTTCCCACCCATCCGATAAAATCCAACCGAATCCTGTCCGACTGCAATCTGGAAAGAGACCTTCGCGTTCGCCGCTCCTCCGGAAACAGCGACGGAATCGAACCACTTGTCGGGAGCGTTCGCCGCCGCCACGCACGGTCCTGTGGTCTCGAGATTGTAAGGCCCAAGCAAACCACAAATCGAACGCCCCGTCCTGGCCAACTTGCCACCGGGTCCGATTCGCTCCTTGAGAAGTCCCCGTGTTAGCGCAGAATTTGTCAACTCGGTGAAGGGGAAATAGGCAGGCCCATTTACGGTTCCGGAGAGATAATCGAAACCATCGACGGCAATGCTCGTTGGAGCTTGGGCAACCGGTCTGGGTGTCAGCCAGATCGTGTCCAGCCAGCCCGTCCCTGGGATTTCGACGGATGCAGTTCTTTCCTCGCCATCGACCGAGACCAACCACGCCGAGGTCGGACGTACCCAGAGAATGGCCGAGCGCCAACCTCCCGGGTGAGGTGTTCCCGTCAGTCGCTCGGGACCGCCGAAAGTCAGTTGGGGCAACCGGTCGGGCCATGGATTTGTCCAGGCCAACACCACCTGTGAAGCGGGGGGGCCACCGTGGCGGAATCCTTGGGCACCGGCCATCGCAGGGTGGATATGTGGAAGGAGGAGCGAATTCGTCACCGTGTACGGGGATCCCGCTGAATCGAACGTCCAGGATCTGCCATCCCGTGTCGTGACCCGGAACGAGACCTTCGCGGTATCGCCTTCTCCCGGCGATCCGTAGAGTTGCGCCTTGTGCCATTCGTCCAGGAGAGTCCGCTGCATGGGAATCACAAGCCCTCCTGACAACGCCTCGACCTTCGCCCCGCTGATCGGCGAATAGAATCGGACCTCTCCTTGCGAAGGAAGTTCCGGATTGTGTTCGGTGCAGAATTGGTTTTCACGCCGAAGGGACCCGGCGCTCTTGGACATCCGAATCCAGATGGTGTCGCTCTGCAGATCCACGAAGCAACGTTCCAGCTCGGTCCTGGCCTCCCAAACGGTGAACTTGCCTTCCACGGTCGCTCTCAACAAATTCGAACTCGCGACACTTTTTGTCGAATACAGGATCGCACGGGCCGGAATCGACAATCGCCGTGGCGAAGTCTGCGCCAGAGCCACCGTGGTGTCCCTGGATGTCAGTGGATCCTTGTAGGTCACGACGTTCTGGGTGTCGGGAAATGTCACCAAGGAATCGGTCGCTCCGATCGTGTCGGAAAAGGTCTTCCAATCGCGCTGCTCGTAGTTCACCCCAAGGACGATGTTTCCGAAAAAGTCTCCCATCGAAAAATCGGTCAACGCGTACCATTTCGTGAAAGGCCGCGAAGTGTAGGCGTTCGATCGGACAAATTTCGGCGATGTCCCCCCATCGGGTCGGGTCGAGGCTGGGTTGTAGGTGACGTTCTCGCTCACGATGCTGCTTCCCGAAGGCAAGGGATTCCATCCGTCGAGGAGAACCATCACGGTTTTGGCGGACACCCCCGAGGAGCAGATCAAGACAACAGCCAGGATACAGCTCGTTCGAGATCGAAGAGAAATGGCGTTGGGTGCATTCCAGAAAGATCTAGATGCCATGAAGTACGGACTCCTGTAGGCGCGTAAAGCGGGATCGCCGACGAATCCATCACCTGGAAACGCAGCGCCTTCGAAAGAGAGAAAATTCAAAAGACAATTCAGTGATAACGGATGTTTTTGTCGATAAATGCGGTTGTTTGCTTTTCGGCGACAATTTCCGGGCGCCCCGGCAAAAGCCGGTCGGGCTGTCGTGAACCGGGCCCCGCTTCGCCCATTCTCCATCAGATCCGAATTGGGTCCCGGCCCCCGTACATCACCTCCGGGCTCGCGTGGCGATCCCTGCGGTGCGGGGGCTTCCATCCCTGGCGCGACAATTTCCGACAATTCCCCGGCATCGGCCAACCCTACCGGACGCAGACCCAACGTCGCATGGATTTCACACTGCGACCAATCCATCGTAAGACATCCCGTATTGGGATTCCGCGAGGGATGCATCAACTCCCATATCTTCCTGGACCAGGAGGACACCAGCGAGAATTTCAGATCTTCCCGTTGAGATTTCTCAGTCTTTGGCAGCTCTCCAGAGTCAAAGTTCGAAGCTTCTGTAGATCTGCGGCTCTTGAATTATTTTGTCGGCCCTGGCCACACGCCACGCCGCTACCCCTCGTCTTCTAATGGAGTCCCCATAAAATGCCCCGTCTTTGGAGCGCTGTTACCTGTGCAGCACTGCTTTCCCTTACCGTTGCCACCCAAGCCGCCGATCTCACCGCTTCCGGAAAGGTCTTGGGAACCGATGGCAAGCCATTGACTGGGGTCACTATCAGCCTAGCGCAAGCCAAGATGAGTGCGACCACCGATGCCTCGGGCGCTTGGGATCTGGGCTCGACTCCTGCGGGCATCGCCTCGCGGGTTGCCGTGCCGGTCGCGAATGGGCGTTTGATTCTCGAGGACGGACGCCTTTCCGTGCGCTTCGAAGGTCGGGATGCGTCCGGGCGTGGCATGGCCCGCACCGTGGCGGTCTCGCGTCCCTTGGCGAGGGCTGCGGGTGAAGCGGGTATTCCCGATACGCTGCTGTATACCTGGAAGGGGAAGGTGCGACTGCGGGACACGATCTCGGCTTCGCAGACAGGAATTGTCCGGACGCTGGATACCACGCTGAATGCCTCCATCGTGCACGGCTATCTGACCGATGAACGCGACGGGCAGACTTACCGGACCGTGAAGATCGGACCACAGGTGTGGACGGCGCAGAACCTGAATTTCAAGGTGGATAGCTCCTTTTGCTACAAAAACGACACGGCCAATTGCACCCAGTACGGTCGTCTGTACAAGTGGGCGGCGGCCATGGGACTGAATGACTCGTGCAACACGAAATCCTGTACGAGCCAGGTCGCCGCGAAGCGTCGGGGCGCCTGTCCGAGCGGGTGGCACGTTCCCAGTGATGCGGAGTGGACCAGGCTGACCCACGGAACCTTGGGCCGCGCGGACGAGGGGACCAAGCTCAAGGCCAACAACATCTTGTGGGTCACGAACACTGGGATTGATATGTATGGCTTCACTGCTCTGCCTGGGGGCTACAGGGGCTCCGGGTTGTTCCAACTCCTCAGCTGCGGTGCCTACTTCTGGTCTGCCTCCGAGGGCAGTTCGAGGAACGCGTGGAACCGGGACTTCCCCCACCGCAGCGAGGGCGTGTTGACCTTCGTCTTCGACAAGTCAGACGGTTGTTCTATTCGCTGCCTCCAGGATTAATACCTCCCCGGGTGTCGAGGTAAGGTGCTCCCGCTCTGGAACCATCCTTCTTGATACCGCCAAGATCCTTTGGTTTCGTGACTCGCAGTTCATGTTCGGTTCGCAGCACAAGGCCAGCATCGTCTTCGGAACAGCGACGAAGACATGCTTGCCCTTCATTGGGCTCATTCTCGACTCCGTCTTCGATCAAACTCTGTTTGTTCACAAAAGGGTGCTTCCGCTTCGCCGGCAGCGGGAAACGCCGACTCCAGGTCGCACGGGCCCATCTCCGGATTGCCGTCTCACCGTGCGACATTCCGTCGCCGTCCCCCACCGCCGATTCCGACATGCTTCCAGCGTTCTCCTCCCCGTCTTTCCGAAGGCAAGACGGGGCTAATCTGCGGCGCGAGCCGCCGGAAATTGTCGTCGGGGATTCCATAAGGGGGCCGCGTTTCATGGAGGGCGCCCCAACCGTCCATCGGCCGAAATAGGCCGATGGGTGAAAACACCACGTGGGTCGCCCGGAAGTAGCGGCCCCCTTTGGTGCGGGAATCCAAAGGGCCCGCACAGGCCCTTTGGAGCCGAGGAGGGTCACGGGAGCAGCGGCTTGAGCGGCTCCCGTGAATCAAAAGCCCAGACGCCAGTCTGAGAAAGACAAAACCCGTCGGCAGACAAAGCGCCAGCCACCCGCAGGGACCGAAGGTGTGCGAAGCACCGACCAGAGGCTAGCCCGAAGGGTGGCGGCCCCGGTCCGGTGGCACCGATTTTACCGGGTGTACCGTGCGAAAACAAGAAACCGGACCGGGGAGGCGCCCAACCTTGCTACTCCAAGTGGAGTAAAGAGTGGTAAACTCCCACCCATCAAGGCGTTACAGCAACCGGCTGCCGATGCATGGACACCGCACTTCCTCGCTGGAGAAGACGCGGGCACCCATGCGCGAGGAAAAGATCCGAAACTTCTTCGGGTGGACCCCCTCAAATCTTGGCAAACCTTTTTCTATAATTCGCCCCTCTCTCTACTGACGCCGAGTCCACCCAGCTGGACCCGGTTCATGGACATCACCATCCCAGGAGCCAGATTGGCCAGATTCCACTCATTCGAGATGCCCTCCACCGAGAACCGCACTCGCGTCAACGACATGATCCGCATCCCCGAGGTGCGGCTTGTTGGTGCCGACGCGCAGCAGATCGGCGTGGTACCGACGCACATCGCGAAGCAGATGGCGCAAGAGCAGGGCTTGGATCTAGTGGAAGTGGCTCCGATGGCTCGTCCTCCGGTTTGCCGCATCATGGATTTCGGCAAATACCGGTTCGAGCTGACGAAGAAGGAAAAAGCTTCGAAGGCCAAGCAGCACATCGTGAAGGTGAAGGAAATCAAGTTCCACCCTCGCACGGACAAGAACGACTACGAGTACCGTGTGAAGCACGCGATCGAGTTTCTTGAAAAAGGCTGGAAGATCAAGGCTTCGGTGCTGTTTCGTGGTCGCGAAATGGCCCACATGGACTACGGCCGCCGTCTGTTGGATCAGATGGTGAGGGATCTTGAAGAGATCTCCGTGGTCGAGCAGTCGCCTTCCATGGAAGGCCGTGCCTTGGGCTTGTTGCTGGCTCCCAGCCGCAAGAAGACCGCCGCAGCTCGCGAACGCGCCGAATTCGGACCCGAAGGCGCACCGCCACAGGCTCCGGCCGCTCCCAAACCCGTTGCAGCTCCCGCCCCGGCGCCCGTCGCCGAAGCCTGAGCCAAATCACTTTTCAACCCAAATCACAAGGACACACACAATGCCCAAGATGAAGACTCTCAGCAGCGCGAAGAAGCGTTTCGTTGTGAAGGCCTCCGGCAAAGTCAAGTGCAAGCAGACCAAGATGCGCCACTTGCAGAAGAACAAGAGCCAGAAGCTCAAGCGCGGCTTGCGCAAGGGCGACTACATCGATGCGTCCGACAGGCACCGCATTGTCAACATGCTCCCTTACGCGTAAATTTCGCTTCT
>JBDKGS010000242.1:0-6686 GCA_039798065.1 Fibrobacterota bacterium | reverse complement strand
ACCTGGCGCATGCTCCACGACACCCGCTTCGCGCCCTGGTTCGAATTCCACGGCGATTTTTCCACGCACTTCGGGATCTTCCCCGACTGCGGAACGACGGCACCGTTTGCTTCGCGTCACGATAGGGGCGATGCTGCTTCCTGCGGGCCGTCGGGCTGTTGCTGAGATGGATCCACGACTTTGGATCTGGCTCGGCGGGCTCTTTGGGTTTGCCCTGTGGGAGACCCTGAAACCCGATCGCCCCCGAGGGGTGTCCCGCATTTCAAGATGGCCTTCCAATCTGGGGATGAGCGCGATCTCCAGCGCGATCCTTTTCGCCTTGGCGCCCCTGTCAAGCGCCGGCGCGGCTCTGTGGGCCGATCGAGAAGGATTCGGAATGCTTCGTTCGATCGGGTTCGAAACGACGACAGAATCCGTCTTTGCGATCCTTCTTCTGGATTTCGCGCTTTGGGCACAGCACGTGGTCTCGCACAAGGTTTCGTGGCTGTGGCGTCTGCATCGCGTGCACCATCTGGATGCCGATCTGGATGTCACCACTGCCGCGCGGTTTCACCCATTGGAAATCCTCCTCTCTCAGGCCTGGATGTCTCTCGTGGTGGTCGCCATTGGGGTTTCGCCGGAATCTGTCGTACTCCACGCGGCGCTGGTCGCCGCCTTCGCCCAGTTCAACCATGCCAATATCCGTCTCCCCAACGCCATCGATCCCTGGGTGGCGAGCGTATTCGCGACTCCCACCTTCCATCGCGTGCATCACTCGGTGGTTCCTGGCGAAGCGAACACGCATTTCGGAAACGTCCTTTCCGTTTGGGATCGGATCGCGGGCTACCTGACACCTGTTCCCCGAGGCGGACAACATGCGCTCGTATTGGGTGTCGAGCCCTGGCGCGATCCGTCGTGGAACCGCCTCGATCGCCTGTTGCTCCATCCCCTGCGGAACAACGCATCCGAAGTGGTCCACGGAAAGGATCCGCCATGAACGAGCCGTGGATCCTGCTGTTCGCGAAGGCCCCGATTTCGGGAATGGTCAAAACCCGCTTGGCCGCAGGGGTTGGCCCCGATCGCGCCTTGGAAATCTACCGCGCCCTGGCCGAACGTCAGATGGATGCCCTGCGGCGGAGTGGATTGCCAATTTTTGTCTGGACAACTCCACCCGGCAGCGAAGCCGACGTCGCCTCCTGGCTCCTTGGCGCGAAGGAGGTCCGCCTCCAGCCCGACGGCGACCTGGGGGCGCGCATGTCCCACGCTTGCGAACATGCCTTCGCGAACGGGGCTCCCGGGGCGATCCTGGTCGGGACCGATTGTCCCGACCTCGATGCGAGCTGCATCGCGGCTCTTGCGGAAATTGTCAAGCAAGGCCGGTTCGCGCTCCAACCCGCCTTGGACGGCGGTTACGTGGCTTTCGGCTTGCCGCAACGCTTTCCCCAAGCCTTCGAAACCATGGCCTGGAGCACCGATACCGTTTTGACAGAAACCGTCTCGCGCCTTCGCGGCCAGGGAATCGAGCCCGATCTCTTCGATACCCTTTCCGACATCGACACTGTCGACGACTGGCATGCCTGGAATTCACGACACATCCATCCCACGGAGCATCCATGAACCCGAATCTTGTCCATGACATCGCCAACGCCGTCGCCTCCATCCGCCGCGCCTCGTCGCTGGAACCAACGGTCGCGATCATCCTGGGAACCGGCTTGGGAGGCTTGGCCGAATCCATCGCCGTCGAGGCAAGCGTACCGTACCAGGACATCCCCGGATTCGTGGCGTCCACCGTCGAGGGACACGCGGGTCGATTGCTACTGGGAACTCTCGGTGGCGTGCCTATGGTGGCCATGCAAGGGCGCTTCCATTTGTACGAAGGCTACGACCTCGACCAGGTGACATTTCCTGTCCGGGTGATGCGCGCGCTGGGAGCGTCGGTGCTCGCTGTTTCCAACGCCTGCGGCGGAATCAGTGAACGTCTTCCGGCCGGATCCGTCATGCTGATCGAAGACCACATCAACTTGTTGGGCACATCCCCGCTGGTGGGACCCAACCACGACAGCCTGGGACCCCGCTGGCCCGACATGAGCGAGCCGTACGATCGAAAGCTGATGGACCTGGCCCAGGAGATCGCGCTCGATCTGAAAATCCCGCTGCAGCGTGGTGTGTACGCCTGCCTGAGCGGCCCCCAATTGGAGACCCGCGCCGAATACCGCATGCTGCGAACCCTAGGCGCCGATGCCATCGGGATGAGCACCGTTCCCGAAGTGATCGTGGCGATCCATGGTGGCATGCGCGTGATCGGCCTGTCCGTGGTCACCGACGATTGCGTCCCCGAACGGTTGGCAAAAGCCGACATCGGCAAGATCATCGCCAATGCAAAGGCTGGCGAAGCCTTGTTGACCCCGATCCTTGCCGGCGTGATCGCCCGTTTGGCCTAAAGGCCCACCCTGGGGTTCGCCCGGTCGGTCGATTTCTGTCTCAGCCCGGAAGCGCGAAACGCAGCCCCTTCGCCAGCAATCCGTCGACCACCATCTGCCATTGCGCGCCCGTGTGGCCATGGTCGTGCATCACGACAATTTCCGTCCCCGACCGGTTCAAACCGCAATCCGCTTCGGGCTCGTCGCGATCCATGCGTTGCAAAGCATCGGCAAGGCGTTCGCGCGCTCCGGTCGCGTCGGGGCCGACCAGCTTCCAGTCCTCGGTGTCGTAGGTCCAGAACCAGCTGACGTCGTTCGCGGCACGCTGTGCCAAGAACGACGCGCTTGCCACCCCGTCCATCTCCAGCGGTGCGAATCCCCGTTCCCGCAATCCAGCCTGCAAGGCCGCGTGGTGCTCGGGCGAACCGACCTTCGCCTCATAGGGAAAACGGAAACACTTGATCTTGCGGGGAACACCGGCTTTTTCGTGAAGACCTTCGATGAGCTTGTCGGTGCGGTCGATCTGCTCGAACGCCTGCTCCAACGAGAGCTTCGAGAAATAGGAATGGTCGTAGGAATGGTTGCCCAGGACATGGCCGGCTTCGAGGGCCTGGATGGCGAAGTCCGGTCGTACTTCCAGATAATCGCCACGGCAGAACCAGACCGCGGGAATTCCCTTGGACACCAGGAACGCGACGCGTTCGCCCATGTGAATGGACGGCGAATCGTCGATGGTCAGAACGGCATTTTTTGTCAGCATGTCAGGAGCTCGTTTCGGCGATAACAGATCGGATGACCCAGAATGCTCCATTGGTCGCCAATGCGATGCACCCGGTTCGGATGCATCGCGAATTCAGTCTCCTCGGGCCAGAGAGTACCCTGCAGCCTCACTGCGGGGGGAGCGATTTTATCAACGCAAGCGATCCAGATCGCGCACGCCTCCGAAGGCGGCGGACTTGGCCAATGTCGCGTACGTACGAAGCCACGCACTCACCTCGCGCTCGCGCGACACCGGGCGCCAGGCTTTGGTCCCGCGGGCCTCCTGCGCCTTGCGCCGCTCGGCCAAGACGGAATCCGTCACATCGACCCGAATGGTGCGACCAGGGATGTCGATGACGATGGCGTCGCCTTCCTCCACCAAACCGATGGTTCCGCCGTTGGCCGCTTCGGGGCTCGCATGCCCAATGGACAGGCCCGCGGTACCGCCCGAAAAGCGACCGTCGGTCACCAATGCGCACACCTTGCCCAAGCCCTTGGACTTGAGGAACGTGGTGGGGTACAGCATTTCCTGCATTCCGGGACCGCCCATGGGGCCTTCGTGGCGGATCAGCACCACGTCGCCCGGTCGGATTTTGTCACCCATGATGGCGGTCACGGCGTCGTCCTGGCTTTCGAACACGCGCGCGGGGCCGGTGAACTTGAGGATGCTCGCGTCCACCCCGGCGGTCTTGACCACGCAACCGTCTTCGGCAAGGTTGCCGTACAACACCGCCAAGCCGCCGTCGGGGCTGTAGGGGTGGTCGGCGTCGCGAATGCAACCCAGTTCGCGATCCAGATCCAGCGTCGCATAGCGCTTTTCCTGGCTGAACGCCACCGTGGTGGGAACCCCACCCGGCGCCGCGTTCCACAACGATCCCGATGACGGATTTTGTTTCACGTCCCACTGCGCGAGATACGCCGTGGTGCTCTTGGCGTGGACCATCGGAAGGTCGCGGTGCAACAATCCGGCGCGATCGAGTTCGCCCAAAATGGCGGGAATGCCACCGGCGCGGTGGACATCTTCGATGTGGTATTTGGCGGAAGACGGCGCCACCTTGCACAAGTGCGGGACCTTCCGCGACAAGCGGTCGATATCGGCCATGGCGAAGCCGTTGCCCGCCTCCTGGGCGGCGGCCAGCAGGTGCAAAATGGTGTTGGTCGACCCACCCATGGCGATATCCAGGCTCATGGCGTTCTCGAAGGCCTTGAAGCTGCCGATGGTGCGCGGGAGGACGGATGCATCGTCCTGTTCGTACCAGCGCTTGGCGAGCTCCACAATCAGGTTTCCGGCCTGCCGAAAGAGCTTCTCGCGTTCCTTGTGCGTGGCCACGATGGTGCCGTTGCCGGGAAGCGACAACCCAAGCGCCTCGGTGAGGCAGTTCATGGAGTTGGCGGTGAACATGCCCGAGCACGATCCGCAGGTAGGGCAGGCCGAACGTTCGACCTCGTCGAGGCGTTCGTCGGACACGTTGCTGTCGCCCGCCTGGATCATGGCGTCTATCAAATCCAACCCGTGTTCGTCGCCCGCCACGTGCCCGGCTTCCATGGGTCCGCCAGAGACAAAAATCGTCGGGATGTTCAGGCGCAAGGAAGCCATGAGCATTCCCGGCGTGATCTTGTCGCAATTGGAGATGCAGACCATGGCGTCCACGGTGTGGGCGCGGCACATGGTCTCCACCGAGTCGGCGATCAGTTCGCGACTGGGCAAGCTGTAGAGCATGCCGTCGTGGCCCATGGCGATGCCGTCGTCGACCGCGATGGTGTGGAACTCGCGTGCCACGCCTCCGGCCTTCTTCACTTCTTCGGCCACCAGCTCGCCAAGGTCCTTGAGGTGCACATGCCCTGGAACGAACTGCGTGTAGGAGTTCACGATCGCGATGAGGGGCTTCTTGAAGTCGGAATCCGTCAAGCCGGTGGCGCGCCAGAGCGAACGCGCTCCGGCCATCTGGCGGCCCTGGAAGGTGGTGGCGGATCTGTAGGCAGGCATTGGAATCGCTCCTGTTCGTGAATTCTCGAGTCTGATAGGATAAAAATCCGCTCGGCCACCGGTGGCGTATGGCCCCAATCCGCTTCGGGCATGGCTACATTCGGCCCACTATGCCAAGCACCAAGCCCGACGGCCTCGACCTCTCCCCTCGCCCCCACGACATCACCCTACGCCAGGTCCAAGCGATCACCGACGATTGGATCAGGACAGTGGGTGTGCGCTATTTCAGCGAGCTGACAAATCTTGCCCAGCTCACCGAAGAGGTGGGCGAATTGGCACGCTTGATCTCGCGCACCTACGGCGAACAAAGCTTCAAGGAATCCGACAAGCATCGCGACCTGGGCGAAGAAATGGCCGACGTGCTGTGGGTGCTCACTTGCCTGGCAAACCAGACAGGAATTGACCTATCGGCGGAATTCGCCAAGCGATTGGAGAAGAAGACCGCTCGCGACAAGGACCGGCACAAGAACAACCCCAAGCTGGCGGGTTGACGCGTAGCCTCGATTCGATCTCGTCTGCTCTGATTCTTCGAAGGTGGCTGCGGAATGATTTATCGACGAATTCCGACGTAGCTCGCGGCGGGCTTCCCCTCGCCGATCTGATTGGCGCAGAATCCAGGACTCTTGATGCATCCACGCAGTACATCCGCATCGACCCACATGGAGTCTTGCAGCGACGCCTCCCATTTTTCCAAGCTGTCTTGGATCGGTACTACGCCATTCCACGCCTGGAACAACCAGATTCCAGACCCGGTCGTGATGTCCATCAATCCCTTGTAAGCGGCATAGCGCACAACCGGGTGACGGACAAGGAACGAAGCTTTGTGTTGAACTGAATCGACCCAAGGAGGACGAACCGTAAACGTGTCAACCTTCCAAACGGCGAATTTCCAGGCGTCGGCAGCAAGAGACGCAGGCATGCGGATGATTTCGTGGATGGTGTCCGATCGACCAAATGCCCCCCATCCCATGGGAGGCCGGAGTTTCCCAGATGGCGCCTCGATTTCCCGACATGACAGCACCCCCACGATTGATTCCCCCATTCCATTGAGGTACGTGAGGTTCGATTCGCACTCGCTCAGTTTGCCGTCGATCTTGATTCGGCGAGCGGGTTCGAACGCACCGGCAGCAGCAGAATCCTTCCATGCCTCGACAATCCATTGGCCGGACGGAGGAACCACGAAGCCGGAGGAGTCGACAACCTGGCTCGATGCCTTGGCCGAATCGCCGTAGACCTGCCACAAGCGCCAGACCTTGGCGTCGAGGAGGTTTAGGCTGGTATCGAGCAGTCGAGCGGTTGGGCGTGGCAAATCACTTCCAGTGCCACCGGCAAGCCGTGTGGTATCGTCCGCGCAACCCAACAGCAGGATTGCGACCAAAATTGCCAACCGGGCAGAACTACTCGTCATCCATCGCACGGAGGAATGGTATCAATTGAAAGTTGATCTGGGCGACTTGTTCTTGCTGTCCGTCGTCACTGGCGGTGTCGGCAAGCAAGTCCAAACGGAATTGTCGGATCTGTTCGGTGACCTTCGCGAGCCT
>JBDKGS010000241.1:0-6701 GCA_039798065.1 Fibrobacterota bacterium | reverse complement strand
CACCGCAGCCTTGTTGTAGATGGTGGATGCGGGGTACGCCGAAAGTTTCACCTGCGTGGTGTACAAAATCCGTCCGGTCGGCAGCTGCGCGGCCAGCGACGTATCGAACGCGCGCGACCAGATTCCCGTGGAGACCTTGGTCAGGCTCAAGCCACGACCCGACTTGTCGGTCAGCGTGGCCTGGTTGACGGAATCCGGCTTCCAGAAGGCGTTGGGCGTCAGCGATTTTGCGCACAGGTTCTCGATGCATGCCTCGAGTCCCACCGCCAAGCCCGCGCCGTAGATGAACTTGTTGATGACCTTCACTTCGGCGATCCTGCCCGTGAACTTCTGGCCATCGGTGGCATCGGCGCCCAAGGCGAACGTGCTGGCGGCGACACGAACCTTCGTGCCGGCAACGGCCTTGGACGAATAGAGCTGCACCGCGACGCCGTCGATCCAGGCGTAGAATTCCCCGGTTGCCTGGTCGGCGCCCACCGCGAGCGTGGTCCATTTGTTGAGCGGCACCGCGCCGTTGATGGAGCGAGGCCCGTACCAGGTGTTGGATCCCGCGTTGCTCTTCTGCCCCGCCACCATCAGCTGCCCACTCACGGAGACGGCCATCTTGATGCCTTCGTAGAAGCCAACCACCACCGCCACCTTGTTGTAGATGGTGGAGTCTGGGTAGGACGTCATGAACACCTTGGCGGTGTACAGGATCTTGCCCGAAGGCAGCGTGGGGACGAGCGTGGAATCGAAGGCACGTGTCCACTTGCCGGTCTCGGAGAGCTTCAGGTCCAACCCGTGCCCGGACTGGTCGACAAGAACCGACTGCGATGTCGAATCGACGCGCCAGACGGCCGCGAAGGAATCAAGCGGGCTGCGCGTGATCTGGATGCTGTCCCAGACGACATTTTTTGCCGTGTCCGTCGCCCGGACGCGGATCTTGTTGGTGCCCACCGCCAGCGAAACGGTGCGCGTGTAGACGCCGGCCACGGCGGTCACCGCACTGTCGTTGATGATCACGGTGAGCGGGGAAGCGTCGGTCACCTTCCAGGAAACGGTGGCTGTCTTGATGTTGTTGAGAACGGTGCGCGTGCTGGTCAAGGCATCGGCGCGCACGATCACCGGCGCGATGGAATCGTGGTTGGCGCGAACCACCACCACGCTGTCCTTCATCGCGTTGCCGGCCGCGTCGGCGGCCACCATGCGGATCACGTTGCGACCCACCACCAGCGCGACCGTGGAACTGTAGACGGAATCCGTCGTGGTCGCCGGCTTGCCGCCGATGGTCACGGACTGCACGGAAAGGTTGTCGGAAACCTTCCAGCCTACGCTGACGGATTGTGTCAAATAGGGAACAGACATGTCGGCGGTGCCTGTTGCGCGGACCACTTTGGGCGCCTGCACGTCCTTGGATCGAACCACCACCACGCTGTCCCACGAACGGTTGCCGGTGCTGTCGGCCGCCATGATCCGGATCGTGTTGGGCCCCGCGTCCAACCCGACGCGCCGGGAATAGATGCCATCGACTCCCGCCACCAGGCTGTCGCCGATGCGAACCGAATCGAGCTTGTGGTTGTCCCGCACCTTCCACGCCACCGAGATCCCGAGCGTGTCGAAATCGACCGCGGAATCCTTGGTGCCGACCAGCCGCTCCAACACGGGCCCGTTGGCGTCCTTGGTGCGCACCACGATGGCGCTGTCCCGCGTCTGGTTGCCGGTGCTGTCGGCCGCGACGATCCGAACCACGTTCGAGCCGATTTTCAGCCGGACGGACATCGAATACGTCGCGTCAATTCCTGTCACCAAGCTGTCGTCGATGCGAACCGATGCCAGTTCGTGGTTGTCGGTCGCCTTCCAGGAAAGGGTGGTCGACAGGGTGTCGAACCCGACGGTGTCGGGATTCGCGAACTTGGCGCTCAACACCGGAGCGATCGCATCCTTGGCCCTCACCAACGAGACCGAACCGAAGGTGGAGTCGCCCTTGGCGTTGACCGCCTTGAGCGGCAGGATGCTCGAGACTCCGGTGGGCAAAAGGGCGACGCGCAACGTCCAGACGGAATCGTCCAACAGCGTCGCGGGGACTCCGCCGAACCATGCCGACACGACCGCGGCCCGGGGGTCGTCGACGATCCAGCCAACGATCACGCTTGCCGAATCGAACGGCACGGGCACACCTGCTGCAGGCGTTACAACCCGGGTACGAGCCCCGGTAGGATCCGCCGGAGCTTCGCGCTTCACGTTGCGGACCGCCGTGGAAGGATTGCCTCGGCCGTCGACGCAACGCACCAGGATCTCGGTTCCGGTCATCGAAACCGGCACGTACACATTGCCCGCGCTCCAGATGCTGTCGCGTTTGGTGGCGCGACGGCCCGCGATCCAGACCGAATCGACGCCCGATCGATCGGACGCCAACACCTGGACTTCGATCGAGTCCTGGGTGCTGGGGAGGACCGTTCCCGCGGCGGGCGAGTAGATCTCGACGACAGGCCCTGTCGTATCGGCGACACCTCCCGCCTTGCGGGCGCGCACGGAGGTTTCCGAACTGTTGCCTGCCCGATCGAGCGCTCTGACCACGATCTCGTACCACGAATCGCCGGAAGGGATCCGCACCTTCCCGGTGGTCCAGAAATTGTCAACCTTCGACGCCATCCGTCCGTCGATCCAGACCGAATCGACGCCCGACGCGTCGGTCACCGAAGCCTTGACCGCGACCGAGTCCTGCCCTTGCGCCAAGACAGTTCCTGTCGCCGGCGTTTCGATCGAGATCGTGGGACCTTGGCGGTCGGCGGGCGGTGGAAGCAGCGTGGACGTGTCCTTGATGGTCCCTGCGGCGAACAGGATCCGGATCTGCGCCTTGACGGCCATCGTGTCCAGCTTCAACGACCAGGTCTTGGCGAGTTCCGACAAGTTCTTCTTGCTGGCGACCAGCTCCAACATGATCCGCTTCGTGACGTCGGCGGTATCCAGACCCACAGGGGCGTTGGCGGGGTACGGCAGGGTGTCGAACATCTTGTCGCCGGCCACAAGAGCCGCGGCGAGCGCCGAATCGAACTTGACGGAACTTGTCGATGGCTGGATGCGCCTCAGGATTTCCAGGGCGATTCCGTTGTAGGTCGCTCCGTCGTACACCAGCTTGGTGTTCCGGTCGCCGGCGTAGTGGTAGCTCAGTTCGCCGATCTTGACACCCGCCCGATACAGCTGAAATCCGATGGTTCCCGAGGGAGGGGATGCCAGCTCCACCGAAGCGGTGAAATCGTTGCCCTTGACTTGCATCGCGGCCCGGGCCGTGTCGGTGCCCTGTCGCGTCACGACGGATTCTGGCTTCTTGTACTCGTCGTTGATGGTGAACGCGGCGGTGTAGGTCGCCTTGCCTTCCGGGGTCGGCGCGGGCGAAGTGCTTTGGCACGAAAGAATCGCGGCCACCGACAGGACAAAAGTGGCGTAGCGAAGGACTCTCGAGGCGGGATTCGTCAGGTGCATAGGTCGGGTCGGGCCTTCCAGCGTTGGGTCGGGAACTCAAACGACCGACTTGTGTCGGTTATCGGATCGGATTGTCAATTAAGTCATCGGACATCCCTCATTGCACCCCACCGGAAACAATTGCCGTTGAATCAGAACGCCAAGCGGGGACACCTCCTCATCACCGGTTAACGCGGAAATCGCACCTGGACACCAAACTTCCGCCAATAATCCGGCTCCAGACTGAGAAACCCAATTGCCAGTTTGCCCCTGTTCGTTTTATCGTTGCAAACATGCAGTTGGAATTGGGCCACTTGAACGGCCCCCTGAGCGCGCAACTCCTCGTGGGTTCGGAGGAAGAACTTCCTGTAGTCGAATGCGCCTACGTTGGTTCGGAATTCGCCGATCTTCTCGAGCTCGACATGTACAACGTCTTGCTGGTGACCAACCAAGACTCCCCCGAGGTGCTCCGCGTCTGCGGAGATGCCGATGTGGTGGCCATCTTGTACACCAACGGACAAAAGCCGAAGGCTCCGGAACTCCGGAAAGCCACCGAGATGGGAATCACGGTCCTGAGCACTTCGATGTCGCTCAAGTCAATTCCTGCCGTGCTCAAGAAGGATCTTTCCGAGCTCACGATCAAAGACGCCACCTGATCTCGGTGGCGGCTCGGATGCCAATCCCGGTTCAGCGCTCACATGGATGGATCGGGCTGTGTTCGGCATTGGCGCTGGTCGCGGGGGTGCCCCGAACCAGTGATGGTGCGGTGCCCATTGCCATGGGTCGCAGCTTCGATTCGGCAGGCATCGGCATGATCATGGGAGCCGGTCCGATCTACGACTCCCGCCATGGCATCGCCCCCAACCAGATCATCGCGCAGACCTGGTTCCACTACTACCCTACCGTATTGGGCGGCGCCGGCCTGGATTTCTCCAGCCGGAATCCTTCCCGTTTGCAGGCGTTCAACCAGACTCGCTACAACATCACCTCGACGTGGATTCCCAAAAGTTCCTCGATCCATGCGTTGGAACTGTCGGTGATGGGAAGCGTGAACAGCATTTCTTCCTACCTGGACACCGTCAAAGGCGCCGAGCCTCTCACGGACAACGGCATCGATCTTGGTTTGCTTGCGCGCATCGCCTACGGACGGCGTCTTTCGGAACGATTCGGCTGGTGGGCCTCGGCTGCCGGGGCCCTGGATTTCCGCCCCTTCGGAAGCAACACCGGCATCAGTCCGGGCCTGGACGCCGAAACCGGCTTGACCTTCAATCTGCGTCCGTACTGGCACAACGCCGACAATCTCAGCCGATCGTGGGATCTGTTCTTGCGAATTCCTTTCCAGATCCGCGCCGCGACACCGTATCTGACGCACGACGGCGCTCGACGAGGCCCCGCCTGGACGCTGGGCGCGCAGATCGGTCCATCCGGCCTGTTCTAGCAGGCAATCGCCTTCGGATGGGATCCGAAGGAATTGGTCAGAAACTGTCGAGAATGTCCTGGACGTGGCCTTTGACGGAAACCGGCGACCAGATCTTGGCGATCTTTCCGGCAGGGTCGACCAGGAACGTGCTGCGCACGATGCCCATGCCCTCGCGCCCCATGAATTTCTTCATGCGCCACACGCCCCACGCCTCGCACGCCGCGCCCTCCGCATCGACCAGCAGATCGAACGGCAGATTCTGTTTCTCGCGGAATTTGACGTGGCTCTTCGCCGCGTCCTTCGAGATTCCCAGGACCACGGCATCCTTGGCGCCAAGCCGGGCGAAATTGTCGCGAAAGTCGCAGGCCTCGGTGGTGCAACCAGGAGTGCTGTCCCTGGGGTAGAAGTAGACCACCACCCACTTGCCCTTGAGCTTCTTGAGATCGACCACGATCCCGTCCTGGTTTTCGAGCGCGAGGGCCGGAGCGGCCTTTCCGGTTTCAGGCATGGGTTTGTTCCTTCTGCGACAGATTTTGGATGATTTGGACGGATTCCGACAAGGCTGCGCCGGTGGCGACGGAGTGGAAGAACGACGCCTGGGCTCGCACCATCCCCCACAGCGCCGACGATTCGTCGGCAAGCAGAGCCCCCCACGAATCCAGCGACGACATCAGCAGGGCCGAAGCGTCCTTCTCCCAAGGAAACACCGATCCTTCGATGACGGATTCCGACAAGTCTTCGCCGTTCCAGGCGTTGAAGGCGGTTGGTTTCTCGCCGAAACCAAGGTCGCACGTGCCGTGATGGCCGCGCACGACGGCCCCGCGCGGCGAGCCCAGCGCGAACAGGACATGGCACAGCCGCTCCGAGAAGGTGTCGTGCGAGATGCCCACCACCACCGGCGCGGTCTCCCAGGGGCGCAGCAGCTTTTCCACCGTGTTCAGGATGGACCGGAAACCCAGCTCCTTGCGCAACCCCGACAAATTTTGCCACGGCTCGCACAGCGAGCGGACCTCGACCATGTGCGGAACCGAATTGGACAGCGACGGATTGGATCCCATCGCCGAAATGGTCCGTTCCATCGCGCCTGGGGCCTGGAACAGCGTGGCTCTTTCCCAGACCACCAGCGGCTCGACCAGCCCTTCACGTTTCAGAAAGGCAAGTGCCGCCAAGCTCAACACGCCTCCCTTGCGAGCGGTGTCGAAGGCGAGGTTGACCACCAGCGGGTTTCGCGACGGCTCGGGCTGGGAAGGGAATTCGCCGTTTCTGAACCGGTTCGCCGCTTGGGCGGCGCCAACCAACTCGTGCACGACGGTTTCCTTGATGCGCATCGCCTGTAGAAACGCTCCGGCTTGGGCTGGGGTGAATTCGCCCCGCAGCAGCCGTTCCATGGCCTCGGCGGCTTCCTCGCGGGTCAGATCCTTGGCGAGGGTCTTGCCTCGGCCCACCTTCTTGATGAGCGCCTTGACTGGGTCTTGTTCGATCATGAGTCGTTCAAACTACACGTTCCCGTCGCGTTCGGGAGCATCGCCCACCGCGAATGCTGCAGCTCGAACGCGGCACCCGACTGCACGGCACGTTCGTGGAAGAAGTCCCGCCGCGACAACCCACAGCCCCCGATGTCTGAGTTGCCCGCAACACCCGATGGAATGGCTTTCTCCGGGCACAATGCCCCTTCGATCGATCTCGACCGGAGCAGGCATCCATCGCGAAGGGTCGGGAGTATACCATGCAATCCAGCCCATGCGCAAGCCCCCCTCTGCAGGATGGTTGGATTTCTTGCTGGAACTCCTGTGGATCCACTTGGCACGCCTTGTGCATTAGGTACAAGTCAACCGCG
>JBDKGS010000240.1:0-6721 GCA_039798065.1 Fibrobacterota bacterium | reverse complement strand
GCGACAGGAAATGTCAACGGTTTGCAATCGACCGTGGTCGGTTGGGCTGGCGGGGTGCGAGGTGCGCAATTGGCGGTGGTGAACATCGCGGGATCGGTGACGGGTGTCCAAGCCGGAGTGGTCAACCTGGCGAGATCCGTGCGTGGAACCCAGATGGGCGTGGTGAACCTCGCGGCGATGGCCAAAGGTGCGCAGATCGGTGTGCTGAACCTGGCCGACACGTTGCGCGGCGCGGTGATCGGGGTGGTCAACCTGGCTCGCGATCTGGATGGCCTTCCGTTGGGAGTCGTGAGTCTGGGGCTCAACATGCGCCCCGGCGTGGATGCCTGGATGGAGGAGAGTGGATGGGGGACGGCCGCGCTGCGGTTTGACGCCTCACGGTTCCATGTCAAATACGCGGCCACCGCGAATGTGACGGATCCTGTCCATAGGTTCGGCGGGGGCCTGGGTTTCGGCGCCCATTGGAAACCCGATTCCATCTGGAAGATCCACGCCGACCTGTTGGCACGACAGATTTTGAATCTGCCAAAAATCGGCCGATTGCGAACCGCCCAATGGAACCAGGTGTCGGTTTCCGTCCATCGAGGCATCGGGCCTTCCCGACTGTTCGCGGGCTTGTCGTACAACGTGCTGGTTTTGGATCGTGCCGACGACGCGAACCGTCTCCTCAACCTGCCGGGCGCCTACCAGTTCGATGCGGGCGACCATGTGCGCATGTGGCCGGGAGTCTTCGCGGGGATCGGCTTCTAGGTCGCGTTCCCGGGCGCAAAAAAAACGCCCGAGCCTGAGGCACGGGCGTCGAGGGTGGCGGTAATGCGGATCGCCCTCAGATGGAAGGCAGTGCGCGGCCCATCCAGCCGTTTTTTGTCAGCACCTGCACGAACAGCATGGCGGGAAGGTTCTTGGGAAGCTCGTAGCTGGTCGCGTCGACGGATTTCGCCATCCAAAGGACTTCGCCGCGCAACCCGACGATGCGAACCGCAGCGCCCTTCAGCGAGGGATCCAGTTCCAGCGTCCTGGCCGAACCGTTTCGTGTGAGACGGAATTTGACATCCGCGCGACGGATCTTGTCGGATGGCACGTTGCGGATTTCCGTCTGGAGCGAGGAATACACGGTCGAGCTGTCCGCCACCGCGTTCACGACGGAGTAGCTCACGGATTTTCCACTGGTGCTGTATCTCACGACCGTTGTTCCTGTCTCGGTCTGCGTGGTCGATCCATCCCATGCCAAGAACGCCGTGTACTGGCTTAGAACCTGGTGCGCGATGGAAACCGATACGATGGAGTCCTTCCGGTCGATGCCGCGGTACGCTTCGCGCTCGAGATCTGCGATCAGCGCGCGGGCCCACAGCTTGGGGACGGCCCATCCGACCGTCGGGGGCGTGTTCAGGTCAAGGCTCACGGGGATCCGGACCGAGTCGACCGTTCCTTGACGGAATCCGACCACGTCGACATTGACAATTCCCGTCGCGTTGGTGCGTCCCAAGAGGCTCCATGCATTGCCCTTGTACAGCGTGTTTCCGTCCACGGCCAGAAGATCCTGGACCGCCAATCCCTTCGGATCCAGATGGATTCCGGAAAGTGCGGGGGATTCCAGGCGACTCCACGCCTCGGTCACGCGCGCGGCGACGTCGTCGTTGTGGACCAGCGGTACGGAGAAGCCGTTTCCGATCTTGGCGGCTTCGTCCAGGAACGAGCGGTTAAGGTTGTCACCCGCGCCGAAGGTGATCACCTGCAAGTCGGGAATTGTCGCCAGGTGGGTCAGGATTTCGGTTTCGTTGGTGATGAACCCATCGGTTAGGAACACGTAGAGCCGGTGCCTTGCGGAGGGATTGGGGATGGCGGTCAGTGCCTTGATGGCGTTGGCGAGCTCGGTTCCCCCGTTGGCGACCTGCTCGTCGATGTACGCGGCGGCGAGTTGGGTGTTCGCGAGTGTCGCGGGGCGCAAGGTGTCGGCGAAAGCCAGATCGTTGGTGTTGTCGAAGCCCATCACGCACAATCGATCGGAGGATCGCAGGCGCGAGAAGATCTGCTTGGAGATGGATTTTTGGTGTTGGATGGGCCAGCCGCCTTGGCTTCCCGAACGATCGAAAAGAACCATCACGTCCACGTCTGCGCGTTCGCCCGCGAACCAGGTCGAATCGGGGAATGCGCTCAGTCTGAAATACTTCCACCCTGCGCTGTCGGGCCAGACCGCGGACGACGCTTTGGCCACCGACGAGGCGCGGGAGAAGCGCAGCACGAAGTCGGAATTTGGAAACGTGTTCTGCGGTTGCAAAAGCACGGCGTTGCGGTATTCCAGCGGCAGATCGAATGCCGATTTCAGGAGGCCTTTCGCGATCAGGGAGTCGAGTGCCGTTTGCGCGCTCATGGTGCGGATCGGATGGGTGGGGGACTCGATCGCGGAAATCGCGTAACCGGACTGGATGCCCACCAGGAAACGAATGCGGGGCCCCTCCACATCGGCGGGAGGATTCCACCCTTGGATGGTTCCGTAGAGGGGTGGCGTGCTTTCGTTGCAGCAGCGCGAACCGATCATGGTGGGGAAGGCGAATTCGAAACGGCCGTCCTTGTATCCCAGCGGCATGGAAAGACGGATTCTGACCTCGACGGTGTCGTGGGGCGAGATCCGGGCGAGCGATTGGCTGAAGATGTCGGGCCGGCTCTGGGTGAGCAAGGCGGCGCTTCCCCCGGCGCTCTTCACCGAATCGTAGATGGCCTGCGCGGTGGCCTTGGGCAAGATCACGGCGCTGCGCCAATTTCCGTCTTGCCGGTAGCGCATGCCGTGCACGCTTCCCTGGTGCGGCAGAGGGAACACGTACTTGGCCTCGACAGAAAACGACAAGGGGTTCACGAAGGTCTGCACCAACTCGACTTCAGCGATGCCGTCGGTGAGGATGGCGCGCACTTCGGTCTGTTCGGGCGCTAGGCCTTGGGTGGTGCGGGAGACGGAGTCCCAGATGTCGCAACGCGCGGGGCCTGCGTCGGGGACGATCAAGGTCGGGGACGACGCGAACTGGGTCGCGGCGACGAGGGTCGAGAGGAGGAAGCTCATTGGGGGCTCTTTCGGATCGATGCGGTAGAAGCTGGGATTGCGTCTCCGTTCCCGATAGGCGGAGTTCATGGACAAGTCTAGACCTAAGTGGAGCGCCGGGTCTTCCGATATCCGCGGACGATTCCGATTCGTGTACTCCGACGGAAAACGCCGCCGGGAAGTTTGAGACTTTGTATTACTCTGCCAAGGTGCGCCAGGTCGACCTTTGCGCACTTCAAAATTCCAGTCCAGGGAGTAAGTACCCAATGCCCACGAAACCAAGCATCGCCGTGATCGGATCCGGTCAAGTCGCCCGGACTCTCGCCAAAGGCTTCCAGAAACACGGGTATCCCGTGGTGATGGGGAATCGCACCGTCTCGAAACTCGCCGACTTCGCGAAGGAGACCGGCCTCGAAGTGGTGGAAACGGCGCCCGCGGCGGCTAGGGCGGAAATTGTCGTCCTTGCCATCAAGGGCACGATGGCCGAAACGGTCGTCACCGCGCTTGCGAAGGAGCTGGCGGGAAAGATCGTGGTCGACACCACCAACCCCATCGCCGACGCGCCTCCCGTCGATGGCGTGCTGACCTACTTCACGTCGGGTTCGGAATCCTTGATGGAACGATTACAGAAATTGTCACCAACGGCGCGGTTCGTGAAGGCATTCAATTCGGTGGGAAGCCCCTTCATGGTCGACCCCTCCTTCCCGGATGGGATGCCCACCATGTTCATCGCGGGGAACGATCCGGACGCGAAGCTGGTGGTCGCCTCCATCCTGACGGAATTCGGCTGGGAGTCGCAAGACATGGGGAAGGCCGCATCCGCCAGACCCATCGAAGCGCTTTGCCAGTTGTGGTGCGCGCGCGGGTTCAACGGAAACAAATGGGGGCATGCGTTCAAGCTCCTGGTCGTCTGAGTCCGGGCTCTGCACCGCAAGGCGGAATCTTCCCTCCAGCTTTCGTTCGGAGCCAAGGAAGTCGGGCGTACGCACGGATTCCGCCAACCAGGATTTACGCTTTCCGTGCATGAACGATCCTGATCGCGACCCCGTCCGCCCATCGAACCCTTTGCGTCGTCGTGGCGCGATCGCCTTGTGCGCCATCGCGATCGCCTGCGCGGGCTGCAACGAATCCCGAAAGACAAAAATCGTCGTGGTGCGCGAGCGGGCTTCCTTCCAGGATCCACAGGCCGATCTCAAGGTGATGCAACGACGATTGTCGTGCGCGGGAGCCGGCTCCGTGGAATTGCGCCGCAGCGGCGACACCGCGAAATTCTCCTTCGTCGCGCCTCGCGAGCAGATTCTCGATCTGCGACAGATCCTGACGCGCCCAGGGATCTTCTCGACCACCACCCTGGTGGCTGCCAGGCAGGTTCCGCTGTTTCTCACCACGCTGCACCTGCGCTTCGGGAGGGATGTGAATCTGCATCCCGACATCCCCGACATCGAGAGGGTGCTCGCCGCGGCGGCGTTGATCGTGCCGGAAAAACGGTCGCAAGTGGTGGCGTCCTTGGAGACCGTCGAATTCATCACCACCCTGGAGAAGAAGGCCGTGCCGGCGTGGGGCAGGATGCCGGGACGTTTCCACAAGGATGGTGTCGACCGCGAGGGTGCGGAGCTGTTCCTGCTTCCACCTCCCGAGTACCGCTACGGGCCTCTGTCCAACGATGTGATCGATTCGGCGGTCTTCGTCGCCGGATCCGATACCGCGATGAACGGAGTTGAGCTGCACTTGAGCCGACAGGGAAGGGTCGCGTATCTGGAGATGACGCAGGAAAGCATGGGGTCGTTCGTGGCGATCCTGGTCGACGACCAGGTGCAGGGCGCGGCCAAGGTGGTCACGCCCATCTCGTCCGACAAATTTTGGATCTCCGGATGCGGATCGGATTGCCGGAATCTGGCAGCGGTGTTGGGAGGCGGTCCGGTCCGAGGTTCGTGGCGGCTTGTGACCCGGTAGGATCGGGCGGATCGCTTCGCAACGTTTTCCTGACGTGATCCGCGTCACGCCAAAGTCGGGAATTGTCGTGTATTCTGGTTAGGGAGCATCACCCCTAGACTCGTTTTTCCGGAGACCACCGATGAAATCCGCAACACTCCTGGCCGCAGTTCTCGCTATGGTCGCCTTTGTCGGTTGCAGCGACGACTCCAATCCTTCGGGCAGCTCGGCGGCTACCGGCGATCCAACAGCCACCGGTTCTTCGGCCCTTTCGCCATCGGGGCGCATCGAAGCCGGATTGATCGGCACCTGGGTCGAGAACCCCGCGAAGTATTCCACCGCCGACACCTTGATCTTTTCCGACACCAAATACCGGACCCCCTATCTTTCGGGCGTAGGCACGATGTTCACCGCCAAGTCGGGAATTGTCAGCGGTGGGCCGTCGAACACCGTCTACGGCGAATACCTGCGGTCGGACGATACGTTGTGGTTCGATGGGTTGTTGGGCGAGTCGGCAAAAGGAGTGGACAAGACGAAGGCGCGTCGGTACTTGAAGAAAGCGCCGTGACACGAGCGGTTCCCGTCTGGACAAATATTGTCTGCGTCGGAGTTCCTGGGTCCTAGGCTCGTCGCGACCGCTGCGCGCTCCAATCGCGCAAGACCACTTCCCCCAGCCGGTCCAGTCCCGTGTGGAAGGCCCGTCCTCGCACTTCGCGGGTAAAGGTCTCCACGAACTCCACCAACTCGGGATCCTGCGCGATCATGAAGGTGCTGATGCGGCAACCTTCGCGGGCGCACAGCCGCCCTTCCGCGAGGATTCGCTGCACGATCCGAGGATCGAGGCTGTTGGCGTTGCGGTAGAGACGACCTTTGTCCGAAACGCATGTCGGCTTGCCGTCGGTGATCACCAGGATCCGTTTGTTGGAGCCTCGGCGGGTGCGCAGGATTTCGCGCGCCAGACGAAGCCCCTCGGCGGTGTTGGTCTGGAACGGCCCCGCTTCCAGCTCCACGATGGAATCGATGGGGATGCGCCAAGCCTCGTTGCCGAAGGCGATCACGTCGAGCGTGTCCTGGGGGTGGGAGCGGCGCAGGAATTCGGCCAAGCCGATGGCGACCATCTTGGCGGGTGTGATGCGGTCTTCGCCGTACAGGATCATGGAGTGGCTGATGTCGATCAGAAGGGCAGTCGCGCCGTCGCCGGGCGATTCGGTTTCCCAGCTTTCGAGGTCGGACTCGCGAAGCTGTTTCGCTGTGGCGCCGCGCCGGCTCGCGTTGCGAAGGCTTGCGCCCCAATCGATCTCGCGCGGGTCGTCGCCGTGGCGCCAGGCGCGCGTCGAGGGAAGGCGTTCCTTGCGGTGGCCCGTCGGGACCGAAACCGCGGGCGACAATTTCTGCGACAATCCCGCGAAGACCGTCTCGAAGATCGAATCGCGCGCAAATCGCTTTCCGCGCAGGGTTGCCAGAATCTGTCCGTTTTCGCGGCGGATCAATCCCAGCCGTTCCAGCTCGTCCAGGATGTCGTCGAATCCGTGACCGGGGTCGATCTCGTCGGCGCTTTCCAGCTGCTCCTTCATCGCCCCCATCGCCTTTTCCAGGTTCCCGTTGGCCGCCAACCACTGCTGGGCGAAACGCTCGTGCCATTTTCCGGGAAGTCGGGACCCGACCGGGTCGATCGATGCGTACGAGAGGATCATGTCCCGTCAGCCGACGGTTTCCGACACCGCGTCGCCAAATCCGATCGCGCCGTCGCGCACG
>JBDKGS010000239.1:0-6734 GCA_039798065.1 Fibrobacterota bacterium | reverse complement strand
CGATCCACAGTCGCGGATCGTCCATGGGGCGCTGCGACAGGGTCAATCGGCCGCCCAACCCAAGCATCTTTCCCGTTTCCACACCACCAGTCGACATGGATGCGCTCTGGTCGACCTGCGCGAAGATCGCCGTCGCCAGCAGCAGAATCGACAAAAAGTGTCTTAGCATGGGGTGAGCCTCCGTGCGGCGGGATTACTGGAGCGATTCCAGGATGCGCAGATAGCTTGCGTAGCGGTCGGGATGGACTGTGCCGTCTTCCACCGCCTTGGCCACCGCGCATCCGGGTTCATGGTCGTGTCGGCAGTCGTTGAAGCGGCAGCTGCCGAAGTACTGGTCGAACTCGCTGAAGTACAGCTGGATTTCCTGCGCGCTCAGCCGGTGCATGGCCAGTTCGCGGATGCCGGGCGTATCGACGATGCGGGTGTCGGCGGATAGCTGGTAGACCTTGGCGCGCGTGGTGGTGTGCCGACCGCGGCCGTCCTTGTTGCGGACCTCGCCGATTTCGGCGTTCGCTCCGGGTATGAGTTCGCGGATCAGGGAGCTTTTCCCCACGCCCGAATTCCCCGCGAAGGCCGACCACTTGCCGGACACGAATTGTCGAAGCTCCTCCAGCCCTTCGCCCGTTTCGGCCGATCCGCGGAACACCGGCACTCCAAGGCGCCGGTAGGTGGACAGATCGGGTTCTTCGATGCCCAGATCGCACTTGTTCAAAAACAGCGCAGGTGCGACGCCGCCCCATTGGGCCGCCACCAGGAAGCGGTCGACGAAGCGCGGGTGGAAACGCGGTCGATCGACGGAGACCACGATCACAAGGGCGTCCAGGTTGGCGGCGACCACGATGTCGAGATGGTCGCGGGCATCGGGCCCTGGCCGCGAAAGCCGCGTGCGACGGGGTTCCAGCGACGTGAGCAGCCAGCCCGATCCGGGCATGGGGTGGACCACGGCGCGATCGCCCACGGCGACCAGGGATTCGCGCCCCAGCACCAGACGAGGCGAATACTGGCACACCAGAATCTGTCCGAGGAGGTCGCCTTCCAGGATCTCCACTTCGGCGGTCCGGCGGCTCACGCTCACGACGACTCCAGCCAAAGGGTCGCCCGCGACGTCGGGAAGCTTCTCGACCCGGACCTTTCCGCGCGCGCCACGCAGATCCTTGCGGCGGTGGATCCCGGACATGGGGTCTTCGGAATAGCCCTCTCGCCAGATCGCTTCCACGTCGGGGCGCCTTGCCCGGGACATGCGGCGGCCTCCTTGGCGGTCGGGTGCGTCTTCCGGCGACGGTGCCAGCGGAAGGTCCTCAGCCACCCATGGCTTCGGCGGCACGAACCCGCAGATCGTCGAGCAGACTTGACAAATGTTGTCGGGCCGGCAGATCGGGCAGCTTGACCAGCTCGGATTGGGCGGCGTCGAGTTCGTCGCGCAGCAGGCTTTTCGCCTTGCCGAGCACGCCGGCCTTCTCCAGGGCCGAAAGGAGTTCAGGGGTCGAGTGGTGGGCCAGATCGGACAATTCCTGTCCGGCCAGGTCGCGCAAGAGGAGCGCGGGCAGGTTCACGAGTCCGTTGGACAGATCCGTGCGCGAGGGTTTGTCCAACCCTTCCACCGCGCCCAGGTCCAACAGGTCGTCGCACATCTGGAAAGCCATTCCGAAGTGGTAGCCAAAACGCGCGGCAGCCTCGGTCTGTTCGGGGGAAAGTCCGGCGGCGACGGCGCCGCAACGGCAGCAGCTTTCCAGAAGCGAGGCGGTCTTGAGATGGATGACTTCCCGGTAGGCGATCCAGGTGGGGGAGCCGTTGCGCGAGAGGTCGAGCTCGGCCACTTCGCCAGCCGTGAGTTGGCAGCTGGCCTGGTTGATGGTCTCGACGATTTCCGTCCGCTTGGTGTCGATCGCCAGTTTCATGGATCGCGCGAAGGCGTAGTCGCCCACCAGCACAGCCATCTGGTTGCCCCACCGGCTAGGAGCCGAGGCCTCGCCGCGTCGCAGGTCGGAATCGTCGATGACGTCGTCGTGCGCCAAGCTCGCCACATGCAGAAGCTCGATGGCGGCGGCGGCGAGCCGTGCGGCTTGGCAATCGGGTGACGTCGAGAGCCGAGCGACCAGAAAAACCAAAGTGGAACGGATCCGCTTTCCTTGGCGGGCCGACAGAAAACGCATCCGCTCGGCGAGTTCGCCTGGGGCCGCTTCCGACTGCAAGCACAGAAGATCCCAAGAGCGTTCGAGGTCTTCTCGGATGAGCTCCCTGGCCGCTTCCAACGATGGTGAGCCTTGAGCGATGGTGGTTTTTACAGTCGGTTCCAGTGGCACAGTCCCGGAAAGGTACTCGATTGCAGGGATAGGATTAAGGGGTGATCGGGATTTGAATGCTCCGACTCGGTTGTGGTGGATCCGAAAATCATTTATGCGGTCGGTGTTGTGGACTTGGTCAGACGTGGGTATTCTTCCTGTCCATGGACTTCATGATGAAGCCGATCCGCACTCTCCTGGGTATCGAGGAAGGGGAGCAACAGGTTACCGATCCTGCCGGGAAACCCGTGTCCGCTCCTGGCGGCGTCGAGCCCAAGCCGAATCCTCGTCCCGACGAAACCTCCACCACCAACATGACTTCCACATTTCGTTGCCCGGAACGCGGCGAGGAATTCGAAGTCTACGTGCGCACTTTGGAACGGGACTTCCAAGCCTACGATCCCGAATTCAGGATCGAAAAATGGCTGGGCTCGGGTGGTTTCTGCGACGTTTTCCTGGTTCCCAAGATCAACATTCCCGGCAAAGGCGTGCGACGGGCCGTGTTGCGCGTGCTGCGCCCCACGATCTATCGGACCCCCAAACCCGAGGTCAACAACTCGAACATCCGCCTGTTCCTCACCGAAATGGGCTACAACCTCTACCTGTCCAGCCAGAACGCCCCTCACATGGTGAAAATGCTGGATTTCGGCTTTTTTGGACGCAAGGCGGGCGAGCCTCGCCACATGTACATGATCATGGAGTACGTGGAAGGCGAGGACATTTCCGTGCGTTGGCGCCGACGGCCCACCGACGAAAAGGAAATCGTCAAACGCGTGATCCAGGTGGTGCAGATCGCGGGCATCGTGGGCGAACTCCACTTCCGCGGCATCATCCACTGCGACCTCAAGCCCACCAACATCCTGATGCGCGGCGACGAACCCTACGTGACGGATTTTGGCAGCGCTCGTTGGGCGCATGTTGAAGACGTGGTCGGCGACATGCACATGCAGGTGCCGGGCACCCAGACCTTCATGAGCTACGAACAGCTCCTGGGTAGCTACTACCGGCTCGACCAGCGCACCGACGTGTTTTCGCTGGCGGTGCTCGCCTGCTACGCGTTCACCGGCGTGAATCCGTTCGAGGCTCGCGCCTCGGTGGACATCGACAAGGACGAACGGGGGCTTGCCGCGTTGGCCGATATCGATCCAACCGTGCCTCGCATCCCTTACCGCAACGGAGACCGCCTGCGCGGTTTGTTGCTCGACTGCCTTTCCCGCAACCTCGACGATCGCCCCGCGACCATGGTCGAATTCCAGCGTCGTCTCAACCAATGGATTCTGGAATCCTGATCCTACCCTTTCTGATGGCGGCCGTCACGGCAGCCCAAGCGCAAAGCACCAACGCTCCCGCGAATCCGCCGGTGCCGGTCGTTTCCGCTTCCCGGACACCCGCCGATTCGACAGAATTTGTCGCAGACACCGCACGCTCGGCGTTGGATACGGCGGGCGCCGATTCGCTGAAGCCGCGACGGATCGTGATGCGCGATCGCACTCCGGCGTGGCCGATTCCCGCGCGGGACGGATCCGCCGGCGGCGCTCTGCGCGAAGCCTTCCGCAAAGGCGATGCGACCGTCCCTTGGACGCGAATCTTCGAATTCGACGGCATGTGGGAAGATTGGCGACCGTGGCCATCCTTGCCCATCGAAGAGCGTGCCGTGCGCGCTTCCTGGACGGGCCCCAGCCTGGCGGGGGCTTCGGATGCGGGGCCGCTGGCCGTTGTCGCGGTGGCCAAATCCATCGAACCCGGTTTTGGCGGTGTGCCGCTAAGACGGGAATTGTCGGCGCCAAGTCCCGTCGACACGCCGCTCACCCAGATCCAGTTCTGGCGTGGCGCGTTGGCTTCCTACCAGTTCGGGTTGGATTTCGAACGGGCGGTGGCAGGGCCGTGGGGGATCGCCTTGCGGATGGAAACGCGTTCGGCACAGGGCAAGAACTGGACATATCGCGACCAGATCCAGGACATGTTCCAAGGATCGTTCGGGCGCAAACGGGAAGATCTGCCCGCCAGCGGCCGCAGTCCCGGACTCGACGATGTCCAATGGGAATCGGTGGTCTCGCGCGCGACACCCGAGTTGTTGATCGAAGGCGGCTACACCTGGGTCGATCTCCACCGCGGCATTCCCAATCCCCTCCACACCTGGCAAGGGAACGACACGATTCCTTTCCCCGGCCGAGACGCGCGGTCGGGTTGGTTCGGGCGGATCCTGGGGGGCTCGGGCCTGCTGACAATTTCTGTCGCAGGGCGCGCGGTGACCCAGGAGTGGTCGAGGGCGGTCTGGTCCGATACGGGGAAGCCGGTTTCCGCCAACGGCTCGACGAGCCACCAGGAGGGCGAAGCCGACATATCCTTCGGACCCGACAATTTCCGTCTGGGAATCGCGGGGCGCGGGGCGTTGAGGACGGGAACTTCGTCCCGGCTGGAGGGCGAGTTCCAGGAAGACCTGGAGCGAACCGGAGTCTACGTCGCCGCGGCGATCGATTCCTTGCGTTTCAGGTGCGATGCGGGTTGGAGTCGCTTGAACGATCCGCTCGACCGCACCCACACCGGACTCGACGGCTCGATCCGAGTCGATTGGAAATCGGAAAGGTCGGGTGCATCGTTGCGAGTTGCTCGTGAGCTGGAAATGCCCGACTGGGAAATTTCCGTCCTTCCCGATCCGCTGTTGCAATCCCTGCCCTCGAGGACATTGGTCCCCGAGGGACGCTGGATCGCACAATCCCGCATCGAAACACGGATTTTGTCATGGCTTGGCCTGGATGCAGGTGCGGCCGGAATGCTGATCGAAAACTCCATCCAACCGTATTCGATCAATTACGGAGAGGCACAACGGACGGAAATGCGGCTGACCAACCAGTCCGGTCTGGGCTACGGCTGGTCGGGTCAAATGGGGGCGCGTGCAGACTGGCGTGGATATTGGGTCGCCAGCCAGTGGGCGGTGGGGATGACCATGCTTGCCGATGGCAATCGCGATCCGCGTTTCGCCGCCATCCATTCGCGCTCCACGCTTGGGTGGGAAGGAAACGTGTTGGCCGGCAGAGCGTCCATCGCATCGAGCATGAGCCTGGATATCGCAGGTGCCAGCCGCCAAGTCTCGGGAATCGACAAGATCGTGTACGAGGTCGTCGACGGGTCGACACAACCCGTTCGCAAGACCGCCTCCGGTTTGACTCGCATTCCTCCCACGGCCAACCTCGCCTGGGAGAACCGCTTCCAGATCAAGACGTTCGCCCTTTTTTGGCGTTTGCAGAACATCCTGGACATGCGCGAGATGCCGGCCGCCGGCTGGACACCTCCTGGAATCCGTTCGGGATGGGGCATCACCTGGAATTTCGGGGGATAAGGCGATGTTCACCGGACTTGTCGAAACCGTGGGGACGATCGAACGAATTTTGTCCGAGGGTGCCAACCACCGCCTTGTCGTAAAGGCGCCCGCGATTCTCGAAGGAATGGTGGTGGGGGATTCGGTGGCGCACAACGGAACCTGTCTGACGGTGGAAAAGATCCATCCGTCGGGTTTCGAGGTGGTTGCCGTCGCCGAGACACTTTCCGTCACCACCTTGGGCGACCTCAGGGGTGGCGACGTGGTGAATCTGGAACGAGCCCTGCTTCCCACGACGCGTATGGGCGGACACTGGTTGCAGGGGCATGTCGACGGCGTCGCGAAGATCGTCCGAGGCGTGTCGCGTCAGGGAAGCACGCGCTGGCAGATCCGTCTGCCGAAGGGGTTGGCGAAGTATTGCATCCCTCGCGGATCGATCGCTTTGGACGGCATTTCCCTCACCTTGGAAGAGGTGGAAGGCGACGTGGTCGCGGTGAACATCATCCCCCATACCGCGGCGCAAACCAACATCAAGACGTGGAAGGCCGGCAAGGCGGTGAACGTCGAAGTCGACTTGTTGGCCAAGTACGTGGAAAAACTGCTCGGACGGGCATAAAAACCGGTCGGCATTATCTTTCCAGATTCAGTATGGATTTTCGGAGGCAAATGTGGCAATGAAGCAGTGGCAGGAGATCGAGGGCGGTTGGACCCTTCAGCGAGGTGCTACCAGGGCCGAGGTTGCCGCAAATCCCTCCAAAATCCCGGGGAAGTTGCCGACGGCGGCTTTTCCCTCCGTCGGCGCCACCGCCGATGCGATACCTGCCGTCTGCAGATGGTTCGCCACCATTCCCGGCCAGAAATTGACGGGTGGTGCCGGGCTGTTCCTGCGTGTTTCCGGGGCCAACGCTCCGGTGAAGGTCTGGGTCGATGGAGCGCAGGTCGGCGACGTGCTGCCCCCGTGGGTTCAGTCCATGGTGGACATCAGTTCCGTCGCAAAGGACGAAAAACCGTTGCTGGTCTGCCTGGAAATGGAATCGCCATCGGGCACCACCAATTGGGCTTCGGGCGAAGGCGAGGCTCTCCAACTGGGGCCGGTGCTCCACGAAGCTCCGAAGATTTTCAATGTGGTCGGA
>JBDKGS010000238.1:0-6780 GCA_039798065.1 Fibrobacterota bacterium | reverse complement strand
AAATCCCCGAGGCACTGAAACCGGTCTTTTCCTGGTTCGAATCGCATGTCCAGAAATTGTCCAGCGCCTACTCCATGCTGGAACACCGCGTGGGTGTGCTGGACCGCCAATTGGAGCACCGCAACGCTGAGCTGGAAAGCCTTCTGGACAGCCTACACGACGGCGTGCTGATGGTGGATCTGGACGAGAAGATCACCATGATCAACGGACGCGGCGCCCATATCCTGGCGCTCGATCCGCTGGAAGTGATTGGACAAAGTTTGACCGAGGTATTCCCGTTCCAGAAGGACTTCACCGACCCGCTCCTCCACAGCCTGCACGAAGGCGTACCGCTGCGGTGGGTGGAAGTGGTGTGGTTGCGGTCGCTGGACACCCCTATTCCTTTGGGCGTCTCGACAGCTCCTGTCCGCGATCCCCAGGAACGAAGCCTGGGCGCGGTGGCCAGCTTCCAGAATCTGACGCAGATGAAGCAGATGGAACGGGAATTGTCGCAGACCCGCACGCTAGCTGCTCTTGGCCAGATGGCCGCCACCGTGGCGCACGAAATCCGCAATCCTTTGGGTGGGATCGGAGGTTTCGCGAGGCTTTTGGAACGCGACCTCCCCCGTGACGATTCCCGTCGTCTGCTGGCCGAGCGCATCATCGAAGGTGTGGGCTCGCTGAACAAGATCGTCACCAACCTCTTGGCCTACACCAAACCCATGGAAACCCAGCTTCGCGACCTTGAACTGCTCCCGTGGCTGGAAGAGCAGATGGAATGGGCTCGGGCGGAAGCGGAAGGTTGCGGCATGACCGGACTCGAGTTCCATCTGGAGGTGGAGCCTCGCATCCGCACCGCGCGATTCGATCCCGAAAAACTGCGCCAGGTTCTGCTCAACCTGACCCTGAACTCCATGCAAGCCATTTCCTGTCCGGGAAGGATCGTGGTCAGTGCGCGCAAGGCACCGGGTCTTTTGATCCTGGGCGTGGAAGATTCGGGAGAAGGAATTCCGAACGAGGCCATAAACGAGATTTTTAATCCATTTTTCACCACCAAGGAGAACGGGACCGGACTTGGCCTAGCCATTGTCCGGAAGATCGTGGAATTGCACGGAGGCAACCTCTTCGTGGAAAGCACACCAGGATCCGGATCCCGCTTCGACATCCACCTACCGCAACCAATTCAGGACTGAATGGCACGAATCCTCATCGTTGACGACGAAGCCCTGATGCGCGACATGGCGGGCGAGAGCCTGCGACGCCGCGGGCACGAGGTCACGCTGGCGCGCAACGCCACCGAGGGCCTGGAGAAATTCGACGCCAGCTACGAGCTGGTCTTGTCGGACTACAAGATGCCCGGCCTCACCGGGCTGGAGTTCCTCAAGAAGATCCGCGAACGGAAATCGGAAGTCCCCTTCGTCATCATGACCGCCCACGGCACCGTGCAGGTGGCGGTGGAAGCCATGCGCCATTCCGCCTGGGATTTTTTGGAAAAGCCGTTCGACCCCGAGGTGCTGGAACTCACGGTGGAACGCGCCCTGGAAGTCCACGTGCTGCGCCGCGAAAACAAGCGCCTTCGCGAAGCCTTGGACGAACGTTTCCACATCGTGGGGGCGTCCAACACCCTCAAGGCCGTGCAGACATTGATCTCGCAGGTCGCGCCGACCCGTACGACAGTTCTTGTCCAAGGCGAATCGGGAACCGGCAAGGAGCTTGTGGCGCGGGCCATCCACGATTCGTCGCCGCGAAGCGGCAAACCGTTCGTGAAGGTCAATTGCGCGGCTCTCCCCGAAAGCCTCTTCGAGAGCGAATTGTTCGGCCACGAAAAAGGCGCCTTCACCGGTGCGCTTCGCAGCCAACGCGGCAAGTTCGAGTTGGCCGATAGTGGAACGCTGCTCTTGGACGAAATTTCGGAAATGCCCCTGGCCATGCAGGCCAAACTTCTGCGCGTGTTGCAGGAGAGGGAAATCCCCAAGATCGGGTCCGAAACGGAAATCCCGGTCGACGTGCGCATCGTGTGCAGCACCAATCGGGATCTGGCAAAGGAAGTGGAAGAAGGCCGCTTTCGCGCCGATCTTTATTATCGTCTGAATGTGATCCGCATCGAAGTCCCGCCTCTTCGCACACGCAAGGACGACATTCCGCAATTGGCGGCATGGTTCCTGGACCGTTACAATCGCGAGAACGGATTCTCGGTGACCGGCTTTTCGGAGGGCTCGATCTCGGACCTGCGCTCCCACGACTGGCCAGGAAACGTCCGCGAACTCGAAAATGCCGTGCAGCGGGCGGTGGTTCTCACGCAAAAGGGCGAAGTCGTCTCGAGTGTCTTGGGATTGGGGCGCGGCCCCTCGTCGCCAAGCCCGGTCGCAAGCGCGACAGGAATTGTCTCGTCCGACCTGGACCCGAGCCAGGCCATGAGTATTTCTGAGATGGAACGCCGGATGATCTTCGCTGCGTTGGAGAGCCTGGGCGGCAACCGCACCCGAGCTGCCGAACGCTTGGGAATCTCGATACGCACGCTGCGCAACAAGCTTCGCGAGTACCGCGGCGATACCGGCGCCGAAGACGATGACGAAACCTGACGAGAAGGACATCCGCATCGCCGAGCTGCAAACCAAGCTCGCCGAAGCCGAGGAAAAACTCCAACGCCAGGAGGAGTTCTTCCAGATGGCCGTCCACGACCTGCGGTCGCCACTGTCGGCGATCGTGGTCTACGCCGAACTGCTCATGAATCGCGTGATGGGCGACTTGGACAACCGCCAACTCGAACCCATCCGCACCATCCATCGCAACTGCAACAACCTCATCCGCATGGCCGAAGACGTGCTCGCCTCCGCGAAGGTTCGCGCCGGAGCGGTGGCACCGCGCTTCGAATCCGGCGATGTGACGGAAATTGTCCGCGAAGCCATCCGGTCGCTGCAAGGTTTGGCCGACGCCAAGAACGTGCACATCAGCCTGTTGCAGCCCGAAATCGAACTTCGCCGTCCCTTGGATTCCGACTTCCTGACGCGGGCGTTTTCCAACGTGCTGGGCAACGCGATCAAGTTCAGCCCGCACGGTGGTGAAATCCGGATCAGACTCGAATCCGACGACACAGAAATCCGCGTGGCCTTCACCGACGAAGGCCCGGGAATTTCACCAGACAAACGCGACGAGATCTTCCAAAAGTTCCGACGTGGCGACGCGGGCAGCGTCGGAGGCCACGGCTTGGGCCTTTCCATCGCGCAGTACTTCATCGACCTGCATGGCGGACGCATCCTGGTAGATGGCATCCGCGGACGCGGGTCTACGTTTTTGGTCGGGTTGCCCGCTTCTTGACGGGCGCCGGATCTTCGGCTAAGTCGAGGAGTCCGGCCAAAGGGATGCCAACCCAGTCGGGTCTGTGTCCCAGCTCGTAATGCAGCTCGTAGAAAGCCTTCTCCAACTCGTACATCGCGATGAGTGCATTGCGGAGCGCGAGATCCGATGGCAGGAAGGGTTCTGCCCCGATGGCATCTTCGTACCCTTCACGGAACGCGTTGCGGGCGAGATTGCGCCAAATGCGGGCTTCTTGGCGTGTGGTCGCATCGGCATCCAAGGGGAGTCCAGCCCTGGCAGCGTAGTCGAAGGACCGCAGCATCCCGGCAACATCCTTGGCGACCGAATGTTTGCGCAAACGCTCTTCGAAAGCACGCGCAGGTTCACCTTCGAAATCGATGATGGTGAAATCGTCACCGGTCCACAGTACCTGCCCCAGGTGAAGATCGCCATGGATGCGCTGCCGGTGACAAGAGCCGGCAGGCAACCGTGGGGCCTTCAGGCGGTTCAGCAGTTTGGAAATCTTGGTCTTGAGCATCGCGGCCTGTTCGGCCGCTTCGGGTACAAGTTCCGATTGGCCCAATTCCGTCAAGACGCTCCGCGCCAACGCCTGAGCTCCGCGCGAGACCGACTCCAACTCCGGCGTATTGATGGGCAAAACCCCCGGTGCATCATCGCCCTCGGATGCCAGAGCCTTGTGGATCTGGGCGAGTCGTTGTCCCAACAGCGTCCAAGGTTCGTAGGAAATCAGCTCCTTGCGGGCCACCGAGGCGACCTGCGAACAGGCAAGCTCCCAACCCGTCCCCTGATTCGGCATGGCTTCCTGGACCGAGAGAAGGGTAGCCACTCCCCAAGCACCTTCGCCCACCAGCACACCTCGCAATACCGGTGCGTTGGCGACCTTGCGCATGGTCAAAAATCGTCCAACCGTGACGTCGAGGTTCTCGCCCGCGAGCAACCTGCGGTACGCCTTCACGAACATTCCGCCCATGATCGCCCACGAGTTCGACTGGTCGGCACTCCCAAGATGGATGCCTTCGCTGCTGGGGAGCCGCCCGCCGATCAATTCGGCACGCATGGTCAATTTATGTCCAGGGTGGGTGCTGTGCGAAAAGACGCCGATCAGGCGCCGCCAACCTTCGCTGTACTTGAGCGCATCCAATAGGGGACGTCCGTTCACCCAGGCGATGGCATCGGTCTCTTCCCCGGTACCCACCAGCAAGGGCATCACGAAATCTTCGAATTCCGATTGGTAACCAACCCTCAGAATCACCACCGCCAAAGCGGAATCCACCGGGCAGCTGGCCACGGGGTACACCGAGGTGATGTCCCGCCCTTTGCCGGAGAACCAACGCTGGTTGGACAAGAATTGAATCCAAACCTCGGGAGCCACGGCCTTTCGCAAAGCCGCGCTCTCGAGATTGACCTCGAAACTGTTCACACCAACGACTCCGCAGGGACGGCGAGGATCACGCCTTGCTGCCCGTGCTTTTTTTCGCGACCTTGGGTTTGACTTCCTTCGCTTCCTTGGTAGCGGCTACAGCCTTCACCGCCGCGGGTTTCGCGGCTGCGGGCTTCGCAGCAACCTTGGGTGCGGCGGCTTTGATCGCCGCTGCGCGCACCTTGCGAATATCGTCGATCTGCTTTTGGCGGATGTAGTTGCGACGACGGAATTCGTTGCGGTGTTCTTCGCAGAAACGCGGATAGACGTACTGCTTGGGGAACACCTTGACCACGTAGGACTTGCCGCAGCCGTCCAGTTCGCAGATCCAACTTTCTTCCACCACCTCGACAAGGTCGTGGCTGTAGGTCTTGTTGTTGGAATCGCCGGGCTCGGGAGACTTCTTGGTCTTTTCCCGCTGCTTCACATCGCGGTGGAGTTCGCAATACTTCGCGATGGGGTGCCCCCAGAACTCCTTCCCGCAGTACTGGCAGATCTTGAGCTTGATTCTCTTCTTTTTTTTGTACTTGGGAAGCTGCACCAAGGTCTCCTTACGGGGCACTGGGTTTCAGAAGGTTGGACCTCCCCCAGCATGCACATTCAATGACATTTAATAATGCGGGCCAGCCGAGCTCGCGTCAACCCCTTAATCCGGCATTGTCGGAACTTTTGTCAAGGGCCGAAATCGCCCATGGCGCTTGTTCGCGTTGGGTCAGGCGTCTCGACAACGCCATCGCCAAGCTCCCCTCTCCCGATTCCGGCCACGACGAGATCGGGATCCTGGAACAAAAAGCGCAAGCCGTGCTCCACGGGCCACGTCGCACGGCCGGCTTGAGCCGGTTGGATGTCGAAATCTGGTTGGAGTCCGGTGCACAAAAATTGTCCGTGGAGCTGGATCCAGCGCGGCCCGCGCACGAACAAGCCCAGGACTGGATCGCTCTGGCACGCAAAAAAAGGCGAACCCTGGCCGGGGTCACCGCGCGTCGGAGTGCGCTCGACGACGAATGGCTGGAGGCTTCCGCATGGAAGGAACGTCTGGAGACGTGGCTGTCGGAAACCGAAGCTGCCCCCAAAGGCGAAGTCAGAAAACGTCAAACCGAACTCGACAAACTCCAGGCGCGCCTGCTTCCGCGTGGTCTTTGGCCGCAGCCTCCGCGCAAACGCGAACAGGAGAAGCCTTCCGGCCCGGTCCGGTGGGATCTGCCGGGCGGTTGGATCCTGCTGGCAGGACGGTCGGGGACGGAAAACGACCTGCTCACGCAACGTGTCGCGCTGGCCCACGACCTGTGGTTCCATGCCGCGCATGTGCCGGGATCACACGTGATTTTGCGATCGCCCAACGGCAAATCGGCCACCGTGCCGACGGAACTTGTCGAAACCGCCGCCGGGGTGGCGGCTTGGTTGTCCAAGCTTCGCGCGCAAGGCATCGCCGAAGTCCATGTGACCGAAAAACGCCACGTTCGCAAGCCGAGAAAAGCTCCGCCAGGAACTGTCGTGTTGGACCATTCGCGGACGCTGCGGGTCAAACCCGTCCCGCCTCCGCGCGATACGGCTATTTGAGGCCCAGCAATCCATCCAAGGCGCGCATGGCCTTCTCGCGTTCCAGGAAGTCGTCCACCCACAGCGGGTCGACTTGGGCGGCGGCCTTGAGGGCTTCGGCCACGGCCGATTGCCGGTTGTAGGGTCCCCAGGCCAATCCCATGGCACCGGGATGATGCTCCCCTTGGAACGGCAGTCGTGCGGCCCGCAGACTGCGCACACGGCGCCACACCTTGGCCTGGCGCTCGCCGCTGGCGGGTTTGGGAAGTCCGGCAGGATCCCATGCCGCGGTCAATGCCACGACTTCCTTGTTCGACGACGGCATCGACAAGATTTGGTCCAAACGCGCATTGGCTCGATCCTGCAGGATTTCGGCCTGTTTGACCAGTCCGCAGGTGGCGCTTTCCCGAGCCGCTCCGATCAACGTTTCGGCCCACGACAGAAAACGGTTCGCCAGGGGCTGCGCCTTGGCCGCCTCCTGCCACCGCGCCTGCACGGCGTCCAAGCTCTCGCGAAGGCTCAAG
>JBDKGS010000237.1:0-6810 GCA_039798065.1 Fibrobacterota bacterium | reverse complement strand
GCCTGCATGCCCGGAGAAAAAGCCAGGATGCCGTCGCCCAGTTCCGCCGAGCGCATGGCCTCGAGCGCGGCGCGATCCTCGCGTTGCCTACGCACGTTGGTCAACACGCGCGCCAGCGTCTCCACGAGCCTCTGGAAGGACTTGCGCTCCTCTTCCAGGAACAACGAGCCATTTCCTGTCCGATGGAAATACAGGCACCCCAGAGGCGCGTCTTCGTCGGAGGTCTTGATGGGAGCGCAAAGGATGGAACGGATGTCGGATTGCAGAAGCGAAGGTCCGCCGAGCTTCGCATCGCCTTCCCCGGAGTCCGCCCACAAAACGGCGCCATGGCGTTCCAGGGCCGCTTTCACCGCCGATTTGGAGAACACGCCAGAACTGCCTTCGGGCCACCTGGCCACGGCTTCGAGCATGTCCGGTCCACCCAACAGGACGCCTTCGTCGGCCGACAGGTGCAGGGCCGAAAACTCCAGCAGCTTGGGCAGGCTCTCGGAAGGGTCGGGCGATTCGAGCAGGAGTTCGACGGCCCGCAGCACGGGCTCGATCGCGCTGCCACGAGGACGCGAGCGACGCAGCATCCAGGTTGCACCGTTGGAGAACACGAGTCCGTCTCCGTCCTTCATTTCGGCGGGGAATCCGGGTTTCACCAGGGTGTCGCCGATGCGAACCCCTTTGACCTGGGCCTCGACCACCACCTTCTCGGGAAGGATCAGCAACTGGACCTCGGAGGCCGCGATTCCGGCGACGCGAAGATCCGACCCGGGCCCTGAACCCACCACCATCAGCTTTCGTTCCAACACCAGACTGGACGACCCCTCGGGTCCTTCCAGCAGCCAATTTGCGGTCATGGGTTCACCTGCGTCCTTTTCTTCGTCGCCGAGTCCGATCCACGCGGAGGGGTGACGGAATTTGTCTGTTTGCCGGTAGGGACGACGGATCGTCTACGGAACGCCTTCGCCTTGCCCGGAACGTCGATGGTGGTATCGAAGATCTCTTCGCCCGTCGAATCGAGCAGCACCACGTGCCGCAGTCCGGGATCGAGCCTCAGGAAACCGTGCGGTGGTGGCTCGGAAGCCTTGCCGTCGACCTTCAAGATGGAACCCGGAGGCGGCGGATCGAACACGAGCACGTCGTTGACGCCCGGTTCGCGGTCGGCTTCCTCGACGAAGGTCTCGTCGGAAAATGTCGTGACGGGATCGAGCTCGGCCGGGATGTCGTCGCGAGCGCCGGAGTATTTCCAGACCGTCGCACCGACCAGAAGGACGCCGATCGCCGCCAAGGCCCACCATTTGGTCCGGCCGGGAGGATTGCGCCGTTTTCGCTGGAATTCGCCGAGTTCGCTCAACAGCGCGACAGGATCCGTCGCACGTTCGATCCGCTCGCGTTGGATGCGCCAAGCCGAATCCCAATCGCCACGCGATGCAGCGAGCCGGACTCCCGCCGCAAGGAATCGCTCCAGTCTTTTCGCGCTCTCGAGGACGAAGATCTCGCGGGACAACGGGGGGTCGCCCCATTCGCGTTCGAGGACCCGCACCAACGCGGCGGCGTCGGCAGGGCGCACCGTTGGATCGGGGCTGAGGGCGAGCGACAACCCCCACGATCGACCACGGGCGGATTTCGATGCCTCGCCCGACTCGACAAATTCCGTCCATTCGTCGCGCGACGAGCACTTTGCCGGGATCGCGCCAAGCAACCTCGATCCGATCACACCCAGAGCGAAGACGTCCCACCGAGGATCGGGAGGCCCGCCTTGGAGGCGTTCCGGCGGCAGGATCTCCCAAGCCCCTTCGATGGAAGGCACCTCCGAAGAGCCCGGCGGCGGCGACAGACCGAAGTCGACCACGCCGACTTCGCCGTGGGGACGGGCGATCAGGTTCGCGGCGGAAAGGTCGCCGTGCACCATGCGCGCTCCATGCAATCGCGCGGCGGCCAGCGACGCCTGCAAGACGATGGCGCGGCGCTCGGGGACCCCGATGGCTGCGGGGATGTCGTCGAGCGGCATTCCGTCGATCCAGGTCATGGCGAGCCATGGGTGACGGCCCGACAAATCTTGTCCGAGAAGGGCGGGGACTGGGCCACCGGCCAACAGGCCAAGGATCTGGGCTTCGTGGCGCAACCGTGCGGCACCCGCCGAAGTCGCGATCTTGAGGACCACCCAGCGTCCGGGCTCCTTTTGCCAGCACAGCACCGTGCGGCCTTCGGCGCCGTGCCCCAGAGGTACGGGAGCGGTGAATCCGCGCGGCAATCCGCTCAACGGACGCCTTTCAGACCCATGGAGTCGACCAGGCGGGCCACGTTCGCCTTCAACCAAAGGTTACCGGAATCCCGTTTGGAGCCCATCTGCCAATACACGACCGCGCCTTCCGGATCGTTGTCGGCCAAGGCCATTTCCCCAAGTCCGATATATGCTGGCAGGTAGGCGCTGTCGGCCGCCAACGCCCGCGAGTACCAACGCTCGGCCTCGGCCAGATCGCCTCGGGCCCGGGCGAGGTTGCCCAAAAATTGCGCCGATGCAGTCTGGCCCGGATCGGCTTGCTGTGCTTGTCGAGCGAGTCGTTCGGCCTGCGCGGCACGTCCGCGTTTTTGCAGCCAAAGAGAAGCGTGGAAAAGAGCGTCGGCTCTTTCGTCGCGAGTGGATTGCGTGCTGTCCAGCCGCTCCACGATGGAAAGATCGCGTGCCACGCGCATCCAATCTTCCAAGGAATCGGCCCCCACCTGGGCACGTTCGCGGACCTGGCCCAGTCGCGACAAGGCCAGGCCCAGACGAGCTTCGGCGTTCTCGGGGTCCTTCTGGACGCAGGCGTCGTAGGCAGCGACCGATCGCGACCAATCTTCCAATTGCAAAAACGCCCTTCCACGATCCAGGCTCGGATCTCGGCAACCCCAAAAAACAGCCGCAAGGCAGGTGATCTGGAGGATTGGGACGACGAATCGCATTCCGTATAAGATATTGATCCCAAGTGAAAGCGAACGCCGGGGCTTTGCCCCCTCTCTACTGGATCGGCGGCTGGGCCTCCGATTTGCAATGCTGGGACGGACTCCTGCGGGAGTCGTTGCCGGATTTTGACCTGCGGTTCCTGGATGTCCACAATTTCCTGGATTCGACCGACAGGCTGGAACACCTTTTGGCCGTGGCGCCTGCCGGAACCTGTCTGGCTGGCTGGTCCTTGGGTTCTGTGGTTCTGGAACGGCTGTTGCGCGAGGACCGGGTCCCGCTGGAGATGCCCGTCGTCAGCATTTGTCCGTTCCTGGATTTCTGCGATCCGGTCGGTCCGTGGAAGCCTTTGGTCCTTCGCCGCATGATCAGGCGGATTTTTGGAGACGCTTCGGGGACCCTGTCCGATTTCGCCGACCTGATGGGGCTCGAAGGAAGGATTCGCGAAGGCTGGCTCCAACAGGCCATGGAAATGCGCGAAGAAACGCTCGCCGAAGGTCTGGTGGCCCTGGAGAAGACCCGTTTCGAAGCTCCCTGGCACGACCATCCGCGTCGATTGTTCGTGGTTTCGCCCAGCGACCGGATCTCGCCTCCGTGCCCCACGCCAGAATCCGTCACACGCACGATGCCCGCCGACGCCGGCCACGTTCCCTTTTTGACGCATCCCGAAGCCTTCCGGTCGGCATTGCTGGAATTGGTTGGCCCGTGATGCCGGATTGGAGATCCATGAGGTTCGGACGCGCCGCCACAGGTTACCACGACACGACCCCGGTGCAACGCTGGATGGCCACGCGGCTCGTGGAACAACTTCCACGTGATGCCTCGGCCACCGCCATCCTGGAGCTGGGGTGCGGAACGGGGCATCTGACCTTGGAGCTCGCTCGACGCTTTCCAAAGTCCAAATTGGTGGCCACCGATCTGTCGGCCACCATGCTGCGCGAAGCCTCGGCCATCTGGCCCCACGAGATCAAGCCCCCGCGCTGGGAAAGCTTGGATGCGCGCACTCCGCGAGAGTTCCCGATCCACCCCGACCTGGTCGCATCCAACGCCGTGGTGCAGTGGTTCCCCGACCTGGAAGGACATCTGCGTTCGATCCGGAATTTGTCCGCAGCGGGAACCGTCTACGTGTTGTCGGATTTTGGTCGCGACCATTTCCCCGAATTGGAACGCATCCTCACCTCCAGCGCATTCGGATACTCCGCCGGTCCCGGACACGACCCCGGCGAGGCCCTTGCCTTGGCCAAGAAGACCGGCTGGCGAGCCCGAACCCTCCATGAAGAAAGCCGAGTGGAGCTCTACGCGTCGGCGGCCGACTTCCTGCGCCACCTCAAGACCAGCGGCGTGAACCGCCCTCCCCCGCAGGACCGGCCTCTCACCCGAAGCCGCCTGCAAGCGCTGCTGGAGCGACTCACCACCGAGGCCATGGCGCCCGGCGGAATCGCGATCACCTGGAAGCCGTGGTTTTTGGTGCTTGAGGCGATCTAGCGCCCAACCTTAGGGAGAACGATCCGTCACTTTCCGAATTCGAGCGCCTTGATGACAATTCCTGGCGTCAAGAGCTCGGGGAGGAAGGTTTCGGTCTTGCCGTCGGAAAGCACGTAGAAGGGTACGCCTTGCCGACCGAAATCGCGCAGGGTGTTGGCGATCAAGCTGTCGCGCCCGGTCCAATCGGCCTTCACCACGCGCACCCCCGATTTGGCGAACGCAGCGACCACCTCGGGGCGGTCCAGCGCGATGCGTTCGTTCACCTGGCACGACAGGCACCAGTCGGCCGTGAAGTCGATGAACCATGGTTTCCCGGAGGCCCGAAGCTCTGCAAGCGTCCCTTCGCGGAAGGGCTCGGTGGCCAAGGATTCGGCTTGGGAAGGGCGATCCGACGCGGATTGCGGCAAAGCAACGACCACCAGGGCGCAAGCGAACGCGACCATGACGGAAAATGTCAGGCGCGCGCCCCAACGCGCGGCCTTGGACCGATGCGGCAACGCGCCGACCCCGAGGATCCAGGCCGCCAAGGCGACAAAGATCCACAGTCCAACCACCAGACCCGCGGCATCGGCACCCGACAATCGTCCCACCACCCACGAAAGCCACGCGGCCGTGCCGGCCATCGCGAATCCGAACACGTGCTTGAGTGTTTCCATCCAAGCGCCGGGCTTGGGGAGTTTGGCCGCCAAGCCCGGAAATGCCGAGAGCACCAGGTAAGGAGAAGCCATGCCCGCACCCAGCACGAAGAAGACAAGAAGTGTCTCGTAGGGCGGACGTGTGAGCGTGTAACCAAGCGCGGCACCCATGAACGGCGCCGTGCACGGCGTGGCCACGATGGTAGCTGTCACGCCCGTCAGGAACGACCCGATCCAACCGGCACCCGATCCACCGCCCACCATGGACGAGAACGCGGCACCCGGCTCGAACACTCCCCAAAGGTTCAGGGCCAGCAAAGCCATGAGCAGCGACAAGATGGCCACCACACGCGGCGATTGCATGTGGAAGCCCCACCCCAAGGCCTCGCCCCCCGACCGCAACACAAGCAGGACAACGGCCAGCCCCAGGAACGAAAGGATGGCCCCTGCTGCGAACACCAAGCCATGCCCAAAGACGTGGCGCCGGCTTTTTCCACCCTTCTTCAGGAAATCGAGAACCTTGAGCGACAACACCGGCAGCACGCACGGCATCAGATTCAAGGCCAAGCCGCCCAGGAAGGCAAAGAAAAGGGCCACGAGAAGGCCCTTGGAAGCGTTGCCGTTTTCTGTCTTCGCTTTGGCGGGAGGCGAGACGGTGTCGGCGGCGGTGGCGGGAACCAGCGGAACCGAAATCCGCATCCCTTTCGAGTTGGGCATCAGCCAGCCATCGGGATGCAGGAGCACACCGCGCAGCGAATCGGGCTTCAAGTGGACGAAGGCGTCGCGGCGGATCTTGAGACGGAATTCGCCCGCGACATCGGCCCAGGGCTGCGGAGCGGCGTTATCGACGACGCCTTGGTCGAGCGGCACGAACCGGATGGGTACGTAGGCCGGTGCCATTTTGGGGGGCAAGCCCTTCAGGTAGATGAAACTGTCGGAGATGGCCGCGCGCCAGATCCAGCCTTTGCTGTCCACCGGCATCGAGGCGCGTGCCGTCTCGAACATCGGCTTGGTGGCAGGATCCAGGACCGAGGCCGAGGCGACAGGAATCGTCAAGGCCAATTCGGCCTTGCCCGGCACGCAGATGTCATTGCATTCCAGCCACTTGGCGTTGCCCTTCAGGACCACTTCGCCTTTCGCGCCCGCTTCGACCTTGGCCGTGAACGGAATCACCACCTGGTCCTTGTAGCCGTAGGTCATCAGCGGATAGACCGGCAATGTGTCGGGGGTCGGCCACTGGAGGGAGTCGGGAGCGGCACCCTTCTTTTCGCTCCACGCGATGGACGGAGCGATACCGGCATCGCCAGGATTTGTCCAGTAGACGTGCCAATGGGGTTCCATCTCGAGCCTGAGCCCCAGTGTCACGACGGTACCTGGCTGCACCGCGCTTTGTTCGGAAACCAGGGTTCCCTTGACGTGTCCGCCCGAAGGAAGGACGGAGACGAGACCGGCGAGAAGGATCGAATGGACCATAGACCCAGGAATCTACCACTCCGACCACCCCCACGGCGAGTCGGGCTACCTTTACTCCCCTATGCGCGTCCTGTTCATTTCGTCCGTCTACGCCCGCAACCATGCCGATTCCGAAGTGCCCTGGATGCGCGAATCGGTGAAGCGCCTGCGCGAATCGGGCGTGGAAGTGGAGATCCTGGCCCCGTCGTGGATGGGCTTGGCCAGCCACGAGATCGACGGCACGAAGGTGCATCGGTTCCGGTACGCGCCACGGTCGGTGGAATACCTGACCGGCGACGAAGGCGC
>JBDKGS010000236.1:0-6841 GCA_039798065.1 Fibrobacterota bacterium | reverse complement strand
GGCCAAGGAAAGCGCCCGGCGCATCATCGGCAAGAACTCCGAGATCTTTCGTCGGCTTTCATGATCCTCCATCTCACCGTCGCATCCGTCGAAGCCATTCATGAAGCCGTTCTGGAAGCTCATGGCGGCGGCATGGGAATCCGCGATCGAGCCCTTTTGGAATCTGCCGTAGCAGGCCCCCAAGCCACTGCATTCGGCGAATCCGTTTTCTCGGACCCCATCGAAATCGCCGCGGCCTACCTGTTCTACCTCTGCCGCAACCATCCCTTCATCGATGGGAACAAACGAGTCGGCCTCGCATCCTGCCTGGTCTTCCTGGAGCAAAATGGATTGCTCCCCGACGACGGCCTTCCTTCCACGGACATCGACGCCTGGGAAGCCATGGTTCTGGACGTCGCCGCCTCGCGATTGGACCGCGACCAGACCACCGATCGCCTTCGCTCCCTTTTGGGGTAAAGACGCAGTCCACGTTCGAGCGTCAACACGCCAGTCTTGACAATTTCCGGCATCAAGCCACCACGAGATTTCCGCTGGTGCCGGTCTCCATGAATTCCTTGATGTTCTCCATGGTGGTTTCGGCGATATTGTCCACCGCCTCCTTGGTGAAGAACGCCTGGTGCGCCGTTATCAGCACATTGGGAAAAGTCTGGAGGCGAACGAAGACGTCGTCCTGGATCACCTGGTTGGTCCGGTCCTCGAAGAACAACCCCTGTTCCTCTTCGTAGACGTCCAAGCCCAGGTATCCCACTGCGCCCGACTTGAGTGAGCGGATCACGGCCCTCGTGTCGATCAATGGACCGCGACTGGTATTGATCAACATCACACCCGGTTTCATCACCGCAAGCGCTTCGGTGCCCACCATGTGGACGGTTTCCTTCGTCAACGGGCAATGCAGGCTGATGATATCGCTCTCGCGGTACAATCGATCCAACTCGACATTCTCCACTCCCGTTGCGGCCAATGCCGTGTCCGGAGCGATGTCGTAGGCCAGCACTTTGCAACCCAACCCGCACAGCATCGAGCACAGAACTTGTCCAATGCGTCCGGTTCCCACCACCCCAACGGTCTTGCCGCGCATATCGAACCCGAGCAATCCATCCAGAGAAAAATTCCCTTCGCGCAACCTTACCCAAGACCTGTGGAATTTGCGGTTCAGGCACAACATCAAACCCAAGGCGTGCTCCGCGACGGCATAGGGCGAGTAGGCAGGTACCCGCACCACCCCGACACCCAAGCGCGAAGCCGACTTCAGGTCGATATTGTTGTAGCCGGCACATCGCAGCGCGATCAATCGAACGCCATGCTCCTTGAGCCGTTCCATCACCGGGGCATCGATCTGGTCGTTCACGAAAGCGCAAACCACTTCATGCCCTGTCGCGAGGTTCGCGGTGGAAATTTCCAGACGCGGCTCGAGCCAAGTGAACTGGGCGCCGAATTTTTCGGCAAGGGGCGCGAAGGATTCGCGCACCCAAGGCTTGGTGCTGTACATGGAAATTTTCATGGAACCAAGCTACAAGCATCGCAGCTCGAGAACCTTGTTTGCCATTTTTTGTCACACATGAAACAATCGACAATCACGTCAGTTTCTGTCAAGCCGATGGAGAATTCGAAAATATTTCGCGTTCGCCGCGGAATATCCGTTGGCCGACCAAAGCCTGGACTAGGTTCTCCACAGTGCCGGAAACCACCCTACCCGCGCGGCTCGACCGTGCCTGGGCCTTAGGCGAGGGACGAAAGCTCGAAATTCGAGCCGCACTGGAGGACCTCGTTCTCTCGGCATCGCAAGTGACCGAGGTCGATATCCTCGCCGCCGGATCCCTCCACCATTGTCGCCGGATCGCATCGGACCATGGACGGAAATTGGCGTTGCGTTCGCCTTCGGCGGAACTGGTCGCGCGACTTGCCGCATCCGATCCTGGATCCGACCCGATCGAGAAAAATCCATCGGTCGCGCCATTCTTGGAACGCATCGGCCAAGCGCTCTGGGACGCCGGGCAGAACACGAAAGCCTCTTGGCGATTCGGGATGGACATGTTTTCGGGGATCTTCGCGCTCCTTTCGCGACGCGAACGCAGCTGGCCTGGAGCCACTTGGAGGCAACTCCATGAATTGGGGACCACGGCCCTTCCCGTCGTCCTTTTGCTGACCGGTCTCATCGGACTCACATTGGCGTTGCTGATGGGACAGCAACTCGCGCAGTATGGTGCATCGGTGCACCTGGCAACGTTGATGGGGGTTTCATTCGTAAGGGAAGTCGGCCCTTTGTTGACGGCCGTGATCCTGGCAGGCCGCTCGGGAAGCGCCATCACGGCCGAACTCGCGTCCATGAAGGTGCAGGAGGAGGTCGACGCGCTGCGGACCATGGGGGCACGCGACGCTACATTCCTGGTCGCCCCTCGTGTGATCGCTCTGGTGGTCGCCACACCGTTCCTGTCCCTATTCGCGAGCGCATGCGGAATCGCAGCCGGATTGGTGGTTGCCGTTTTCCGTCTGGATCTGGCGCCAACGACCTACTTCCAGGTCCTCTTCGACGCGCTTCAGGCAAAGGACATCTCCTACACCTTCCTCAAGAGCGCCGTTTTCGCAACAATCATCGCATTCCTCGCTTGTCGGATCGGATTGTCCACTCGAGGTGGATCGGACGCGGTGGGGCGGGCTACGACCCGAACGGTTGTCGCGGGAATCTTCTGGACCGTCATCGCCGACTGCATCTTCGCACTGGCCCTTTACCTGTGAACGCGGCGACCGAATCAGGACAGAATCCGTCGACATCGCAAGCCATGGTGTCCGTTCGCGATTTGCATGCGGGCTACGGCGACCACGAGATCCTCTCCGACGTGTCCGTGGAAATCGCGCGTGGCGAGATCCGCGTCGTCCTCGGAGGTTCGGGGTGCGGGAAGTCCACATTGCTGCGAAACATCCTAGGTCTGGAAACGCCATGGTCAGGAACTGTCAAGGTGATCGGAGTGGAGCTCGGCAAGGAGAGCACAGAATCCGGGATCGCCCGCTCCAAACTGGGCGTCCTGTTCCAAAGCGGCGCCCTGGTCACCAGTCTCACGGTAGGCCAGAACGCCATGCTCCCGTTGGTGCTCGACGGAATCGAACCTCGCGGAGCCGCCGAGGAACTCGCCAGGGCGCGACTTTCCCAAGTGGGGATGGCCCACGCTTGGAACCTGCTTCCCAGCGAACTTTCGGGTGGAATGCGCAAACGCGCAGCTTTGGCCCGGGCACTGGTGCGCGAGCCGGAAATTCTTTTCTGCGACGAACCATCCGCCGGACTGGATCCGGTCACTTCCCGTGCGTTGGACGAACTTCTCCTGGAACTCCATGCGAATCTTGGCCTCACGATGATTCTTGTGTCCCACGAACTCGAATCCATACGCACGCTGGCCCACCGCATCCTTTTCCTCCACGAAGGGAAAGCGCTTTTCGACGGCTCGCTGAAGGACGCACTCGAGAGCGGACCAGAACGTGTCCGTGGTTTCTTCGCGCGACAAACCGATCCATCCGACACCCCGACGCCATCCCAGTGGGAGATCATTCCATGACCAAGACGCCCATCCTTTGAATCCCACCGCTTCGCAACTGCGGTGGACCGGAATCTTCCTCGTCTCGGGGAGCATCTTGACAATTTTTGCAACCGCGATCCTGCTGGGCACGCGCCTTTCCCGGTCCACGCTCCCCCTCGTCTGCTCGTTGCGAGGCGAATCCGTCTCCGGACTGTCCAACGGAAGCAAGGTCCTTTTGCGTGGCATCCAGGTCGGGTCGGTGACCTCACTCGGTTTCGACAGCTCCGATCCCGAGAGAATCCTGGTCGGGATCGAAATCGACCCCAAGGCGCCCGTCTACCAGAACGCCACGGCAACTCTGGAGATCTTCGGCATCACCGGCCTGCGCTACATGGAACTGATTCCAGGCGATCCGGAACGCGGCAAGGCGCAGCCGAATTCCGTCATCGCGATCCGCCCCAGCTTCACGTCCACCATCCTGAAATCGATCGACACCGTCGCTCGCACGAGCGCCTCGGTCCTTGCGAACCTCGACAGCCTCACCCGTCCGGACAGGGTCCGCCAGATCGATTCCATCATGCTGGACCTCCGTTCCACCTCCCGGGATTTCGCGGCGATGTCGCGCGACCTGCGCGCGGCGCGGATCGACCAGAAATTGTCCATCCTGGGCGAGCAGGCGGGAAACGCGGTGCGCCGGATCGACAGCACGGTCGCCGAAATCAAACCGGCAAGATCCATCGCCCGGCTCGACTCGGCGACGATCGCGGTATCCAACCTTGCCCGTCGCGCCGATTTGATGCTTTCGCGATCGCAGGGGAACTACTACCACGCGATGGAGGACCTGGGGACCACGCTACGGAACCTGTCTGATTTCAGCCTGACCATCAGGAACAACCCAGCCACTCTCCTGCGTTCCGGAGAAAGGGACAATCCATGAACATGGTCCGATCCGCCGCCGCGATCTTGACGATTCTTGTCACGATGTCCGGGTGTTTCTCGCGACCTCCCAGCGACTACCACTACTACGTGCTCGACTACGTCCCCGCAACTTCCGCAGCGCGCTTGGCGCAAGGCCCGTGGAAGCGACGGATCCTGGTGCGAAACTTCCCGATGGGAGAGGCCTACCTGCGACCCGAGCTCGTATATCGCACTTCAACCCACGAAATCCAGTACCACTGGCGGGATCGGTGGGCGATGCGCCCCGAGCAAGTCGTCAGCGACATGGTTCGACGCCACGTTTCCGACGCCAGGCTGTTCTTGTCGGTGCAAACGCAGTACGAAGAGAACAATCCAGATTACGAACTGCGCGGACGGGTTGTTGCGCTGGAAGAATACATGACGGAGGCCGCCCGCTACGCCCACCTGGATCTGCGTATGGATTTCGTGCGCATGTCCGATGGCGCGGTCTTGTGGAGCCAGGAATTCGATCTGCGCCGCAAGCTCGAGGGAGAGGGAACGGTCCTGGTGGTGCGGGCGCTCTCCACGCTGCTCGAGGCAAGCGTGGACCGCACGCTCGGGGCGATCGACTCCGTGATGCGCACAGAGACAGCCGCACCTTGAAACGGCTCGGCTGGGTGGCATGCGCCATCCTTTCAACAAAATTTGTCCAAGCCTCTCCAACACCCGACCTGCCCGGAATCGACATTGGAGAAATGGGCACTGCCTGGGGCGACACCGTGGTCCGCTACGGCGTGAAGGCCAAGCCAGACAGCGGGACATCTTCCGTCGGGAGTTGGCAGGCGCCTTCCACGGCGGTACAACTCGACGCAGACGAGGTGCTTCTGGGAATCGGAGAAGGGGCGATCTTCGTGCCTGCCATGACCGTCGGTCGACTGGAGCCGAAGGTGGATGTGTTCGATACGTCGGGCAGATTGATCGCCACGGGAAAACCCGGTCGACGCCTGCGCGTCCCGCCGGGAAGATACCGCGTGAAACTCGGATCGGGATCGGACAAACAGCGTTTCGAAAGCACGGTGTCCGTGAAGGATGGCGGAACCAGGGTCGTGGAACCCACCTGGTCGGCTCTCACTGTCACCACCATCACGCCGGACCGGAGCCATGTTCGCGGCGAATACCAACTGGTCCGCCAGGACGATTTCGAAGCGTATGGCGGCGGCTTCGGGCAGACCGAGGACCGGTTGTCCGAACTTCCCACCTGGATCTTGCCGCCAGGGATCTACAAGGTTTCGGGAACTTCGTCAGGCGACGACGATCTGACAGGATTTGTCACGGTACGACTGCTACCTGGCGAATGGATCGATCTGACCCTGGTGATGCTCGACACCAAGGTGGTGGGAGGAGGCATGTTGTCACTCATGCCCCCTGTGGACCGCAGGGAGGACTGGAGGTTCGGCACCGACATCGGCGGCAGCGTCGTCTGGACGCGCGAAAAGTTGTCCCGCCAAGCGAATCTCCGCACAACCACGAACCTGACCGGATTCGGCCAACTCCGCGTGCGCAAGGAGGCTGGTCCGTGGATTTCATCGGCACGGATCCAGTTCGTGGGAGGTGCCAGCCAAATCGCCCACGACGACGTGCGGATCACACCCGACGAGCTGACCGCGACGCTCTTCACGGTAAGAAGGATCACTCCACGGCTTGGCCCCTACGGTCGTGTCACCGCCACGAGCCACGCCTTTCCCACCAACATCGATCTGACCACGGACGACGCACCGCTCGTGCTGTATGTCAGGAATCGACAAACAGGAATCCTCGAACTCCGTTCGCGGACCGCGACCAGCTGGGAGGCCGCCGGATCCCTTGCTCCCCTGGAGTTGCGGGAGGGCGCTGGTCTGAACGTCGAAGCGGTGCAGACACCCATGGTCGAGGTCTCCCTGCAGACCGGTATCGGGTCTCGCCAGTTTCTGCCATCGGAAGCCTTCTTCCAGAAATCGATCGAAAACCCCGCATTGCTGTCCGAGCTGCAAGCCCTGGATTCAAACGTGACTCCGTCGAACGCCGTCGTGATGCAAAGGGCGGTATTCGTACAGGGGACCGGCCTGGAAGCCACCGGCGAGATGCGGGTGCGCCTCGGAAGCTGGGCTAGCGTCACAGCCTCCCCAAGCTTGTTCTGGGGCCTGTGGCCCCGGGAAGAACTCGAATTTTCGTTGGCCTCGGTCTTTTCCATCCATCTCAGTCGGTTTCTGTCCGCAGACTACAGGTACACCGTCAAGAGAAGCCTGGAGGAAGGCGCGCTGCATCGCTATCCCTACATCCACCAGGTCCTGCTCCGGCTCTCCTTCGGAAGCTGACCCCGGCATTCCGCATAGAAGTCATTTTCTGTCATATGTGGATTCCGCAGGAAATCGCCGTCCGAAACCAGGCGGCACCTG
>JBDKGS010000235.1:0-6869 GCA_039798065.1 Fibrobacterota bacterium | reverse complement strand
CAGGACCGGAACTTCCTCGATGTTCAGCACCACAGGTGCGGCGGTGGCCACCTTGTCGGGCTCGATTTCCATCCGCTCGGTGGCGAAGTAGTAGTCGGGGACATCCACCCCGTTGCACTTGCAGTAGTCGCCATCCAAAATTTGGACGGTCTTGTCGGGGAAGCGACGGATTTCGGCACCCCGGAAGTATTCGCCGTTCTTGAAGCTGCGCGCCTGGTACACGGCGCCGAACCGGGTCTTGAGGTTGTATTTGAGCGCCCGGCCTTTGAAGGGCTGGAACGTGGGATCCTGGACGTCGGGCGATCCGCTGGCTTCCAGAATCTGGGTGGCTTGGTCGAAATGGATGGAATCGGCGGCCAGAATCGTGGTGCGGTACTTGAGATGCGCATTGCCCAACAACAACAGCGAGCGGTCGTCGGCACCGTACTCCAGCGAATCGGAGTCGTATTGGATCGTGTCGGGCGAGGCGATGGTGTCTTTGGATGTGTCGCGTACGGTGGTATCGGAAACCGCCAGGGCGCCCAGCAGGTTTTCGGGTTGAGCTTGGATAACTGCAACCAAGCCCACGAACAGGGCGAGCGCGACTGTCACGATACGGATCTTCAAGACCAGGAAACCTAGCTCCCGGACACAAGATGACAAGATCCGGGAGAGAGGAGTCTCAATCCCGGATCTTGGTCCGTTCGGGCGCTGGCTGGTGGCTAGCCCCAAAAAATGTCGTTGCTCTTACCTAATGGTCTTGGACACCTGACCCTGTTTTCGAATGCCTACCTAGCGAACCGGCTCGGCGATCAGGTTGGCGATCTTGCCCTGCGACCTGACTTGCACCACCGCAGCCGACGAGCCGTTGGGGAGGTTCAGCATCTGGCGTCCCGCATCGTAGCGCTGCGAGGGCAGAATCTGTCGGCCCTGAAGGTTCAAAACCCGCACTTCGGCGGCGACAGGAAGTTGCAGGATCAGGTCTGAACCCACGCGACGCAGCGAAGCGAAGCTCCTTGCGTGCGGCTTGCTTGGCCCCACGAAGACGGCGGGGGAGTTCACGATGTTGCGGAGGTTGGGGTAGGCCAGACCCTGGTCGATCTTCCAGGTGGTCAGGAAATCGAAGCCGCGGAAATTGGTGCTGTCGTGCATCAAGACCGTGTTGAGGTTGCCGGGCACTCCGTTGGCTCCGCCTTCCACGTCGTAGCCTACACCCATCTCGATCTGGGACACCGCCGAATTCCAGTACAAGGAGGTCATCTTGCCGCTCGGTCCGTTCATGCCCACGGCGCCACCCACCGTGCCCGTCGTGCTGCGGACCGAGGTCGTCACCGCGTAGGAGCGAAGAACTTCGCCGCGATTTTCCCCCACGATTCCGCCCATGCTGCATTCGTTGCCACTCATGATCCGCCCGATCGCGTAGACATCGGCGATGGATCCGTGATTTTCGTTCGAGCCCACCACGCCACCCAAACGGCTGTAGACGTTCGCCGAAGCGATGCCGGAGCCGTAGCTGGTCCTGATGATCCCGCTGTTTTCGCCCGCCACACCGCCGACGGACGTCGAATCGGAGCCCGACAATCGACCCGATGCGTAGCTGAATCGGATGGTGCATCCGGTTCCATTCTGGCCAGTCACGCCACCCACCATGCTGTAGGTTCCACCTGTGACGGAATCTGTCGAATAGCTCGTGTGGATGGCTCCGTTGTTCACGCCCACCACGCCGCCCACTTGGCAACCGCTTCCGCAGGCCACGGGAACGGAGGAATAGCTTGCGCTGAGGATGCTCCCGGAATCGTTGATTCCCACCACGCCGCCGACTTGGCTTTCGAGGGTGGAATTCACGCTTGCGCCGGTTGCCCAGCAGCTATCCACGAACCCGTTGTTCACGCCCACCACGCCACCAACCACGCTGATGTACCCACCATTGACCCTGCCGGTGCTGTACGATCCCGTCACGGTCCCGGAGTTGTAACCCACCACGCCACCCATGACGTTGTTGTAGACCTTCGACAGGATGCTGCCGCTGGTGTACGAGTTGCGGATCACTCCGTCGGTGTCGTTCATGCCCACAAGTCCACCCAGGTAGCTGCCCGTATCGCCGTTGGTCAGCACCAACGAACGGCTGCGCAGAATGGTGCCGTTGTTCTCGCCCACCAGGCCGCCCACGACGCCGTTGCGACCGCCGTTGACAACTCCTGACACGTAGCACGCCACGATGCTGCCTTGGCTAAGACCCGCCAGGCCGCCGACATTGTTCGATTTGCCGACGATGTTCGCGTTGGCGACCGTGAGGCTGTCGATGGTTCCATTTCCCACTTCGCCGAACAGTCCCACGTTCAGTTCGTAGAGGGAGTTGATCGCCAGGTTCTTGATGCTGTAGCCCATGCCATGGAACGTCCCCGTGAACACCGCGCTGGTGTCGGCGTTGGTCCCGATCGGCAAGAAGGCTTGGCCCGCTTGCCCCACCGTATCGATGTCGGCGGTCATCTTGTAGGTGGCCGACATTCCGCAGGTGAGACCCACCTGAACCAGGTCGGTGAACTTGCCGACCTGGTAAGGGTCGGCGGAGGTGCCGGTTCCTGTCAAGGAGCACTGCGCGCTGGCTGCGCCGGTCCAGGTCAGGAGTCCAAGGCTCATGGCAAAAGCGGTTCGTGCCAACCGATGACGGGGCCGCAGGTGGACTGGTACTTGCATTTGACCATTCATGGTTGGCGCATCCTTTGGAAGTGTTTTGGATCACGGCTCGGTGGTTCCCATTTTCCGATCTTCGCCACGCCGGTGGCAAGTCTTTCATGGGTGCCGGTCTCACTCTGTCGGAAAACCCTCAAACGCGAAGACGGTGCCAGAGCATCGCGGACGGTTTATCCGTCGCCACGAACCGTTGTCCGGTGGTGCGTTTCTGGCAAAATTTGCCCGGCAGCTCCCTTTTTGCTGACCGGTCTCTGGTTCACAAACGCCGTGCGATTCATTCGGGAGGTGGTTGTGCGACCGTGTATTCCGCCGTCGATTCCGCGCTGTTTTTCAGGTTGGGTTTGACGGCGATGGCTCGAACGGTCACGGCATCGGTGAGCGCGATGGCGGTGGTGTACAAAGTGGATGCCACGGTCGGTTCGGAGCCGTCGATGGTGTAGTAGATCTTCGCGTTTGGCGTCGTGGTCGTGAGCGTATCCAGAATCGGCGCCGACGTATCGATGTCTCCTGCCGCCACGCTGAACTCCACTGGCGAAACCTGGATGGTGTCATTGGTGGTCACCACGTCGCTGTTGGCGAAATGGTTGCGCGTGCAAATGGCTTTGACGGTGCGGGTCGACTTGAGTTTGATGGAACCGCCGCTGGCCATTGTAGCCGACCCCGAAGTGGGGGTGCTCCCATCCATGGTGTAATGGATGACCGACAACGTGTCGTCGGTCGACAAGACCACGATCATCGAATCGTACGCGGTCGAATCGGTTTCGGGGGACATGGTGGGGGCGTCCACGCGAATGGAATAGGCCGCGCTCGCGACCGCCGCCGGTGCTTTTCCGTTTCGGACGGCCAACACCTTGAGCGTCTGGATCGAGTCGACAAGAATTGTCCCGCCGTAGTCGGTGACGGACGCCGACGCGGTGGTGGGAGTGGCTCCGTTGAGGGTGTAGTAGATGGTGGCCGAATCCGCCGTGGTGACCACTACCGATTGCGTGCCGCTGTAGGTTCCCGCGGCGGGAAGGAACGTGGGGGAGGCGGTTGTGCCCACGTAGTAGCGGGCGCCCACAACCGCTGTGCTTGAGTACCCGGTTTGGGTGGCGATCGCCTTGATGGTCATTCCCGCGTCCACCGTAATGGCGCCCGAGTACAAACTGGACGAAGTGGTGGGGGTGGAGCCGTCGGTGGTGTAGTAGATCTTGCCGTTGATTCCGCTCGTGTAGGTACTGGTCAAGGTGACAGGAGTCGACACACTGAAGGTCCCTGCCGCCGGACTGAAGCTCACCAGACCTCGACTCAAGACAAGGAGAGAATCGGCACTCACGATGGCGATGGAATCGGCGGTTTTCTTTGCCTTTGCGAGCACTTCGGCGGCGGCCATATCGGCCGTGTCCTTGGCCCATTTGGCGGTTTTCTTTTCGACATCGGTGGCAAGCTTGGTCGAATCGTCGATTCCTCGGGTGGTCCATTTGGCCAGGTCCTTGGCCAGTTTGGCGGCGATCGCGGTCGAGTCCTTCGTGTACTGAGCGGCGGCACTCGTCGGATTGGCTGCCATTTTCGCGGCAAGAGTCGCCAGCTTGGCCTGGTTTGCGGCGGAATCCTTGCTCAGTTTTGCCCGTGCCGATGCGATGGCCTTGGTTTGCGCGTCGAGGGTTTTCTGTAGTGCTGCCTTGGCCTTGGTCAGTTTGGCCGCGTTGGAGGTTTTCACCTTTGCCGAAGTCGAATCGGTTTCGGCATCCACCAAAGCTTGGGCGGCATCGACCGCGGCGGAATCCTTCGCAAGCTTTGTCGCGTATTTGGTTGTCTGTGCGGCCACCAGCGCAATGGAATCCTTGGTCACACGCGCCGCTCCCGCGGCCTGGGCTTTGTTGTAGGCCGCGGTGTCTTTCGCCATCTTGGTCGCGAATTTCTTGGTGACCGCCGCCAAGGTCTTCGCGCCTGCGATGGAATCCTTCGCGTATCGACCCGAGTCCGTCGTGTAGTGCCTGGCTTTGGCAAGGGAGTCTGCGGTTCGGGTTTTGATGATGCTGACCGAATCCTTGGCTCGTTGGATCGCGAGGGCGGCTTTGGTCTTGGCGCTTTTGCCGGAATCCGACCTCCACGTGCTTCTGGCCGTGAGTGTGCGGACGGAATCCGCCTTGCGCACCGCCAGGAGCGAGTCGGAATACGCCTTTGCGGAATCTGCCACCGCTGCCGATCGTTGGGCCATCTCCAGCAATGCGATCGAGCTTGCCCGCGCGTCGCGGGGAGTGGGGGATTCCAACAGGTCGCAACCCAGCAGGATTCCGAACGCCACAACGGCGCTCCCGAGCCAACCGGCTCTTGAGCTGCTCCTTGTTGGCGCCGACCTTGGATTCGACATTGAGACCCGCCTTCCCGATATCTGTTTATCGGTTCTTGGACCGCACCGCTTGATCTCTCGTTGGGTATCCAAAGCCTGAAGTGTCGAATCCCATTCACGAAGCCTTGGATCGTTTGTCGTCCTCGGTGACGAGGCGTGCTCTCATAAAAACGAAAACGGGTCCCCGAGAGTTGTGCTCCCGGAGACCCATCCCCCTAATCGCCGTTTCTCAACCGTTTTCTGTCATCCACTCCGGTCGGCGTCCGGAGAGGGTGAGTTGGATGGACGGTTTAATCCGTCAGGATGCGGATGGCTTTGCCATGGAGTAGGTCTTGACCTTGCTCGTCTTCAGGGATGTACCTACTGCAATCACCTTGATCTTCTGGGCAACCGGGAGGGTGATTGTCGCGCCGGCTGTATAGAGCGTACCGGTGCTGGAGGTTGGGTCGGCCGGGCTGGCGCCAACGATGTATCGGATGGTCTGGCCGGCGGGCACTGCCGGCAGCGTGAAGGTCCAATTCGAGGTATCAACGTCGGGAGTCCAATCCAGAGTATCGACGGTGATCGAGTCGGCTTGAACGGTGTCGGTACGTGTCACCACAGGACTGATGATCACGCCGGTGCGGTAGGCGACCGCCTTGATCTGCATGATCTTGTCGACCAGAACCGAGTCACCATGGGCACCCAGGACGGTTCCGTTGGTCAGAGTGGGGGTTGTGCCGTTGGTCGTGTAGCGAATGGTCACGGCAGGATCCAGCGTGTCGGCGATCTGCACGTAGAACGATCCAATCCTGGTGGTGTCGTTCTTGTTGAAGTGAGGAGCAGGAGCGGTCAACAAGAAGCCTTGGGTGACCACAGGCGAGTTGAGGCGACCGGTCTTCACAGCCATCACCTTGATGGTATCCGACTTGCCGATCTTGATGGTGTCCTTCGTGACGACCAAGCTGGCCTTGAAGTTCGTCGAGCTCTCGGTGGTGGTGGGCGCACTGCCATTGAAGGTGTAGTACAGGTCGGAGGTATCAGGGCTGGTCAGGATCACATTGATGCTGTCTGCTGTATCGGCGTATGGTGCGGCAACAGTCGGCAGGGCCGCAGTGTCGATCACGTAGGTCTGCCCAAACACCCGCGTCGGAGCCGTCTTCGTGGAAGTGTAGGCGACAGCTAGCACCGTCTTTCCTATCGGCAGCGATATCGCGCTCGAATACAGCGTCTTTGTGGTGTCTGGTGTGGTGCCATCAACTGTGTAGTAGATCTTGCCGCTTGCGTAGGTAGTGGTCAGGGTCAAGCTTTGCGTGGTGGTGTAGTTTCCACTTGCAATGCTGAACACCGGCACTGCCTTGCGATAGGACAGCGCGGAGTCGGCTTGGGCGATCGCGGTGGAGTCGGCGCGGCGGGTCAAGGAATCGAGGGAGTCCTTGGTCACCTTGGTGGCAATGGCTGTGCGCAGCTTCAGGGCGTATGCAGCGGTATCTGCGGCCATCTTCGTTGAGTCACGGGTGTTGTTGCTCGCCCAAGTGGTCAGCCTGGTCGTGATCTTCGCTGCGGCTTTGGTCGAATCCGATGTGTACTTGGTTGCCGCCTTGACGGAGTCGGCAGCGCGCTTGTCGAGTTGTTTCTGCTTGTTCTCTTCGCCCTTGGTCGAGTCGGTAGCCCTCTTCAGGAGCAATTTCTCGACTGCGGTGTTGTACTTGGTCCAGTCGGCCGCAAGCTTGGTGTTGGCTTTCTCCAGCTTGATGGCCTTCGCGGCTTTGCCCTTCTCGGTGGTGTCCGCATCATAGGCTTCCTGCGCAGCTGTGATGGCAGCGGAATCCTTGCCCAGCAGGGTCAGCCACTTGAGGTTGAGCTTTTCCATCGCCGTCGAATC